>JANPEG010000024.1:0-46246 GCA_031431855.1 Akkermansiaceae bacterium | reverse complement strand
CGGACTCGTCGCAGCAGGAGTCCGGAGAGGATAGGTGACTTGACGAGGCCTTCGACCATGCGTCCGAGCACCCCGTTCGCACTCTGGCCGGGACCGAGCGGGCCGAACTCGGCTGCGGCCCAGATGCCGATGAGGATGCAGGGCAGCCAGACGATCAGGATGAAAATCGGAAACGCGACCACCGTGAGTTTGAAGGTTCTCGCGCTTTTGGCGGTGAGCCAATGTTGGAAAAGGTGGGGAAACATGCCGACCGAAAGCGGGATGAAGCAGTAGGTGAAAAACTGCCCATGGCCCATCATCCCTTCACGGGCGGCGCGGGGTCTGGCGAAGTCGCTGTCGAGCACGGCCTGGCTGGCAGCGGCAAGGCCGCCAAGTTTCTGGGAGATCATCCAGTAAGCTGCCACGCCCGTGATCATGAAGATGGTCGTCTGCAACGTGTTAGCCCACACGGCACCACGCAGGCCACCGAAGAACACGTAAAACAGAATGATCGCGCAAAGAATTCCCCCGCCAAGTTCGGGCGGGAGTCCGCCGCTGAGCGGATGAGGGCTGCCGTCCGCAAGCGTCCGCGCGAATTGCTCCGGAAACATGCCCTTGGTGAAGGCTTGCAGAAATTTCCCAGCAGCGATGACTCCCACGAGAAGATACGGGATGAGGAGCAGCACGAGAATCGGGAAAAGCAGATAGCCGAGACCTTTCGAGTCGAAACGATTGCGGAAATACTCGCATTGGGTGAGGTAGCCATGGCGCTTGCCCACCGCCCACAACCGGATGCCGATCAGGAAGAAGACGGCCGAGTGCATGAGGCCAGACCACGAAGCCATCGCACCATACACGCCGATTCCGGAGGAAAAAGCCTCGCCCGTGGAACCGACGAGCGCGAACCCGGTCATGGTGGCACCGAACATCGACATCAGCAGCAGAAACGACCCGATCGAGCGATCGACCACGAAGAAGTCGGCGCTGGTTCCCTTGGAAAAGTGGTTCGTGACGAAGCCGAGAAGGATGAGCAGCCCGAGGTAAGCGATGATGATATAGAGGCTGGTCATCAGTCGTGAGGTTCATCCGCCCATGCTTCGATCGAGTGCGGCCAGGCGTATCGAGTGACAAGGATCCAGAATAGGGAAACCACGATGCTGTATCCAGCGTGATAGGCCAGACCGACCGGGATGAACCCGAAGACCAGGTTGGTATTCGACCAGTTCCAGAAATCGTGGTGGAGGATGAAAAGCGCCACGAAAGCAAAAATCGAGATGGCGACGGGCTTTTTCATGTTACTTGGTGCCGATGGCGTAGAGGTGAGTCATCGTGGCGACGTAGAGGACGTTGTTAGCCACGACGGGAGAGCTGTAAATGGGTGCGCCGAAGTTGACCGTGCCGAGGACTTTCTTTTCCTTGCCTGCGGTTAGGATGTGGAGATCTCCATCCTCGGTGGGGAGAAAAACTTTGCCATCGGCGACGAGGGTGGAGCCCCAGATGCGGGATTGCGTTTCGTGAACCCAGTGGGCTTTACCGGTTTTTGCATCGAGACAGTGCAGGTCGCCATCGTATTCGGCGATGTAGATGAGACCGTCCTTGATGCTGGGGGTAGAAATGGAACGGCCGATTTCCTTATAAGTCCAAACTGATTTCCCAGTGACAGGGTCGATACAACTGAGCATGCCAACGCCATCCCCGTGTTCGGGATCTTGGCCGATGGCGGCGTAAACGAGGCCTTCAGCAATGACGGTGGTGCCGATGACTTCGCTAGGGCCGCGGAAAGTGGCGTACTTGATCGGTTCACCATCCTTTTTGCGATATTCCTCCGGGTTGCAATCGTGGCGCCATAGTTCTTTGAGAACATCGATTTCCTCCTTCTCGTTGCGGACAGGCTTGGGCTCGAAGCCGTAGGCGAAACCATCGCCCCCACCCCATATGAGCATTTCCTTGTCGCCGACCTTACCGAGTGCGGGCGATGACCAAGAAGCATGTAAAACTCTCTCGGCAACGCCTGACGTTTCCTCTCCCACGAGTTTACCGGTGGTGGCATCGACGGCGACTAGAGAAGGTGCGAGCGGAGCGGGGATGTTGGTATGCGACCAGTCCATGCCGTTGGAAGTAGCGGTATAGACGATTCCGTTGACGACCAGCGGAGAGCATGAGGAAACGTTGTGAGGGAAAATTCCGAGTTCCTCACGCATGTCGTAGACCCAGAGAATGTCTGCATGTTTCTCGTCGGTGGCGACGGGGGGTGCCGGATCTGCAGTCATGTATTTCGCCTCGTCTTTGAACGTTCCGTCGTTGCCATTGGCCATGCCATTGAGGTCGAGGCAGACGATTTCACCGCGGTTGGTGACGAGATAAGCCTTGTCGCCGACGATAGCGGGCGAGGAGCAGAGGCCGACGAATTCCCAGTCGCTGACCTTGCCGGCACCGAGTTTGGGAACGATCAACTGCCAGAGGAAATTGCCCGTTTTCTCATCGAAGCACATCAGGTTTCCACGGTCGCCTTTTTGGCTGGGATCGCGCGGAGATTCGTTGTTGGTGCCCACGAGGATCTTGCCGTTGCCTACGACAGGGTTGCCGTATGTCTGGGAGCCGAGCTTAGCAGTCCAGAGGATGTTTTTCGCATTGGAGAGATCGACAGTTTCCTTTTCAGGATCGATTTTACCGGGGACGATCTCGGTGGGAATGCCCTTTGCCTCGGCGACCATGTTGCGGGAGGGAGTGCCGCCCCACATCGGCCAATCCTTGGCGTGAAGAACCGGCGCGAGGGCCAGAAGTAGAATGGGAAGTCTCATAGAATGAATGGTTGGGTAAAAAATGGGAATGTGTTTTACGGATTTTTGGTAAGCTTGATGTTGTCGATGTAAACACGCTTTTGGGACTGTGGAGAGAAGGCAAAAACGGCGGGAGAACCTTTGGGGTGGAGGTGCTTGACGGGAGTCTCGATCGTCCACTCGGCGGGCTCGTCAGTGCCGCGCGGCCAGGCTTTCGCGAAAACGATTCCACTGCCGTCGGGATTCGATTTCACTTGGCTTTTTAGATGATACCAAGTGTTCGGCTTGATAGGAAATTTCACGGAATGTTTGAGGCGGTCGTGATTGCTGGAAACTTCCAGAATCTGTGCGTTGCCTACCAGCGTGATGAGGTAGCGCTGGTTGACGAAGCCGACGGTGGACATGATGCGGCGGGTGCCATCGGTCATGACGTCGCCCTCGAGGGTGTAGTCACTCATGTCCGAAGCGCCGAAGAAATTCGTGGTCCGTTGGAAGAGGATGTTGTCGAGGCGGTTGCCGAGAACTTTGGAGCCGTCCTTTTCAAGCACATGCCACTTGAGCCGTGCACCAAGCCATGGGAGAGGTGGAAAATTGACTGCCTCCGTCGGATCGAGTTCGTCTTTCATCGTAAGCTCGATGGCATCGAAATCGGCGCTGTAACCGTAACCTGCAACGATCCTGCCGCGGGTGGTGGCGGTGAGACCGTTTGCCGTGACTTTGAATGCACCGGCCGAAAGTTTCGCGGTCGGGCTGGCTTTGAGGGTGGAGCCTTCGAACGTGGCATCGACGGTGGATTGCACCTTGGCGGTGGGCGGGATGAAGGTCGCCCAAGATTCCGCTTTGACTTCCTTCACGCGGCGGCCGTTGGCATCGAGTCCGTAGACTTTGAAGTCGATGGATTGACCTGCTTTAAGTGCGAATTCTGCAGGGACGATCTGGATGCTGGCGATTTCACCGGGCGTGGGTTTTGGGGTGGGCTCGACACCGACGTAAGTGCCTTCTTTCGAGCCGAAGCAATGCAGTTTGTCCTTGCTGAAAATATACACCTTGCCAGCCCAGATCGCAGGCGCGCCGAGGAGGTTGTTTTCAAACTTGGTTTCAAAAATGCGCTCGGCTTTGTTCGGGCCGGGTTTGAGAATATGGAACGTGCCGTCGAACATCGGGACGTAGAGCTTACCGTCGGCAAAGGTGGGCGAGGCGTGGATTTGATCGGGAGCGAGTTTCTCGGACCACAGGGTTTTGCCCGAGGCGGCATCGACACACAACAGGGAGCCGGTGGCGATGGTCGAGTAGATTTTCCCGTTCGCGAGGGTTGGGGAGGAGCTGAAGGCGGTGATTTCATCGTTGCGCCAGAGTTCGGCTTCTTTACCGAGGGTGATGAGTTCGGTGGGGTATTCGGTCGGCATTTTCAGACAAACCATGCGACCCGCAGTGGAGGCGTCGGTGTTTTCGGTGCCGTGGACGGCAACGAGTTTGTTATCGCCTAACAGAAGGACTTGGGCATTGACGCCGCCTTGAGAAAGGCGAAAGCGCCAGAGGGGCTTGCCGGTGTTGGCGTCGATGCAGACCACGTGGCCGCAGCCCGTGCCGGCATAAAAAACGTCGCGTCCAGCGAGTTTTCCGAAAACGGGAAGGGCGAACGAACTGTCCACAGGAACGATGCCGGGCGTGGAGGCCCAGACGAGTTCGCCGGTGAGTTTGTCGAAGGCATAGAAGCGATCGGCGGCCGGGCCATCGCCACCCCAGTTGGCGGTTACGCAGTGGAAAATGACGAGATGCTCGTAAATGGCGGGGGCTCCGCTACGACCGTTCGGGAAGGTGAGTCGGCCGAAATCCTCCATCAGCGAATGTTCCCAAAGCAGTTTGCCGTCACCCGTGTAAGCGACGCTGTGGCCGTTGCTGAACTGGAGATAGACATTTCCCGTGGCCGGATCGATGGCTGGAGCGCCGATGCCATAACGGCTGTAAACCACATCGCTGAGGTAATCGGTATACCGCACTTCCCAAAGCTTTTTGCCGGTTACGGCGTCGAGGCAAAGCAGGGCCTCGCGAACGTCCTCGCCGACCTCACCGTAAAAGCCGAACGCGTAGAGCTTGCCGTTCGCGATGACTGGGGTGCCCGCGCCATGGATGTCATACGTCCAGAGTTCGGAGCCGGGTTCACATTTCTCCGGCAGGCCTGTTTCCAGCGAAGCTCCTGTGTGAAGAGGACCGCGCCAGTTGAGCCAGCCGGTGGTTTCAGCGGCACTGGCCGCGAACAGCGGTAAAGCGGCAATAAGCAAGGTGAGTTTCATTGTGGGAAATGAGGAGAGGTTTAACAAAAGTGGAGGGTAAGCCTTAGTTTACGGAGCGCACGGAATATTTTGATCAAAACTCTGTACGGAGGCGCAATCCGAATAGCTGAGGATCTCCCGGCGAGCCTGCGGCGATCTGTGGATTGATGAAGGAGTAGTATTGCTCATCGAGCAAATTACGGCCGAAAAGAGCGATCGTGAAACGCTCTGTCGTGTAGCCGATTTCCGCATCCCAGATGACGTAAGCATCTTGCGTGAAAGTGCCGGTGTTGGCGGCATCGAAGCGGGTTGGGCCGGAGACGCGCGCCGAGGTCTGGGCGAAAAAACCGCTAGCGAAATCATAGCGAATGCCAGCACTGCCGGTGTATTCAGGCACGAAGGGAACGTCCTTGCCATTGAATGAACCGAAGGGGGGAAAAGGATCCGTGTAGGAATCGAACTCGGCGTTCACATAGCCCACGCTGCTGCGGATGGTGAGGCGCTCGATAGGCGTCCAAGCAAGATCCAGCTCAACTCCGCGGGAAGTGACCTCATCCGCATTGACGACAGCGAAGTCGGTGCTGAACGGCACGGACTGGTTAAATTGGTAATCGTCGATCTGATCCCAAAAGCCGCGCAGTCCGATTCGTAGATCGTGATCCGAGTTTTCATATTGGACTCCGATTTCGTTAGACCAGTTCCTTTCGCGATCAAATTCGGGACCGTTGGCCGAATCCACAAAGGCCGTGAATCCACCGGGCTTGTTGCCGATGCTGCTGCGGATAAAGCCATCCACCGTAGGGGTGATGGCATAGGTGAGGCCCAGCACCGGAGAGACAAATACCTCGTCCTGAGAGCCGCGAACAGGGGCGGGTGCGCCTAGGTTTGAGGTTTTCAATCGGTCGATTTCCGATTCGTGGTAGTCCAGCCGCAGACCGGCGTCCACGGCAAGCCGCTCGCTGGCCTGCCAGGTGACGTTGCCGTAGGTGGCGAGGTTGAGCTGGTCGATGGAGAATCGGGTGTCCTCGATCGCTGTGGGAAAGAATGGCGGGATGGGAACGAGAAACCGGCGGGTGGCGAGACCGTCGTTTTCAATCATCATTTGGAAAAATCCGGCTCTCCAACGAAGGTGGGCATCATCTGCCGAAGAGAAGCGTATCTCGTTGGAAATGAGATCTTGGTTCTGGACGATGCGCGAGCGGTTGTCGCCTACCCCAGCCTTAAGATCCAGATCCACGGTCGAGGGGTCGAGATCCCAGGTTTGGTAGCTCGTGATGGTTTCCATTTTCCCCCAATCGAAATCCTTGCGGCTATGGATGGACAACTGGTGGCGCTCCAGATCGGTGGATCCGAGGAAATCCGAGGAATCTTGGAAAGGATCGGGACTGGACAAGGAACTGAGCCGCTGCGAGCCGTCGTTAACAAACTCGCCGTAGTAGCGGAGCCGGAGTTCGAAATCATCGCTCGGGTTCCAGAACAGATTGAATAGCCCGCCAGTGGCCTCGCGGTCGTCGGTCTCATCGCCCAGAAAGCTGTTGCGAATGTATCCGTCGCGTTGGTCATGGAAAAGCTGGAGGGTGTGCGAGAAATCGCCGCCGAGCGGTCCCGAAGTTTGCAATCCGAGCCCGACATGATCGTAGGAGCCGTATTCGGTGGTCAAACTACCAGCGAACTTTTCGCCCGGACGTGGGGTGAACATTTCCACCATCCCGGCGGGGCCGTTGCGGCCGAAGTTAGGTCCCTGCGGGCCACGGTGAACCCGCACTTCCTCGAGCTCTAACAACTCGGACGGATAGCTGAAGGCGTGGCCTAAAGGAACATCGTCGATCATGAGTCCAAGCGCGGGCGGGCCGAAGAAAAGCGTGTTGGTGGAACCGCGCATCGTGACCACTTGGCCATAGCCACGTGAATCGGCGGAAACCACATTGAATCCCGGAACGATTCCTGTAAGGTCGGAAAATGATTGCGCTTGAAAAAGCTCTAGCGATTGACTGGAAATCACGCTGACAGCAGCAGGTTCGTCATCGATCCGCTCCGCTTCGACGATGGTCGGAGCGAGTGAGAGCGGTTCTTGTGCATAGACGGCGGCGGTTAGAGCGAGGGCAAGGGAAGCGATGCGCATGGATGGAGTGTTAGTTGGATAAAAGTATTAAAATACCGATAGCGTGGCTGGAGCTTGGCCGTGCGAAAACGAAAAAACTTCCTAGCTTCCAGTAAGTTCTGTGTAACCTTTTACCTTGTCAAGTGTTGAGCCGCATTAGGCACAATGACTTCGCCTTCTCATTCTTACTTCGATCATCATGAAAAGCCTAACAATTTCACTCCTCCTCATGTGCCTTCCTGCTCTCGCGTTTTCCCAAGACTGGCCGCGTTTACTCGGCCCTGAGGGATCGGGAATCGTGGAAGGCAAAATCCGCACGAATTGGAAAGAGGAGAAGCCGAAGGAACTTTGGCGCAAGAATCTTGGCAAAGGTTGCACCAGCTTTGCGATCGCAGGAGAGAAAGTTGTGGTCATGGGCAACAAGGACAATACCGACATTGTCTGGTGCCTCGATGCGGCGACGGGGAAAGAAATCTGGGCTCATAAATACCCCGAGAAACTCGACCCGAAGCTTTACGAAGGGGGGCCGAACGCCACGCCAACGATTGACGGAGATGTCGTTTACACGCTCAGCAAATCCGGAAATCTTTTCTGCCTTTCCATGGCGGACGGGAAACCGAAATGGAATGTGCATTACAAAAACGATTTCAAGGGCAAGGTGCCGGATTGGGGATACTCCGCCCCACCGGTGGTGAAAGGAAATCTGCTCTACTGCCTGCCTTGTGCGGACGACGGCGGACTATACGCACTTGAGAAATCCAATGGCAAAGTGAGTTGGAAGTCGGGGGACGACACCAAGCCGGGATACGCGGCACCGATTTTTTTCACGCACAAGGGACGTGAACTCGTCGCCGCGTTTCACGGCCGCGAACTTGTGGCCTACAATTTAGATGGAAAGGGCAAACCCGTTTTCGAATTCGGCTGGCGAACTTCCTATGACGTGAATGCAAGCAATCCCCAATACCACAACGGCATGATGTTCCTCGCCTCAGGCTACGGCATGGGCTACGTGGTCATCGATGTTTCGGGCAGTGAGCCTAAAGTACTTCACAAGGATGAGGATATTCGCATGATTTTCCAAAACAGCATACTCAAGGACGGCGATATCCTTGGCGTCTTCGGAGATAAGAACATCGATGCCGAACTCATCCGCATGGACATGAAAACCGGCAAGCCACACTGGCGTACAAAGATGCCGGGAACCCGCGGCAGCTCGCTGATGGTCGGCGACCAGATGATCATTCTCTCGGAAACCGGAGATATCATTTGTGGTGAGCCAGCTAAAGCCGGTTGGAAGGAACATGGCCGAGTGAAAGCGCTGTCATCTGTCAGTTGGGCTCACGTCGCATTTGCTAATGGCAGGATCTTCGCCCGTTCGAATAATGGCGAGGCGGTCTGCCTCGAAGTGAAATGAGATGCTGATTATTTTGACAGTCAGCGATTCCTAGTTTCGTATGGCTTTGTGATGAAAGCTGAAATTTTCGCAACGAGTTTATTACTGACGGGTTTGCTTACTGCCGGGAACTGGCCTGCATGGCGCGGTGAAGGCGGCAATGGCGCGATCACCGGTGAGCAGCCACCCCTCGATCTGGCGGGGAAATTGCTCTGGAAAGTCGAATTGCCCGGCCGCGGCTGCTCGACCCCGATTGTTTGGAATGACAAGCTCTTCGTCACCAGCCCGATCGATGATAAGGACGGTTTGCTGGCCTACGATGCCAAAGGTAAAGAACTCTGGCGCAAAACGTACGGTGCGATTACTCCCGGCCGCGGACAACGCGTCGGAAGCTCAACGAATTCCTCACCGATCACCGACGGAAATGTCGTCGTAGCCTATTTCAAATCGGGAACCGTAGCCTGTGCGGATCTCGATGGAAAACCACTATGGCAAATCAACCTTCAAGAAAAATACGGCAAGGACAAACTCTGGTGGGATCAAGGGACATCTCCCGTTTTTGCGGGCGGTCATGTCGTGGTCGCTGTGATGCAAACGGAAGGCGATTCCTACATGGTCGCATTAGATCCAAAGACCGGGAAGGAAGTTTGGAAAACCTCCAGGAAATTTGAAACCGGAAAGGAATCCGGCGATTCCTACACTACTCCCCACGTCGTCAAGAAGGACGGCAAAGAGCAAATCATCACTTGGGGCGGAGATCATCTAACAGGTCACGACGCGAAGACTGGCAAGCTTGTCTGGCAGTGTGGCGGTTTCAATCCGAAGCGTGCCGACATGCAGCGGGTCATCGCTTCGGCAGTCGTCGGTGATGGGCTCGCCTTGGTTCCTTTCAACCGAGGCGATTCGCTTGCTGCAATCCGTTTGGACGGCAGCGGCGATGTTTCGGAGACCCATTGGACTTGGCGCAATGACAAACTTGGCGCCGATGCCACCTCCCCTATCCTCCATGATGGAAAGTTTTACGTGCTCAAGGATGGTGGCCCGAATCGCGGACGCCTGACTTGTCTGGATGCGAAATCGGGAGAGAAACTTTGGGAATCGAACCTACCGAAAGCTCCGCAGGTTTATTATTCGTCACCGCTTCTCGTGGGAGACCAGATCTATTGTGTCAGGGAAGACGGCATGGTTTTCAGTGGAAAAATCACGAAAGACGGACTGTCGGAAATCAAAAGCCATGCGCTTGAAGAAGGCGTCATCGCCTCCCCGATTTCGGTCGGAGGACGCCTGATCTTCCGCTCAGACAAGAGCCTGTTTTGCTTCGGCAAGGATGGATCCGCCAAATAGCCGATAGGCTCAGGACTTTACATCATAACAGAAGAACAGATCCTGATCGCGGAGATAAAGTTTGCCGCCGATCACCACCGGATGAGTCCAGATCTTGCCGTTGGTGCCTTCGCGCAATTTTGTTTGGCGAGGAATTTCAAAACGGCCGAGTTCGGTGTATTTATCGGAATTTGCTTCGGCTAAAAAGACCGATCCTGCCTCTTCATCCATGCAGTAGAGCATTCCGTCAGCGAAATGAACCGCGCCCTTCTGGCTACCCTCGCCACGTTTGTTCCACTTCTGCTTACCGGTCGCCAGCTCCTGACAAACGAGGCCGCCGCCATCTGAGAATCCGTAAATGTGGCCGTCTACCAGCACCACACCACCGTGATGATTTTTCATCACCTTGTTTTCCCAAACATCCTCGGCCTTACCGCCATCGATTTTCACCAGTTTGCAACCCGAGCCATAACCGGAAGTCATGTAAACCGAGCCATCATGATAGACTGGAGTAGGAATCACTGCTGTGCGTCCTTCAGGCCAGGCCGATTTCCAAATGACATCACCATTTTCCGCGCTCACGCCGGCCAGTGTATTCATGAAAAGCTGGATGTATTGCCGCTTGCCTTTCACGGTCGCGATGACCAGCGAGGAATACTGAGCGCCATCTTTAAGGTCTTTGCTGCGCCACAGTTCTTTCCCGGTTTTCTTGTCAAACGCGACGATTGCTCCTTGAGCTCCACCAGGAGTAACGACGATTTTGTCACCATCCACCAATGGCGATTCCGAGTAACCCCAATCCGGTACTTTCCCACCGAAATCTTTAACCAAATCCTTGCTCCAAAGAGGTTTACCATCTTTCGCATTGAAGCCGGCGAGCTCGCCGTTCGCACTCATCGCAAATACCATTCCATCGCTTACCGTCGGCGCGCCACGCGTTCCCCCACCCCATCCCGTATTGTAGCCGTTCCCTGGATCGGCACCGATCGGAGCCGACCACAATTCCTTGCCACTGGAATCGATACAAATTACCTCCGCCTTTCCGCCGCGGCTCCCTGTTAGATAAATTTTTCCACCCACCAGTGCGGGCGAGCTGTAGCCCTTGCCAGCATTTTCAAATGTCCACAGCAACTTCGGCCCATCCTTCGGCCACTCCTTGAGCAAGCCGGTGTCCGGCGATTTTCCATCCCGCGCCGTGCCGCGCCAGGTCGGCCAATCGGTAGCGCCGCCCAGCGGCTTAGTCGCAGCTTCTTTTTCAGCAAATGCCTTGTCGTCCGGGGATAAACGATCCAGCTCCAGTTCGAACGTTTTACCGTCTTTGCGTTTCAAGGTCAGCTTACCATCCTTGAGTCCGATTAGTTCCGCTTCAAGGGTCTTTCCGGTTTTTGCATCTGTCCATGTCCGCGCTGGGAGCGTGGAACTACCGATAATGAATGCGAGTGCCGTCAGCGCTGGAATGAGAGTGGATCGATTGCTCATGCTCCTAATAAACCAATAATCGGCAGGAAATCAATTCTTTGATTTCCAGAAAACATGATCGCGATGGCTTTAGCTTTTGCGTTGCTCATGACGAATGTCACGGGCCTTGCTGAGGAAATAGGAATCTTCTCCGATATTTACTGCAAGATCGCCAATTCGCTCGATGGAGCGAGCTACGAGAATCAGATGCAAAATATTTTCGGCATTCGTTCCTGAGTTTTCCAAGCTACTACTGAGTGATGATGAGACTTGTTTGTAAGCGGCATCGAGCTCTTTGTCACAGGCATGTAGTCCTTGGCCGAGTTCAGAATCATTATCCCTGTATGCGCGGAGCGCATCATTGAGTATCTGTTCAGCCATAACATAAAGCGGCTCGACGATAACCACTTCAATAGGAGTTTGTGACTTGCAGATTTTCTTCGCGCGCTTGGCGATGCTGACCGCATGATCTGAGATGCGCTCTAGGTTGTGCGCGGTTTTCATTGCGGTGATTACCACTCTCAAGTCCGTAGCAACTGGATGAAATCGAATTAAAATATCCAGCCCCATTTGGTCAATTTGCACCTCAAGTTCGTCCGCCTTAGAGTTATCCCTGATCGCCATGCGCGCTAAATCGATATCTTGAGACAGGAGCGCTTGAATCGCATGGTTAATATTTTGACATGTTAGAGACGCCATGAGTTGCACCTTTTCTTTTAGGGCATCCATGGAATGATCCATGTCTTGAAATATATGTTGATTGCTTATGACGTTAGAATGGTTAATTAGTATAATCAGCCGAATCGTCCAGTGATGTATTCCTCAGTTTGCTTTAAACTTGGATTTGAGAACATGCGCTTGGTCTCAGAAAACTCTACAAGTCCACCCATGTAGAAAAAAGCAGTTTTATCAGAAACCCTTGCGGCTTGTTGCATGTTATGCGTGACGATGATGAACGTGTAGTTTTGTTTTAGATTCCAGATGAGTTCTTCAACTTTTGCCGTAGCGATAGGATCGAGCGCGCTACAGGGCTCATCCATCAGGACCACGATGGGTTTCACAGCGATCGTTCTCGCGATGCACAAGCGTTGCTGTTGGCCACCGGAAAGCCCGAGTGCAGATTCTTGGAGGCGATCTTTCACTTCATCCCATAGCGCCGCTGACTCAAGGCTTTCTTGCACAGACTGATCGAGAATGGCCTTGTTGCGCTCGCCACGCATACGCAAGCCGTAGGCGACGTTATCGTAAATACTGGAAGGAAATGGGTTGGACTTTTGAAACACCATACCCACATCACGACGCAGTTTTACGACGTCTACTGATGGGTCATGAATATTGATATTTTCGACAAGGATTTCTCCGTGCGTGATGCGGGTTCCGGCAATTTCATCATTCATGCGGTTGATGCAACGCAACAAGGTGGACTTTCCACAACCCGAAGGACCAATGAATGCGGTGACTTCGTTTCGCTTCACATCAAAAGTGATATCTTTAAGCGCTTGAGTGGAACCGTAGTTGAACGACACGTTTCGAATGTCCACGGCGTTCGTGGTAGTCGTTGATGCGGTCTGTTTTTCCTGAAGATCGTTCATAATAGAAAGTGATAAATCAGCCGAACTTGCCCGAGATGTAGGCTTCAGTATGTGGATCTCTGGGGTTTTCGAAAATCTGCATGGTGTCACCATATTCGATCAGCTTACCCAGATACATGTAAGCTGTGCGATCCGAGCAGCGGGTGGCTTGTGACATATTGTGCGTGACGATCACGATGGTGAACTTTTTCTTAAGCTCGTGGATGAGCTCTTCGATTTTCAACGTAGCGAGCGGATCCAATGCAGCGCAAGGCTCATCCATTAGGACAATATCTGGCTCTGTGGCAATGACTCGGGCGATGCAGAGACGTTGCTGTTGTCCACCAGAAAGACCGAATGCGCTTGTGTTCAGGCGATCTTTGACCTCATTCCACAGGGCTGCATTGGTGAGTGCTTTCTCGGCCGCCTCATCTAGTTCCGCACGTTTCGTCACACCGGCAATACGCAGGCCATAGACAACATTATCGTAGATGGATTTTGCGAACGGATTATATTTTTGGAACACCATCCCAACACGACGACGGAGTTCATTCATGTTAATATCTGGGCGGTGAATATCAATACCGTGAACCCGAATGGATCCGGAGGTAACACGCGCAGCAGGAATGCGGTCATTGATGCGATTGATGCAACGAATCAGAGTGGATTTACCACAGCCCGATGGACCGATGAACGCAGTGACTTGATTCGCTGGAATGTCCAAGGTCACATCATGCAGCACTTGTTTAGAGCCATATGCAAAATTTACGTTCTGGATCTGAACTGCAGTGTCCATAGCGATGGATGTTTCTGTGGGAGGAGTTACCATTTGAGTTTGGCGCGAAGTTTAGAACGAAGGATCATGGATCCGAATGAGAGCACTGCAACGAGGATGAGGAATACGAGAACAGATCCGTATTGTGCACGTTGGGTGTATTCAGAATTAGGGATGCGCGCCGCAAGTGTGTAAATGTGATACGGCAATGCTTGCACTTGGGAGGATAGAACATCGAGAGGACTACTTGCGCCCTCCCATGGAAAATCGTCTTTAGCCGCAACGGCAGCGGTGAACATGATGGGTGCGGTTTCGCCCGCCACGCGAGTGATTGCGAGAAGAGATGAAGTCAGGATGCCGGGAAGAGAATATGGCAAAACGCATTTCCTGATGGTTTGCCAGCGAGTCGCTCCCATCGCGAGTGATGCATCGCGGAAGCCTTGGGGCACCGCACGCAGTGACTCCTCCGAAGCTGTAATGATCACCGGTAGAATCATGCAAGCAAGTGTTGCGCAACCCGCCATGAGCGATGAATTCCAGCCCTGAAAGCTTAGCACAAAATCATTAATCAGAAGCGGTATGATCAGCATAGATCGATCCGATGGGGTATTGGTGATCACAGGCACCGCCAGCACAAATACGGAAAATCCGAACAAGCCAAAAACGATTGATGGAACACCTGCTAGATTGAGAATCGCAAGGCGAACAGCATGGATGAATGGGCTTTGTTTTGCATATTCGGCCAAATAGATGGCTGCGCTGACTCCGAAAAACAAAGCCAAAATCATCGCTCCAATGGTAAGAAGCGCGGTGCCTACAATCGGCCCAGCGATGCCTCCACCCGAATAGGAAAAGGTTTTTTCGTTGTAGATGGTTTCCTCGGGATGCGCTTTTAAATACTCGTTGTATTTTGAAGCAGGCAGCTGATGTCGCGTGCCTTCTTTATCATCAAAGACATGTAAGGTCTCATTTTTTGCCGTGAGGAACTCAATATCTACGAAAGGAAATTTTGAGTTAAAGATCGAGGGTGCGCCGTCGATAACGATTTTGGCAAACAGCAATACCGCGATCAGAACAATGAGGTATGTGACACTACCGAGCAGAATGCGAACGAAGATATCTTTGAAGTATCCCCTCGGCATTCCTTTCCGGATAAGTATTTCTGGATCGAGCATGATGTTAAATTTACTTTTTCACACGATTGACGAAGTGATGTGCGGTGGCGTTGATGCCGAGAACGAAGGCGAACAATAGAATACCCACAACGAAAAGCGCACGGTAGTGCACACTGCCCAGTGGAACCTCGCCGAGTTCCTGAGCGATGATCCCGGTAAGCGTATGGCTGGGTTGGAAGAAGGCTCCGAGGCCTTCGCTGAAATCGGGAATTTTGATTCGGTTTCCTGCCACAAGAAGGACGACCATGGTCTCTCCAATGACGCGGCCAAATCCTAACAGAATTGCGGCTAGGATACCTGAGAAAGAAGCTGGGATCATCACGCGGAAAGCGGTTTGCACGTGAGAGGCTCCTAGAGCTTCTGAAGCCTCCGCATAGGCAGATGGCACGTTGTTAAGCGCGTCCTCTGCGAGTGAGAATATCGTCGGGATGCTCATGAGAGCGAGAAGACATCCAGCCGTGAAAATATTGAGTCGCTCCTCGAGGGGAAATCCTGGCACCCATTGGAATGCATCCATCACGGAAATCTCGCGTAAGATCGTGCCAAAAACCAAGATACCGATGAAACCGAGAACGACCGATGGAATAGCTTGAATGAATTCAATAACAGGTTTGATAATTGCCTGCTCACGACGTTTGGCAAAATGATTCACATAAATCGCAGCGCTGATACTAACCGGAATGGCGATACTTAAGGCAACCAATGCGATCATCAATGAGCCGACCGCCAGAGGAAGGATGCCATAAAAATCCTGCCACTCTCCACCAGTGACCCATCTTTTACCGGTCATAAACGACATGATGGAATCTGATAGCGGCACGGGATCCATGTGTTTCCACGAATTGATTTTTTCAGGAGTCTTATCGAGCCCCGCGATAAAAATCGGCCAAGCTTTGCGAGCCACATTTAAATAACGTTTTGAATTTGGCTCGGAAAGAGATTTAGGAATTTTAGAGAATGCTTCTGATGATGAGATTTTAAGTTGCTTGTTAAGCTCGATACACTCGGGCTTGCGTTCGAGTAAAGCCAGCATCGGAGTCTCAATGTCGGGCTTTACAGCGAGCGCGGCATATGCATCGGCGCGCAGTCTTTCGCGAGCGACGGGGTCTTTTTCTCTGGAAGCCGCGGCCAGCAGGGTTTTTCTGTCTTTTTCGAGAATGTCAGCTGTCTGAAGCTTTTCTTTCGTGACGGTTACAGACTCGGTCATTTCCATGACGATGGAACCCAGATCGAAACCAGCGGCTTCAAAATCATCGATGATCGTTCGGAAATCCTGAAGAGGAGCGGAGTGCTTTTGTTGAGCGGCAACAAATTCTTGCACCAGTGCGGCAACTAAAGGCGGATCGTCCGTGGCTTCTGGAGGCCGGGTCCGGAGGGATTCGATCAAATGCTCACGCTCTTTGGCTGACAGATGCGGTGTTTTGAGAGGTTTGAGCAAAGCTTGCTCTCGTTGCTTTTCGTAATTGCTGAGGAGTGCAGCTTTCATGCCTGTGTTGGCATCTGTCCCAGCTTGGGGATTATTTAAAATGAGATCTCTTGTTGGACCCACTTGATCTGTAAAAGCGTTGTAAAGAGCGCTGGCTTCTTGGGTCCGTATCAGTTCACGAGCGCTCTTGCCGTTTACCTCGGCATAATAAGCGCGATTGAGTAGACTCGTTAACTGCTCATGGGAGGTCAGGTTATCGCGCGATATATCGACAAATTCGAGTCCAGCGATGCGATAGGTCTCCAGATCCCGACGGTATCCTGGAAAAAATCCCAATCCTTCTTTAAGAAGGAAGGCGATGATTAGAATTAAAATGACAATCGTTAAGCCGGCATTTGAGGCGAAGAAAAACCGAATGAGTTGCTCATACGAGAAACCGCTGCGCTGGAAGCGATGGCCTGCCTTTTCGTTCGGTGATTTTTCAGAAGCCATGGTTAATGTTGGGTCAAAATTTGAACGAATGAAAATGAGCACGGCCGAACCAGCCAACGATGCTCATAAACAACATATTTTGCCGAATATTTGAAAGCTAGTATGCTAGTATTTTACAAAGCCAACTTTCTTAACGATCTCCTGACCAGCTGGAGACTTGACGAAGTCAAGAAAGGCTGCGGCTTCTGCGGTTGGTTTATCAGGTGCGTAGAGGTAGCAACCCCGTGAGTAGACGTATTTTTTAGCGTTTGCTTCGATTGGCTCAACGCCATCAATGATGATGTCTTTAACGCCAGGGGTCACTGAATAAGCGAGACCGACGTAACCGATACCGTTTTTATTTTTAGCAACTTCTTGAGCGATTTGCTCGTTACCTGCCATTTTGAGCGAGGTAGCAGCATAATCACGTCCACCCATCGCAAGATTCTGCCAGTCTTTATAAGTTCCGGAAGAAGTGTTACGGGTGTAGATGGAGATGTTACCAGGAGCGCCGCCGAGTTCTGACCAGTCTTTGATTTGTCCGGTGAAGATCTTTGCAACTTGAGCCTTCGTGAGGTTAGCCACTGGGCTGTTCTTGTTCACGATGACCACAAGCATGTCGCGGCAGACCGGGTGCTCTTGGAGGTAAACGCCTTTGGTTTTGCAGAAGGTGAGCTCGTCTTCTTTCACTTTACGTGAAGACATACCGATTTGAGCGGTGCCGTTGGCGAGTGCTGGGAAGGCGGTGGTGGAACCTTCGGCAGCGATCTCAAATTTCACGTCTTTGTTGCCAGCTGCCTTAAAGGCTTCCGCAAGTTGAGGAATGAGTTTCGCGCCAAGGGTATCACTCCCTTTGAGGCTGAGGGTTTGTGCGCCAGCCATCGTTGTGATGACTGCTGAGGCTAATAGTGTGGATATAACTTTCATATTTTTATCAATTTTAATTTAATGTTAGATTTGCGACATTAGAAGGAAAAACGAAGACCGCTCATGTAGGTTATGCCGTCGTAGTCGCCGCCACCCAATTTGGAGTATTCCACACCATTCATAAGTTTGAGTTTATGACCGTAGATGTAGTAGTTGAGACCAGCGTAAACAGAGGTGTAGGTTCAGCCTTTGCTGGCATAATCCCAAGCAAGCTTGATGCAAGAAGGTCGCTTTGAATTGATTTCATAGGTTGTGATGTTGTTGCTTGCCTGCATAATTAGCACTTACTATATATAACTAAAAAAATGGCTTTGTCGCTCGAAGGGGAATATTGTGACAGCATTGTCACATAAGTGTCACGCGTGCTGGATTGCTGATTGTATATGGTAATTGATGGTCTACAGATGGCCGTGCCAATGGAGAATCCTAATTCCCAAACCCTAAAAGAAGCGCCGTGGAAGGTGGGTTTTCAGGCCGCAAGGGCGAACCTGATCCCGGCTCTGATCGTGCAAGGCATCATGTTGGCATTGGTGTTGGGATATTATTTTTATCCGCCAACCACGCGATGGCTCGATCAACTCGCAGAACTTAAACAAAGCTGGGGATATGGATATTCAGCGTTGTCAGCGGCGATTGCTGGTGGGGTGGTGCCGGAAATCATGCGGGTGTTGTGGTTTCAGAGAGGGCGAGCGGCGAAATCAAATGCTGTGAACCTTCTGTTTACCATTCCCTATTGGGCATGCACCGGGATGACCGTGGATTTGTTTTACCGCATGCAGGCGCAGTGGTTTGGCGCTGAGGCGACATTCCAAATCGTCGCTATTAAGGTTTTAGTGGATCAGTTTATCTTTAATCCTCTTATCGCGGGACCGAGTGGCGCTTGGTTTTACGATTGGAAGCTCTCGGGATGCAGTTTCCAAAACATCGGTCGATTTCTTACTCTCCGCTATTACCGTGAGGTGATCCTGCCGATTTTATTCGCAACTTGGGGAGTGTGGATTCCGTTGGTGACGATTCTCTACGCGCTCCCGTCTTTGCTGCAAATTCCTTTGTTCGGTTTGGCGTTGGCGATGTGGGTGATCCTATACACATGGATCAGTGAGCAACGATCACAGCCAAAAACATAATCTACTTAGGCCGTGGATCTCCTGTCAGCTCAGAGAGCTTTTCGAGGAGCTTGCGGTTCTCATCTTTCATGGCATTATGAGCGATTCGAATTTTTTCGTGCTTTTCCCACATCTCCGCTCTCCCTTCGAATTCTCTGCCGAAGCTACGGACTGAAGCCACTACCTCTTTGGCTTCTTTTAAGATATCGGAATTACGAGAATCCGTGTAGCGCTCCAGATCTCTCAGATCATCGCGCATTTGTTCGTAGAGCCCATTCAATTTGGAGAGTTGGTTGGAATTAATACCGTAAAAATCTTCATATTTTGCGATCTCGCTAATCACATCAACCTTACGCCAGATTTCTGCAGCAAGTGCTTCTTTAGTAAGATAGCGAGGTCGCGATACGGATCCGTAGGTGAGTAGAACTTTTGAGGAGAGATGATAAGGTGCTTGAGTGACAATTTCCTGCAAGCGCTCGCGGACAATTTTATTGTTCAAATAGGTGCCTATCGGTTTGCCTGCAGATGTGTCTTTGATGATTTTAAATTTGCCATAAATTTCTTGGTGTTTTGCGTCGGATTCTTTGCTCGCAAGGGTGGCGAACTCATCCAGGGAAGAGGCGACGAGCACTTCGTATTTAAAGAAAAACTCGGGTTTTTCGAGCGCGAGCAGATTGATAAACATCGGTTCCGCAGAAGCTGGAATAATGAGTCTGCCGCCCGATCCTTCAGCCAACTCCATGAGAGCGCGCCAGAAGAAAGCGGGCAGTTTCAATTTCCCCGATTGATCGATTTCCCCGACCACAATGCCATCTGCGGCCGCGCCCGTGAGCGCAGCGTTAGCCAGGACGAAGGCTGGGCCAGTGATTGCTGAGCGGTTTTTACGAAATGGATAGGATTTATCCTCATCCATCCGAATTCTGACTTGCCCGCGTTCGGGCAATTGACCCAAGTATTTCGAGAGCTGATCGCGTAAGGGATTTGATATCTCTTCCTGCATTTGCCAATAATCATCTGAATCTCCGGAAACCTGAACGCGGAAGCCCCATTGATCATTTCCATCATTATCTTTTGGATGATTGTTAGATTTCATCTCTACCGGTACAACCTTATAAACCCAAACCGATTTTTTTTCGTCATACATTTGAAGAACGGTCGAGATTTTGGCGGTATCCATCACCATTCCCGCTTTGGGATCATATTTTCGTTTTTCTGTAAGTTTGGGTTCCACCAATTTCGGTGGATCTTCATCTTTCTTTTCTTCAACTTTTGGTTGCTGCACGACGACCGGAACCTTTTTAAAACTAGCAAGTTCCTCCACCCAACCATTCCATGCTGCGTGTTCGGGTTTGCCAATATAACTGCTAGCCTGTGGATCGGAGGGAAAGACGTTAGCCATGGTCTCACCGATCAATGCTGCGAGAATATTTCCGTCCGGTCCTGCTTCGGGTGATGCGAGCCATTGTAGCCTGCTCCAGATATGCCTTTTATCGTTCTCAATCTTTTCTTTATCTGCTAAATCGGGCTTTTCGCCTTCTACGAGTTTGTTGAGTCTCTCTTCTGCAGATCCGTTTTGCGGATTTAATGCTAGTGCCAGAGCTAGAACTTTTGCAGACGTGCGGCGATGTTCTGCGGTTTCGTAAGGACTGGCGCGGGTAAGGGTTTCCAAATAATTCGACAAGTCGTTTATAGCTTGGGCATCGATGGGAAGGCGATCGGGGCGAAATGGTGAAAGTTTACCTGTCGGTGGCAAGAATGTATCTGCGTTGACCGCTGTAGTCAGCAAGAGCAAGCAGCATGCGCTGAGTCCTCTACGGAGCAATTTTCTGGATTTAAATTTCATACGGCTACTACAGATATGAACTTTTTTTGTAAATTCACAAGAGAACATTGCAGATAGACATCATTTTTTGAAACCCTCCTGACATGGCTGAATCTGATACCGAAGTGGTGACGCGCGAGGAAGTGATGTTTTTCGATACCGATTGTGGAGGCGTGGTTCACAATCTCGCCTATTTGCGTATGATCGAGACTTGCCGGACTCGGCTGGCAGCAAAGCTTGGGATGGCACTCCGAGAAATGTCGGAAACCCAGATTTTCCCCGTGCTAACTCGCACAGAAGTGGATTACCGCAGGCCGGCAAAACTGGGGGATTGGATCGTGATTCGCGGTTGGCTGGGTGAGGTGCGCACGGCGAGGTTCTGGTGTGAGTTTGAGATGCGCCGCGAGGCGGATAACGAATTGCTCGTCACTGCTAAGCAATCGCTAGCACTTGTCAAAATGCCGGAGGGAAAGCCGCTACGGCTAAATTTCGGAGGCCTAAAATCTTAGACGGCAGCCTCACAGATCCATCAGAAACGCGTAATATCCCGGCTCCGATTTCAATCTCTTCATCTCTTTTTCAAGCAGGCGGATCGCAACCTTGTCCTTAGATTCGCGGTAGCGTTCAATTTGTTTATCCAGGCCTTTGATGTATGAGGATTGCTCGCTCGCGAGTAATTTATTAAAGCGGGATTTCGCCTTCGCTTGGGCGGCTTGGTACCTCGTGAAAGCGCCTTGGACGGAAGAAATATTGGCAAGCGAGGCGGGCAAGGAATCGTTCAGCACGTAATTTTCACTTCTCAACTTCTCCATGGTCGATGCCAAATCCTCTACTGCTGTTGTTACCGAGCTGGCTCCCGCGGCGTTGATGGCTTGCTTAGCTTGCGTCTCGAAATTTTGGGCATAGGTTTCGCTTTCCTCGCTGTATTTATCCAAATCATCTTTAAGGCGATCTTTCATGATGCCTTCAACACGCGCAAAAAATGCATCTACATCATCGATTGGCTTAACGCCTTCTTGTGCGACCGTTTTTCTGCGTGCAGGTTTCTGATCGACCGGCTCATCGACCGGCTGGTCGACCGGCTCATTGACCGGCTGATCAGCGGACTTAGCTGCGTTTTGAGCTCCGTGAGCTAAGTTCGTTTCGATATGATCGTGAGCTCCTTCAATGGCCTCTATGGCAGCGTTGTTGGGTTTGATCATGAAAAAATAAATAGCAGCGATCACTCCGATCAATATCAGGATGACAATTAGGGATCCATATGATGTTTTGCTTTTACGAATCACCCGGTGGTGAGACGTGGGACGATGCATGGGGCGAGGAGCAGGGCGAACCATATTCCTATTTGCAGTAGTGGCAGGCTGCGGATTGTTCGGAGTGGCTAGAATTTTTTCTAGATCTGATGCTAGCTCATCGGCGGATGCATGGCGGGCAGCGGGGTTTGGATCGATTGCTCGCTGTATGATGATGCGCAGTTTAGGATGGGTAGCAGCAGGCAGCTCGGCCAGAGGATTAACCCCATTAGGTGTTATTCCGGTCAACATTTCATGCAGCATGATCCCAACGGAAAATATATCGGCTCGATGATCAAAGGTATGAGGAGGGTCAATCACTTCCGGCGCAGTGTAGCCTGGAGTTCCAAAAATTTGTTCCCCTTCCTGTATTTGTGTTCCTGAGACACTTGCCAAACCGAAGTCGCCAATTTTAGGGTTCGCGGCATAATCTATCAGAATGTTACTCGGTTTGATATCGCGATGAAGGATGCCGTATTCATGGGCGTGTGCTAGACCGCGACAGACACTGATCACCATTTTCAGGGCATCTTCTTGATGAACCACACGTCCGTGACTGACGGAATATAATGAGCTGCCCGGAACGTATTCCATGACGATGTAAAGCAGCCCCCCGACATCGCCGAAATCATAGACTCCGATCAAGTTTGTATGATTCAGTTTGGCCATTGATTTGGCCTCTGCCGCGAAGCTGACGCGGAAGTCTTTATCTTGAGAAAACTCTCTGGGTAAAATTTTGATTGCCACATCGCGATCGAGCGAGCGTTGATTTGCGTGATATACCGCACCCATGCCGCCGCAGGCAATCAAGCTGTAAATATCGTAGTTTGGGAATAGACCCGCCACTTCTTGGAGGCTTGGCGCCTGAAATGTAGCGTGAGAAACGTGCTCAGGCTCTGTTGCGGATACGGTCATAAATAACTGAGATAATAAGTGCGGCTCGGGTATATCGCTGATGAAAAATGAGTGTTGTGTGAAGTAAGTAAGTGGTAATATGAACTCGTGAATATGCCAAATTTTTTAGATTTTATTCCAAATTTAATTCTTTGATCCAGATATTGCGGTAACTCACGGGATTATTGTGGCCTTGTAACTTGATGAGTCCCGGCTCCGGTCCCTCTTTGTGGCCTGCTCCAGTTTTTTTAGGGATAGCGAAGTCATCGTGAATAAGAACGCCATTCTGATAGACCGTAATCCTTGCGTCAACGGTTTTGGTTGCGCCATCGAAACGTGCGCCGCGGAATGCGATGTCGTAGGTCTGCCATTCACCCGCTTTTTTACTAACCAACTGGTCTGGCTTTTTGATTTTGTAAATGCTGCCGGCGTAGCTGTTTTTGTAATCTTCCGCAGAGATACCGAACGAATTCAGAATCTGGATCTCGTAACGTTGTTGGATATAGATTCCAGAATTCCCATTTTCCTCTGGATTTTTTGTATCGGGAACATCGTTCACGTTGAACTCCACATGCATTTGAAAATCCCGATACGGGGTCTTAGTCACGACACTGTCCCACTTTGGCGAGGCTACCAGCACGCCGTCTTTGAAGACCCAAAGGCTGACATTATTGTCTGCTGGCACGAAATGATGCTCGGTTTCTCCAAGCAGCTGGACAGCACCTTCTGGGCGTTTCAAATCATTGATATCAATGATACCTTTGGTGGTATTCTTACTATCATCCGCCAGCGCGGCTCCACAAACAAGAAGTGTGGCACATATAGATAGATAGAGGTTCATGAGTTCGGAACTTGGACTAAAGCTGGCAATCTAAATGATAATAGAGGTTTTTCAAAAATTATTTTTTCTTCCGCTCAGGGCGGTTTTGACCGTTTCTGCGACCGCTGCACCGAGCAAGTCTTGCTCAGGTTTCTGGTAAAAATGCACGTCAATTCCCTTTCTCCAGTTGTCGCAAATCGGAGACTTGTTCACAACTTCGTGCAAATCGGTGACCAAAATTTCCGGATGACGCTGCATGACTTCCGCTGCGGCTTGGTTGAATACGACATCCGCGCCTTTACGGCGGGCATATTGGCTCTTGTTATCTTGGGGAACTGGGGTCGTCGTGCACCAGATCAGGGTCGCACCAGTTTTCTTTAAAATAGCGATCTCCTTTTCCAAGCTCTCTTTGTAAAGCTCAAGCGGCACGGCGTAGTCGCCAAAGGAATCGGTCTTTTTATCATAAGTTTGTTTGAGATCATGCAGGCCGTGATTGAACTGGATGACATCCCAGTGCAGGCCTTTTTGTTGGTAATCGCCCAGCCAAAGCTCGGCATTGCTGACCCCGTGCACGCTTGAAAATGAATTGCCTTCGTTGCGGTGGTAATTGGCGATCCCTTTCAGGGCCACCTTCGCCGCTTCATGATAATTCATGCTGATCGAGTCTCCGATCACCAAAACCCGAGGTAAATTTGGATCGTCCGTCGCCCGCGGGTCCTCGAGCGCGGTGACTTGCATACTCTGAACAACGAATCGCTCCCCTTCCTGCGCGCCCTGTAGCGTCGCTTTCCAAAATCCTTTTGCCAGCGCCGTGACTTCAATACGCTCCGTTCTAATAATCTCGGACTTCGCATTTTTAGTCACAGCGGAGATCTCGGTTTTTTCGTTCCAATTTACCGTGAATCGAGATTTTCCGATATCAGTCTTCGGATCGTATTCGGTTTGTTTAAGCAACTCAAAGGTTTGGGCCTTGAGATCGACCTTGAAAATATTTCCCGTCGCGCCGTTCAGCCCTGGCGAAGCTTCGGCGAAAGCGATGTTGATGAATGAAGCCGCAGCCATCGCTGCATAGATAAGGTTTTTCATAAATGGAGTGCGCTATACTTAACTGGATAAATTTACTAAGGTAAGTTTAAATTTTTTACCAACTTGATTAAAATTTGAACAAGCTTGGAGTGATCAGAATGACTCGTATTAAACACCGAATATTGGGGGCTTGGTGAAATCGATGACTTGACGTGCCCACCCGATCAATCAAAAGATCTCTTTCATGGCATGGCGTTTGGATGAAGCGATCGAACACGGGATGATCGACAACACCGTCGAAGGAACAACCACGGGAAAAATCTGGCTCGCGGGCCGCGATGAACCGTTGATCCTTTCTTTGAACGGCGATTGCTGGAGAGACCTCGCTGGGACGATCCTCGAATTTGAGAATACCAACCCTAAAGTTTGCTCCGAGGCCAACTCACTCGATACCGAGCAAACCGGCATCGTCGGCGATATCACCGCTTCCCAAAAAGCCCGGGTGCCACAAATTCCCGAAGAGCAAATCACCGAATACTACCGCCAAAATCGCGAAATCCCCTGCGAGTGGAAAAATATTCTCTACCTTGAATGGTTCAGTGATATCAACGGTCGCGTATTGGTCGAAGCGCCTGACTACCGCATGCGGATTTCTGAACATGTTTGGGAAATGGATCAGGATCTCGAAGAAGCCCAAAAGCTTGCGAACATGAACAGCATGCGGGATTTCCTCGCTCAAATGATCCAGCGTAGCGAAGGCGATGAAACTCCTGATACGGCCAAATCAAAAATCCAACGCTCCGAACTGAACGAATACGAATGGGAAAAGCGCCTCAAGGAATCAGATCGCCTAACAGATGCTTACCAAGAAGTGTTGGAAAAATACATCGACGATCCGGATGCTGAGCGCAAAGAAGCGTTCGTCATGGGCTGGGATGGTTTGCTCGGCGCGATGGCGGATCGTGAGGAAAGCGACGATTTCGATGACGACGATTTTGATGAAGGCGAAGGCGATTGGAATTCCATCACCGGCGATGAAGATTTCTATCACGACGGCATCGGGCGTGATGACGATGAGCAAGACTACACTCATCCGCTACAAGTCCATGCTCAGCAGATATCCCTACGCGCCTTTGAGATCCTCGGCCCAAGTTGTGAAGATAGTGACGGCCCAAGTTATGAGCTTACCTCAAGTTTGCTAAGGATCAGCACCAAGCTTGCCGGCGTGCTCAACGACCGCAGCAGTGGATACCAGCCAGAAGCCGGTTTCGTCCTCGCGGTTTTGAAACGCTGCTTGAATTGGATCAACGAAGCAGTTGGCGCATGCCAGCAACTCATCGAGGGCGAAAAAGATCTCAACCAAATCGCCGCGCTCGAACAACTCCGCGCAGATATTTTCAGTATCAGAGACGGAATTCTAGAAATCCGACGCTCCTTAAAGCAGCGTTGACAATCCCACGTATTCGCGGACAATTTCTTCATCTTAACCATCTATGAAACTTATCCTTATCAGCTTCACTGCCATTTTCGCACTCGCCTCATGCAACACCATGGTCGGTCTCGGTCGTGACACCCGTTTGCTTGGCCAAGAAATGGAAAAAACCGCAGAGAAATCCGCACCTAATAGCGATTCCGGAGCTTCCGGAGCGCCTATTTACTGAGTGAATCAATATCCGCGCCAAAACAGGAACGCGCAAAGCAGCGTCGCCACGCCATAAGCTAAACCTGCTAAAGCGCAAGCGTTCCAGCGTGTTCGTGTCGCGCTGACCCATGTTACCGCATCGCGGAACAAATACGGCATGCCCACCATATACAGGGAAGCCGTCAACATCAGGTAGGCAAATATCGGAATCAGCAAACGGCTGCCAGGATCTTTGAGAAATGCCGACTCCAAGAGCGGCGCGGCGGCCATCAGACCGCAGAGACCCAGGGCCCGAACCGCGAGAAAATCCCGGATACTCATCGCAACGGCAATCACGGCCGCTGGCACCAACAAACGTAGCAATGGCTTGGCTTTGTTAAACTCTCCGAGATCCATCTGCAGAGCACTGAGTTTTCCCAAACCATCCGGAGCGACCAACAACCAAAACCAAGCCAATCCCAGTGCGATTAGGATTTGCCCCGCCGTCTGATCACGGGGAAATTTTTTCATGTAGCCCTGAACCTGGGTCGGCTTAGCCAGCATCAACGCGTGAACACCTATCAACCAGACAGCGAGCAGCATTCCGGCGGTAAAGAGCGAGAGCTGCTCATAGGGGTGACGTGGATCCATGCGGCTCACGACTTAGTGCCCTAACCCACGACTTTCAAGTGGGAACTCTCTCCTTATACCTATTTCTTGTCCCCTTGAAATCAGAGTTGTCGCCTCGATTTCATCTGGCTAGGATTGCCACAGTTCGCTTTCACCACTTTAACCAATCTTTCTATGGGCATCTTCAGCAAACCTCTTCTCCGCAACCAACAAAAGCGCGACGATATGCCAGAAGGTCTCTGGTCAAAGTGCCCAGACTGCGGAGCCATGGTTCACGCCATCGAGCTCAAACAAAATCTCCAAGTCTGCCCACCTTGCGGCTTTCATTTCCTTCTGGACTCCATGGATCGCATCTTCCTCATCGCCGATCCCGGCAGCTTCGAGGAAACCGATGCCGGTTTGTTCTCCGCAAACCCGCTCAACTTCAATGGTTACGAAGATAAAATCGACGGCCTCCGCAAGCGCACACATATGAACGACGCCGTCGTCACGGGTAGACTCAACATCCACGGCCAGCCCGCCATGATCGCAGTGATGGATTTCAAATTCTTCGCCGGCTCCATGGGTTCGGTAGTCGGTGAAAAAATCACCCGCGCCATAGAAACCGCCATTGCTGAAAGACGCGGCGTGATCATCGTTTCCGCCTCCTCTGGCGCACGCATGCAAGAAGGCATGCTCTCGCTCATGCAGATGGCGAAAACCTGTGGCGCTCTCGCCAAACTCAGCGAAGCCGGCTTGCCCTACATTTCCGTTCTCACCCATCCCACCACCGGTGGCGTCACCGCCTCTTTCGCCACCATCGGCGACATCAACATCGCCGAGCCTAAATGCATGATTGGCTTCGCCGGTCCTCGCGTGGTCAAAGAAACCACCCACCAAAACCTTCCTCCTGGCTTCCAAACTGCCGAGTTCATGTTAGAACACGGCCTCATCGACGCCATCGTCCCACGCCACGATATGCGTGACCGCCTCGGAATCTTGCTCAATTTTATGATGAAGTAGGTGTGAAAAAATTACATCACCCTTGAAACGTCTCAAGCCATGATCACCGATTTTTTTCTCCTCGCCGCCACAGACACCAGCAGTGCTGCCTACAAAATTGGAACCATTATAGGCGTGATTCTCATCAGCATCTTGATGATCGGCTTGCCGATTCTGTTTATTGTTTCTCTCATCAAACTGATCTCCACAAAAAATAAAAATTGGATCATTGGTTTAGTTCTTAGCGGTCTTCCCTTGCTTGCACTCGTCTGCATTTTTATCTTCGGCATCTATGCGGGACTCCAAGAAGCAATAAGTAAAAGAAAACCGGGAATCGCCTCCGTTTCGGGTACGGGCAGGATCGTTAATGTTCCAGATTCCAAGTTATCGCTCCAAATACCCTCGAACTGGAGAGAGCTCAAAAATATCAACGCCGACGCCTCTTTAAGCGTAGGTAACCCTTCAAAAGAAGAATACTTCATCGTCCTCACCGAAACCAAAATTGATCTCGAAGGTAACCTTCAGGATTTCTCTGACATCACCTGCGACGCCATTTTTGCCAGCCTCACCAACGCCACGATGTCCGAGCCAAAGACTCTAACCATCAATGGCCTACCCGCTGTCCAACGAGAAATCTCTGGATCCATCGACCGAATCAAAATCTCTTACTTACACACCTCCCTCGAAGGTAAAGAGCAGTACTACCAACTCCTAGGTTGGAGCGTCGTCTCACGTAAAACTCAAGCATTCAAAGCCATCCATGATGTCGTTCATAGCTGTAAGGAATAACTGAATCGAGAAGTCCAAAGCGGAGACAGGCGCGCAAAATGCGGGTCGATAAATGAGTCATAAAACGATCCGCTCTGACGATCTATCTATTAAAATGGATCTTCAATCGATGCCGAGATCGCGAACAAATTCATCTGTATCACGAAACGTTTCGATGCCTAACTGCTCTCTAATCACCTGAAGCACGATCTTCCTGACCTCTTCATGTGTCCAGCGTGGTGTCTCATTCAACTCCTTCGACTTCTGTCCGACTGCTTCCTGAACATACGAAATCATTATAGCAGGAGTAATCATCTGCGCGGCCACAGCATCGGGTATCGTGATCCCAAACTTTTCCTCAACAGCAACCACTAACTCTACGGCATCGAGTCCCATAATTTTCTAAAAACGTGAAGTCCCACCGCACTGATGGCGAGGTTGAAAATTGAGAAGATGTTTTACTTAGAATGAATGTTTAATTTAAAAATAACAATCCGGCGGGACGCATGCGCTCCACCGGATTGTTAGCAAGAACGCGAACTCTTACTTCTTTTTACCTTTCGCAGCTTCCAGTCCTTCTTTGACTTTCGCTTCGATGGATTCGTAAATGGCGGGATCTGCCTTTAGGACGTCTTTGGCGGCGTCGCGACCTTGCGCGAGTTGAGTGCCGTCATAAGAGAACCACGATCCGCGCTTCTGGATAATTTCCATTTCCAAGGCGAGATCGAGCAACGATCCAGTGGAGGAAATACCCTCGTCATACATGATGTCGAACTCGGCTTCGGTGAAGGGAGGAGCGACTTTGTTTTTGACGACTTTGATTTTGGTGCGGCTACCGATGGTGGTGCCGTCGGAAGATTTGATCTGGCCGATGCGACGGATATCGACGCGAACGGATGAGAAGAATTTCAGCGCGCGTCCGCCAGGAGTGGTTTCTGGGCTACCGAACATGACGCCGATTTTTTCGCGAATCTGGTTGGTGAAAATGCAAACGGTTTTCGCCTTGGAGATGAAGGAGGTGAGTTTCCGCATCGCAGCGCTCATCAAGCGCGCCTGCGCCCCTACCGTGGAATCGCCGATCTCACCATCGAGCTCTTGTTTGGTCACCAAGGCAGCGACCGAGTCCAACACGATGACATCGATCGCGTTCGAGCGCACCAAAGCTTCACAGATTTGCAGCGCTTCCTCACCTGACGATGGCTGAGAAACCAAAAGATCATCCAAGTTTACACCGAGCTTACGGGCGTATTGCGGGTCGAGGGCATGCTCAACGTCGATGAACGCCGCTAAGCCGCCGCGTTTCTGCGCCTGCGCGATCACGGTCAGAGTCAAAGTGGTCTTACCAGAAGACTCCGGTCCGAAAACTTCTATGATCCGGCCTCGTGGAAAACCGCCGACCCCGAGGGCGCGGTCGATCAAAAGGTTGCCGGTAGGGATCACATCGACATCGACCCGATGTTCGTCGCCCATCCGCATGATGGCCGCTTCGCCGAATTCCTTTTGGATCTGCGAAATCGCCATATCCAGGTTTCTTTTACGTGCGTCTTGAAGTTTATCTGCTGCTGTTGTGTCGGTGCTTGTTTTCGTAGCCATGTAGGGAAGCTGAATCATCTTTTGCGATCCGGCAAGAAAAAAGGTGTTCGCTAGAACAAAAAAGAGCCTTTTTGGCAAAAGCTCTACTTTCGGCTATTATTTCTGTATCAAAAAAAATCCGCAGTTCGCACTGCGGATTTTAGATCGTTTGGTAATGGACAGGGGTTGTGAATTACTGGAAGACGATGAAGGCAACTTGCTCCGTGGTGTGTTTGCGGAGGGTGTTATTGAAGCCGTCCTCTGCAACGTGGAGTTTGAGTGTGGTCGTGGTGAGAGCTGGTGCGCCAGACAAAACTGCCCAGGAACCTTCAGTGCCGTCCATACCGGTTTGCGAAACGGCAGCGGTGCTGACACTGGTAAATCCGGACAAGGGATATGCATAAGGCGTAACAGCATCACCGAAGCATCTAACAATATCAGTGCCGACAGCGGCTTGGTAGCGAACCCCATTGATGGTGCCTGTGCCGGACTCGATGACAATGTAGCCGATAGTTTCATTGGCGCGTGTTTTAACCGTGTCCAATCCAACGTGCTTTCCGACGTTGAGACTTGCCGCGCTGATAGGATCAGTGGCGAGAGCGCCTCTACTCCAGAATGCCGACCATCTTGAATCGTTAAAGCTCATGACTTGGCCAACAACGACGGGGTTGGTGTAAGTGTTTTCATACGTGCGCGCCTCAGCGTTCCATGCACTTGTGCCAGAAGCGGTGAGGGTGGAGGTGTATTTGACTGCCTCCATTTTCACTCCTTGCTGAGCAACTGTATAAACACCTTCGTTCACTGCGACCACAGACACGCTCATACTTACTGCGGTGGATAATCCATCTGCGCGAGCGAGTCTGAGCTGGAAGCTGGTTGGAGTCACGTTGCGGATGCGGGTGACCACCGGTGGCAAGCTTGAAGTTCTGTATATGGGCGTTGCGATGATGACAGGTGAAACATAGGTTTTACCGAAGTTCACGGTTGTCCAACCTGTGCTAGTGACATTGTTGACGGTGGTGCGCACGAGATTCGGAACCGGGTAAATTGTCATGTTTGCGGTTGCGGAGCCTGCGTGAAAAGCTTTATTGACGGTTGCGACGACCGCGTAGGTCCCCGGATTGGTTGGAGGTGTTGTATTACCGTTATAGGTTACAATAACAGGAATACCTGTAGGATCTGTGGTGACCGTGACAGATTTAGGTGAACCGTTATAGTTATGGTTTCGGCCAGTGATAGTTACCGTTACGGGTATGGAATTGACCTCGATGGACACTCCACGAGTGATGACGTCATCAGGCTTCGAGAGATTGATGATATTAATGGTATCTGCGTCGGTGCCTACTGGAAGAGCGAGGGCGTTGCTATTGATTAAAACGGAGAGCGTGACGGATTTACCTGCTTCCAAGTTTCCACTGCTTGCGGAAAGTGTTACCCAGCTTGTGCCTTTCGCTGCGGTCCATTTGAGGCTTGTTGGGCCGGAATTGGTAAGGGTGTAGGTTTGTGGTGTGGGCGTGAACGGACCGCCGTGGGTGCCAACAAATGTGAGATCGTCCTCGGTCGTTACCTCCAAGTAATTGACATCCGGATCTCCGGGTTCGACATAGATGGAGCCGGTGATTTCTACTGTATCGATGTTCCAGCCTTTGGAGACTGCGAAATTATCGCTGGCGAGCAGCCATCTGGCTTTCAGAGTTTTCCCTGAATATTTAGTAGGATCGCTTATGGCGATGACGGACTGGATGTAGCCGTTGCTCTTGCCGCTCCATGCGTATTGACCGGCGATGGGGCTGCGGTAGGCAGACGAAATGATTTGGTTGTAGCCATTGCTTTCGAAGCCAGCGCCAGATTCATTGCTTGTCACGTCAAACCAATCCCCGTCATCGATCTTGAATTGAAGTGTGCCACCGTCATATCCGGTTTCCATATCGCAGTCTTGCCAGAAGCTGAATTTCAAATTCACGGCATTGAGTGGAATCGGTATGCTGGGCGATTCGATATATTTGGTGGAGATAACTGAAGGGCAGCCTGCGAAAACGGAATTATTAATAGTTTGGCTGCTGGTCGAAACCACCTCCCAGAGAGGAGTCGCCTCGGTGGTGCTGTAAGTGCTCCAGCCTGTAGGCAGTGAAAGTGATGCATCGAAAAACTCTTCATAAAAATCGACCTCGGGGAGTTCGACGGTGAAGGCTCCGGGAAGGGTTGCCGTTTCCAAATCCGGGTTGGTGACCACGACATTCCATTCCCCGAGCGCTACGCCTGTTAGATTGAAGTCGCAAGTCAGGGTTTCGGAATTCACAAACACAACGTTGGTGGCGTTGATGTCGGAATAGCCGGTTTTGGTAAGTTTCACGGTTGGGGTAGCTGCGAACAGCGTGCCGGTGATCGTAACGCTGACAGAGGTGTCAACATCACCTACATTTGGAGTGATGCTGAGCACACGCAGCATGGGTGTGGCCTCCACGATAGTGCCGCTGATGAAATATTGACCGAGGCTGCCGTAGTCGGTGTAGCCGGTGGGTGTTGCAAGCATAGGGCTGCCTGCCGCGGAGTTATCAACGTAGAGGTAATAAACTCCGGCTGGAACTGTGGTGGTGATGGAAGCAAAGGTATTGGTTTCAGGATTCGATGTGGCGACGGTGACTCCAAGGCTGTTACGCAGCTGGATGGAGATATCCAAGTTGTTGCCGTTAGTCCCAGACGATTGCTTCACTGGATTGACATTCAGGGTGATTGGACCGGGGCCGGTCTGGAATGAGAACACATCGACGTCCAAAGCGGTTGAAATGACTCCTTTGTTTTCCGGGTTGTCATTATCCGGATCGTTTGCCGGGGTTGTGGAGCTGATCGTCACGCCATCCGGGATGACCAGTGCGGTCGCCAGTGGAGCGGTGCCGTAGTGATCGTCGTCCACGTAAGCAAGTTGATCTGACATGATCGTCAAGTCGTCTTGGAACTGATTGGCTTTGTAATATTGGCCTTTGGACCATGTGCTAACGTTACGCAAGGCTGCTCCCATGATAGGATTCCAAGAAATATCATCGTTTCCGTGGCCAGCATAGTATCCGGCGGTAGTGGTGCCGTCGTGAGAAAGTCCAAGGTTGTGGCCAATCTCGTGAGATCCTGCCTCTGACATGTAAGCATTGGACGATGGGGTTACCCATGCAGGCTGATAGAGGGTGTGATAACTCGGGTGGTCAAACACTCCAACATAAGCCACGCCGCCTGAGCCGGCGTGAGGGCAGGCTTTGCCGTTTTTATCGGATGTTGGGGTGAACAGCAGCCATGCGACTTTGTTTCTTTCGACCAAATTGATGTTATTGACGGGATCGTATCGGACATCCGTGGTTACGTTGATGTCAAAGGGAGCGTAGTCTTCGGCCATGCGCTGCCAGATTTCTTTCATGGCAGCTTGTTCGGAGTCGCTAAAAGTCGTGTTGTCGCCATCTGCTCCCCAAGGGCTACAATCCCAACTGGTCACGCTGTAAGAAGAGTTCCATGCTTTACCTGAAACGACAGCGCCGTTGAAATCGAGGTAAAGGTGGAATTGTGCGGCGGGTCTGGAGTTGTAGACTGGAGGTGCACTGATCGGAACGGGGGCGTTTCCAGTGCCAGGGGTCTCGGCGGAAGGTTGGCTTTCAACGACGATTTCTGTCTCATGAGAGTGGCCATCGCAGTTACCATGGCCATCCGGGCAGATCGTGAAAATTCCGCCGTCATTATCGACGCGCATGTGCTCAGCTGCATCGAACTCTTTGAAAGTCAGCTTGTTCATCCAGCGCATGGCTTTCTCTTGGGATTCAGGAGTTAGCGTTTCCAGCTTGGTTTTCAGTTTTCCAGCAGGCAGTTCCTGAATGGTGAACGGGTGTTCTTTGCCGTAGATTTTCTCAGCGACTTGTTGGGAGAACGCCAAAGATGAGAAGAGGCCGAAGCATAGGAAAAGCACGATGAAACGTGAACACGGATGGTTTTTCATAAATAGGTTTTTCTTAAATTGGGACTACCGAATCTTGGGGTTTTGTAAATCCTTGCGCTTTGAATACATGGTATATCCACAAAGCACGATTTTTTTCTACCGTAACATGCGACGTATTCAGCCATGATTGGCGGGAATTGGAAGTTTTTTTTAAAAAAAGTTTCTGGGCTTAACCTAGCCTGCAGATACTCCAATCATACACAAGTTGAAGATTCCAGATCGCAAAAAACCCTCGGGGCGGTCGGGGTAGACTGCTCCGAGGGTTTTCATGATAGGTAAGCTTACTTCGCCGGGGTCAGGGTGAAATCCTTGATGGTCACGCCGCGGCTCCCAGTTTTGAGCTCGAAGTTGAGAGTGTTTTTGCCTTTTTCGAGAGTGACTTCGAAGGGTGTGGTCGCTTCCCATGCGCCTATGGTGTAGGGCACCGCCAATTCGGTGGGCTGGGCAGTGTTGGTGGAAAGGATGAAGATCTGGCCAGATTGGACGGTAGCGACTTTGGCGGCGAGGGTATATTTACCGGCCGCTGGGGCCTCGAACTCGTATTGAGTTTTGAATCCGCCTAGCGCGTGGATTTGCATTCCCCCGCCGCTGTAGCTTTTCATCGCCGCTGCTTTGCCGGTGCCATTGGTATAGGCGACGGAAGGGATGTTGATCACTCCGTTTTTCACGGATGCTTTTTGATCGGCTGCGCTCACCGTTTCGGAAACGACTTTTTGTTCTTTCTCGTTTGCCTCACTGAGTTCTTGGCCGAGGGGACCGAGTGAGGCGGATTTCGACGCTAGAGTGCGGGATTGGAAAAGGGCGAGGTTGCTCCAGAAACCGCCAGCGATTTTCTTGCGTTCATTATAGGCGGGCTCGCTGAGGATGCGGCCGATCCATTCGGCGCGGAGGACTTTGATGTATTCATCGGTGTGTTCGCGGGCTTGGGCTTCCAGAAGGAACTGGTTGCCGCTGAGGGAAACATCGTCTTTGTCCCACCAGCTGTGTTGATAACCCGCACCGAGGTTGACCACCCAGCCTTTCGGCGTCCAATGGCTAAGTGCAGCGTGGGCTTTCTGGGTCACACCCCATGTCGGGATGCCAAATGAACGGAGCATGAAACGACCGAAAAACGCCCGGCGCCCGCAAATGCCGCCGTTTTTAGCGATGTTCTGATGTTGGTGGAGGGTATCGACGTCGTATTTCAAATTTTCCGAACCGTAAGGAACTTCGGTTTTCACGGCGGCAACATAGCGCCAGCCGTAATCCGGAGTGTAGATGTGATCGGGGCGATAGGTCTGCAGCATCTTACGGCCCCATGTGGAAATTTCATCGGGCACATCGTGATTGATGACGAAACGATATTCCCAAGTGGTGAGATCTTTGAAGGCGGGGTCGAGTTCGCCATCGAGGTAGGCTTTTTCGTAGTGGAGATAACGTTTGACCGGATCGACAACAGCTGGTCCGTCGGTCACGGCTTTGGCGTTGCCTTGGGCGATGGGATTGGCGTGTTCAAGCGCGGTGGCGAGGGCGAGGCGTTGGAAAAGATCGGATTTCGCTTTCGGGCTGGCTTTTTGAATGTCGGAGTAAATCTGCATCGCCTCGCCGTATTTGCCATAGCGTGCACCACCAGCGAGGAGCATCTCTTTCATCAGTTTTTCGTTGGCGAGAAGCTGGGTGACTAGTGTTTTTCCCGCCGCGCTCTTCTCGGCAAAAGCCGCCAAGCCGTAAGGCGTAGCGTGAGTGAGGATGTTGGCTTTTACGAGTTTGCCATCGATTTTATCGGTGCCTAGGACGCTCTTCAGATCGCTGAAAATCGAATCGGCGAGTTTCATCTCCTCGTCTTTCGCTTTGGCGAGAGCGGCCTTGGCATCCGTGACCGTTTTATTCAAAGCTGCTTCATTAGCTTTGAGCTTATCATAAGCTTCCGTGCGCTCCTTCAAGGCTTTGACGCCCTCTTCTTTGTTGGTTTGCCAGCTCGCTAAATCTTTCTCTGCCGCAGCTTTTGCTTCAGGCGTGGTCGCGCTTTTTAGTGCAGCCGTTGCCGTTGCAATTCCCTTTTCCGCACCGCCAATCCATTTGCCTTTGGCATGATCGATTAAAGCTTTGGCTCCACCAATCTTACCAAGTTCAGCTTGTGCGGCTTCTGCTTCTGTAGTGACTTTCGCAGCGGCTTCACGGGCTTGTGCAAACGCGGTTTTCTTTGCATCGCTAACAGTTGGAATGGCTTTAGTGATCTCAGCCTGCAAATCAGCAAGCATCTTTGCATATTCTGCTTTGAGGGTTTCGCCATCGGCTGTTAACGACTGCGAAGTAGCTCCGCCGTTAGGTTTTGCGGAAAGAAGATTGCCACCAAAAATACATCCGATGCCTAAAATAAGTGCTAAGGGTTTTTGCATGCGCATGTTAACGTGTAATCTAAGTTTCATTTTTCAATCGATCGAGGGTTTTTAATTCAACGCTGTTACGGGTTATAGACGGCTTTTAATCAAAAGCGAACTCAGGGTTGAGTGGCGGAATAGAGACAGCCTGCGATTTTTCTCAATAATCCATGTGTCACCGGGCCCATTTACCATAATATTTGCCTCTGGTCAGAATGCCCTAGGGTTGCTAGGAAAGCGCTGCGGCGGCTCACTCTCAGTCTCATGAATTCTTCCATCTCTGACCCCAATCACCAGAAGCCGAAGCTAGCGGCGACTACCATTGCTGCACTTGGAATCGTCTTTGGCGATATTGGCACAAGCCCGATCTACGCGTTTCGCGAATGCTTTTCAGAAGAATCACATGGGGCCCACATTGATGCGCACAACTTGACCGGCGCGGCCTCTTTGGTCGTTTGGTCTTTGTTGCTCGTGGTGACGGTCAAATATCTCTTCATTATCCTCAAGCTCGATAACAAGGGCGAAGGCGGCATCCTCGCCTTATCAGCCTTGATTCGAGGCGCGTCGAAACAGGAAAATGGCAATAGAGCGGGGAAAGTCCTGCTGTTCGGCCTCGCGGGAGCTGCGCTGATGTATGCGGATGGCATGCTCACACCGGCCATCTCCGTATTGAGTGCCGTGGAAGGCCTTTCTGTTAGTGCGCCCATGCTTGCGCACTGGACCGTTCCCGTCGCTGTCGCCATTCTCGCTACGCTGTTTGCCATTCAACGCTTCGGCACGAGAAAAGTCGGCGTTCTCTTTGGTCCCATCGTTCTGCTATGGTTTTCCACCATCGGGCTTCTCGGCCTTAAGGAAATCTTTTCCCAACCGCAAATCCTGCTCTCTCTCAGCCCTGTGGAAGGAGTGACCTTCCTCATCCGAGAGTGGAGACATGCCTTGCCTTTGCTTGCAGCTGTGTTCCTCGCCGTCACAGGTGGAGAAGCCCTGTATGCCGACCTCGGGCACTTTGGCAGACGACCCATCCGCATCGGCTGGTTCTCGGTCGTGTTGCCCTGTTTGGTGCTAAATTACCTCGGTCAAGCCGCGCTGTTGACGACGGATGCCGCAGCCATTCGCAGTCCATTCTTCCTGCTCGCCCCTGAGTTCCTGCGCTTTCCTCTCACGCTACTGGCCACCGCCGCCGCTGTTGTCGCCAGCCAAGCTCTCATCACAGGCGCGTTTTCTCTCACCACTCAGGCGATCCAACTTGGCTGCCTACCCCGTTTCCTCGTCCGCTACACATCCGAGCACTCAGCCGGACAAGTCTATGTGCCCATGGTGAACTGGATGCTCGCGTTTGCCTGTATTTTCCTAGTCATCGGTTTTGAAACATCCGCAAATCTAGCAGGTGCCTACGGTATCGCCATCGCGCTCACCATGACCATCACCTCGGTTTTATTCTACTCCGCCGCGCGAGCCTGCTGGAACTGGTCCTTTGCCAAAGCATTCTCACTCACCGCCCTGTTTCTTCTGTTAGACGGCGCGTTCCTGGCTGCGAACGCTTTGAAAATTGTGCATCGCGGATGGCTAGCGCTGGTGACGGGCGGAGCGATCATGTCGCTGATGCTGATCTGGATCTGGGGACGCAAACTGCTTTATAAACGCATTCTTGCCAGCGCTCTTCCGGTGAGTCATCTGCTGGATGAACTCTCAAAAGGCAAGATCCACCGTGTATCTGGCACTGCGGTTTATATGAGTGGAAAAGACACAAAAGTCCCCACCGCATTACTTCACAACCTCAAGCACAACCAAGTGCTCCATCAGCAGGTCATACTGCTCCATGTTTCCACATCGGATGAGCCACACGCGACCGGTCCAGAAAGAATGACCCACCAAGATCTCGGAGAAGGACTCCACCGCGTCACTCTCCAATTCGGATTTGCCGATAGCCCAACTGTGCCACATGCGCTCAAAGAACTGTTGCCGGAAGAACTGCACTTCAATCCTAACAAAGCCACTTATTTCCTCGGTCGGGAAACCTACGGCGTCGGGAAAAATGCAGGGCTGTTCGATCGGGCGCGGCTGTTTCTTTTCGCCGTCATGGCACGCAATGCCTCGCCAGCCACCGCATACTTTCAATTACCTCCCGGACGCGTGGTCGAATTGGGAGCGCATATTACTTTATAGAAGCGGCTAAGGCTCAGTTTGATAAAAGCGAGCGGCTGCTTTTCTTAATAGTGGATGACTTTTCGATGCCACATCGATCACATTGTCTGGGTTATTACGTTTTTTCCAACCGTGATAAGCGGAGATGGCTTCGAAGCCAGCGTTGAGAGAGCCTTGCATGGGATTGTGGAGGCGGAGATCCGCCTCGATGTTTTCGGGTAGGCCGAAAGGATAGAGAAATTGTTTCGCGTCGAGAGCGCTTAAGCCTTTCGCATATTGCTCGGGGTTGCTGAGCGCGAGACCCATCATCATATAATGAGGATGGATCCAACGAACACCCATGACTTCGATCCCGTTTGCGGTATATCCGGCGCCAGGCATGCCGGATTCTCCCCCTGAGAGTCCGAATATTCCTGACTGCGCCGCAGCAGAATTCGGCCAATGATTTTTCAGATATGATGTCTGGCCCACGAGCAGCTTTTTGCGAATGTCCGGCCAAGAGACCGAAGATACGAGGTCGGGATCCTTCCTGTCAAAATCCGGGTAAAACAAACTTTGAATCTCAGCAATAAAGCCAACCCCACGATATGGCTCACCACTGGGTATCATTTTGCCGCGCGGTTGGCGGTCGGGAATCATCGCTTCAAGTGCAAGAACCAATGCGGTCTCTCCACCCCAGTCACGCCATGCCGAGGTCAACAGCGTTTTCCCATCATCCAAAAATCCATGGCTAATCCATCCTTCCGCATCGGTCACCGCATCAAAATTGAGTCGTGCGATCATGGCGACAGCCTGTTGATTCAATTCCGGCAACTCAAGAATCTGCGTCGCTAACAATAGTGACTGCAACGCGATCGCGGTATCGACCGTGCTAAATTCTGTGCCCGGCACGATGGTGGTGCGACCATCTTTTCCACTATGGACAAAATGCGGAAAAAATCCTGCGGCGGTGGGTAATGACTGAAGAGCTGTTAGAGTTTTCGAGACTTCCAAGGTCGCTTTCTGTTTATCAATAATCCCCTCGGAAAAAGCCAAAGCACTTGCCAACGCGTGAAATCCCGTTGAGGCAATCGACTCAAATTCACCGGTGGGCGTGTGGCCGCGATCCCGGGTCAGACCGCTTTCAATATCATGGCAGCGGCGCAGTTTACCCAGAGAAATTCGGAATGCCCATTCTTCCAGCGACATCTCAGGCCTCTGGGCAATGAACCCGATGGAGGAAAGCCGGAGATCGCAACCCGGCTCGGCGATCCAGTTCATGATTTTGATTTCGCCCAACACTTTCGCATCAAGAGGAAAAAGATGCGTCTTTGTAGCATTACTGGCGAGCGTCAGGGAAGTTTTCCAAACCACCTCGCGGCTTACATTGATGAGCTCCAGTCGCAAAACTCCTTTGCCACTCGCATTGACTGCAAGCTCGCGGACGCCACAACGCTTTTCCACAGGACCGCCCAGACCGATCACATCCGTTGGATCAAACGTACGGTTACTCTGTGCGCCCAGCCCGGCCAACGAATGCCATGCACCTGTCCAATCGCCGTCCGGCTTCACATTGATGATGCCGCCTTTGGAATCAATACGTCCACCGCCCGGTCCCATCCAACCAAAGTCGGATGCCATGTGCGTGAAGTTTTCGAACGGGTTGATCATCGGCGCTGCATCAGGCCGATCTCCGGGAAAGGAAATCGAATAATCAATAATCGGCTGCCAAACACGTTTCGTTTGAGCGACACACGGTGCGATAAGAGCCAAGCAAGCTATCAGGATTCGGAACATTCCCGCGAGTCTCGATGGATTTATGGATCTTTGCAAGAACTGGAAACGCATAAAATTACGCTTCTTATTCATGAATTTTTGTATGCTAGATCATTCCTGATCCGTGCGTATAAGCTGCCCAATTCCGCATAAGCCCAATGTCAAAATTCCTCATCCAGCACTTAGCTTGTCTCTCGCTCATGTTTGTGGGTATTGCCCAAACACATGCCGAGGACGCTCCTGAGGTCTATGACATCGTCGTTTATGGTGATTCGTCGGGTGCTGTAACGGCGGCAGTCGATGCCAAACGCCGCGGGCACTCGGTGATCCTCGTAAGCCCCACGGCATTTCTTGGCGGCATGAGTGCGAGCGGTCTTGGCGCAACCGATTTTCTTGGAAGACGCGGGACCTTTGGAGGGATCGCATCGGAGTTTTATGACGGGGTCGCTGCTGCTTACAGTGCGGAATTTGTACGCAGCTTCGAACCACATGTGGGTCTCAAGGTTTTTCAAAAAATCATCGGAGATGCCGGGGTGACGGTTGTTTATAAAGAGCTGTTAGATCGTGACAAAGGAGTAAAGATGAACGGCAAGCGCATCGAGTCCATCACCACCCTCAGCGGAAAAACCTATCGTGGAAAAATGTTCATCGACGCAACATACGTCGGCGATCTCATGGCGGCGGCAGGCGTTAGCTACACCGTTGGACGGGAGCCCGAGAGTCAATACAACGAGAATCTTGCAGGTGTGCGCCGTGGCGATACCAAACCACGCCTGCATTACACCCAACGCGACAAAGATCATTTCATCAAAGATGTGGATCCCTATCTCATCAAAGGAGATCCGAAAAGCGGGTTGCTGCCTCACGTTTTCCAAATCGACGACCTCGCCAACGGACAAGGCGATAAGAAAATCCAAGCCTACAACTATCGCGTTTGCTTGACCACCGATCCCAACCTACGCATCCCCATCGAAAAACCCGAAGGCTATCGAGACGTCGATCACGAGCTGTTGTTAAGAAATTTCGACGCCGGCGATCTGCGCTTGCCTGCCTTGATTGAACCGTTGTCAGGAAAGGGGTCCAAGGTGGATTGGAACAACATGCACGCCATCGGCTCCGACCACGCGGGCGCGAACTGGGATTATCCCGAAGCAAGTTACGAGCGACGTATTGAAATCGAAAAAGAGCACCAAACCTACATCCGCGGTTTTCTTTGGACGCTCTCCAACCATTCTCGTGTGCCAGAAGAGATACGCAAAAAAGTTTCCGCCTACGGCCTGCCGAAAGATGAATTCACCGACAACGGTGGCTGGCCATGGATGATCTACATCCGCGAGGCACGACGCATGATTGGAGATTACGTCATGACCCAACAGGATTGCGAAGGTAAACGTAGCCCAGCAGATCCGGTCGCACTCGGTTCATTTGGAATGGATTCCCACTGTGTGCAGCATTTCGTGACCGAGGAAGGCCTTGCCCAAAACGACGGTGTCATCTGGCGTGTCCCTCCAAAACCTTACGGCATTTCCTACCGCTCCATCATCCCGCGCAAAGGCGAGTGCGAAAACCTTTTTTCGCCCATCTGTCTTTCCACATCCCATGTCGCACACGGCTCGATCCGCATGGAGCCGGTGTTCATGGCACTCTCACAAAGTGCCGCCATCGCCGCTAGTGTGGCGATCGAATCGAAGGTCTCCGTTCAAGAAATTGCATACCCCCTGCTCAAACAAAAAATGTTAGACGCAAAGCAAATCCTACGTGCCGAAGACGCTTTGAAGAAGGGACAGTGAAAACTTTATCCGAGCTTACAAGCAACCTTGACCACGCTCCCGATTGGGACATCATCTAGTCTAGCTCAAAGACTTTCAACCTTATCTCCAAAACCACATGCGCATTCCGTTCCTACTTCCCACTTTCGCCACCTGCTTGCTTGCCGCCTGTGCCACCGGCACCGGCTCCGCCATTCCACAAACCAACTCCGAAAAACAAATGCTCGGCCTCATGGAAAAATTTGATCGCTGGGACTACAACGGCAACGGCAAGCTCAGCACCAAGGAAATCGACGACGGTCTCAACAGCCTCAAAGGCACCTCCCGTGCCGTCACTTTCACCTCAGCCGATGTCGTGAAATTCTACGATAAAAGCGGGGACAAATCCGTCTCCCTCCGCGAAGCCCAGGCAGGTTACCGCAACACCACCCAAAACGACGCCGCTCCATTGCAGTGAGGTTTCGCGTGGATCGTTCGAACGCCAGATGAATCAAAACGTCTTTTCCTTTTGTCTTGAAAGGGGTTCTCATTAAAAAAATTCGCGGTTGATTTCCCCATTTCCCAGCGGAGCTTGTTCTATGATGAAAATCGTTTTCGCTTTGCTGATCGCATCACTCACATCCTGTGCGATCGAAAAACCCACCTATGAAACCGTTCAAAAAAAGGATGACTTCGAGGTCAGGAAATACGCCGACATCCCCATCGTTTCCGCGCCCATGGAGGACATGGAGAAACGTGACAAATCCTTCCGCCAGCTATTCAAATACATCAGCGGAGAAAACGACAAGAAGCAGAAAATCAGCATGACCTCTCCGGTTTTCGTAAACGAAACGGCTGATGCGAAAAAGAGCGGCAGCATGAGTTTCATGATCCCTGCTGAGGTCGCTAAAAATGGTTCTCCCACTCCCAATGCCGAGGGCTTGGCCGTAGCAAAAATCGATGGCGGAACCTACGCGGTCCTGCGCTTCTCCGGTTGGGACAAAGAAGACAACCGCAAAGCAGCTTCTGAATCCATCGCCAAGCTGATTACCGAAAACAAACTCAAACCCACGGGGAAACCTTTCTTTGCCTTTTACGATCCGCCATGGATTCCAGAAATGCTTCGCCAAAACGAAGTCTGGCAAATGTTAAAGTAAATACGGACAGTCCTGAATGGCACGTGATTAAGCGATGAGGCAGCCCCGACTTGTCGGGGTTACATATCTCGCGGTGCTCATTACGGAAAGAGCTCGATGGGGTATGGCGCGCCCTCAGATATGGACCTTTAGGGATAAAGGTCCCTGCCTATTTCTTGAATTACACCTTAATCACGTGCCATTCAGGACAGCCGATACTGCAGCTGGATTGGTGGTTGCGGGCGAGACGCCCGCGCTCCCCTTTTTACGGCGTGGTGATTTTCAGTTTCGCACTGGAGTTGAGTTCCTCGGCGAGCTGGTTGAAGCGTTGTTTTAGGGCTTCGACTTTCTCGGGAAATTGTTGGCTTAGGTCTTTGGATTCGCCGATGTCATCGCGGAGATTATAGAGGACGGGGGTGCTTGGGCCATCGGGTTTTTTGGTGGGATCGGCTTTTGTTAGAGCATCGCGTTGATCGGGAAAAAATTTCCAATCGCCTTGGGTGAGTGCCTGAGGTTGAGCGGATTTTCCGTGCCAGTGAAGAAGTTCGGTGCGGGCAGGTTGCGTGGATTTTCCTGTTAGGGTTTCCCAAACATCTATGCCATCGATGATGGGTTTGTTTTGAGCGTGCTTTTTGAGATCGATCCCAGCTGCTCGGCAAAGAGTGGGAAGCAGATCAATAGCAGCAATGAGCGCATCACTGGTTTGATTCGGCGGGATTGTTTCTGGCCAAGCGATGATGCCTGGCACGCGCGTGCCGCCTTCGAGCGGGCTCCACTTATTGCCGCGCAGGGGCAGATTGCTCGCCTTCTCTCCACCTTGCGCTCCGTTGTCTGAAGTGAAGATGACGATGGTATTTTCTTTGAGCTTGAGTTCATCTAACAATTTCAGCATCTCACCCGTGCGGGCATCGAGTTCTTCGACGACATCCCCATATTCGCCGAACTTGGATTTTCCTTTCCAATCCGGATGCGCTTCGACGGGAAAATGCGGAGCGGTGTGGGGGAGATAGAGAAAAAATGGTTTCTCGTGATTCTCGCGGATGAAGCGCAGGGCTTCGGTGTGGAAATGCTCGGTGAAGTGGCGGTTATCGACATCTTTGATAGCGATTTCATCGTTGCGCCAAATCTCTTTGAGTTGGTTGTTGCTCATGGGGCAGTAAAACGTGCTGTCGAAACCCTGATCTCGTGGGCGGGTTCCTGGCAGCTGGCCGATATGCCATTTTCCTGAAATGCCTGTAATATAGCCTTCGGCGCGGAAGATTTCGGCGATGGTGAGAGCATCGGGACTCAAGCCGTCTTTATTGCCCATGAGGAAACCTGCAACCCCTTGAGTCCATCCAGATCGCACAGGATAGGCACCCGTCAGCAAAGCCATACGTGAGGGCGTGCATACGGTTGCTCCGGAGTGAAAGTTAGTTAAGCGAATGCCATCTTTGGCGAGTTGATCAAGGACAGGTGTTTGGATCGATGGATGGCCGTAGCAGCTGAGATCTTGATAGCCGAGATCATCCGCCATGATCAAAATCACATTGGGTTTGCGAATGTTCTCCGCACAAGCTGCACACCAACCACCAACCAACAGGATCGAAATGGCCGCGATGATTTTCATTTCTTGGCTGCGTCAGCTTTCCAGATTTGCTCCATGAGCTCGTGGGCTTTTGGATCATGAATTTTGAGTTCGGCCGAAACGAAGGGATAAAAATCATTGCGATAGAGATAAGCTTCGGTCGCCTCGGCGAAATATTCTTTGTGATTGGTAAGCGCGTAATGCTTCACCTCACGGCCATCGAAAAGCATGACTTTCTCATAATCGCCTCGTTTCTCCGCCGCTTGAAATGCCTCAAGAATGCCTTTGTGTTCGAAGCCCAAAACTTGGTCGTGATAGCCATGTGCGAGTTCGTGAAGAATCACGGCCGGTTGTTTGAGCATGTTGCCTTTGGAATAAAGCGCACTCGCAACGGGGATGTGCACCTTCTTCACCAAATCAGGATGATAACCTTTTCCAGCCAACCAATCCGCACCCGGATGGTATTGCATGTTGCCCAACTCAGGATGCTTGTGCTCTAACCAAATCCCGATTTTACGTAAGTCGGCAAGTTGTTTTTCAGGCATCAGGATGATGATGCGCTGAAGATGATTCGCTAACATTTTCAAAGCGAGCTCACCATCCTTGGCGTGTTCCCCTTCGAGTAATTTTGGATCGACTGAAACCTTCCAGCCCTCGATGTCTTTCACCACTGGCTCGAACCAACCGATTTTTTTCGTTTCCGCAGTTGCGGTGATGACGAAGGCAAAGAACAGGAAGATGAATCTCATGATGGCAGATATTTTGTTAGATCAATCAAGGGTGAAAATGGAATTGTGGATCTCACGTTCGATGGCTTCGCCTTTGGAGCCGATGAGTTTTATCTTGATCGACATGCCCCAGGTCGGTGCGAGCTCGGGGATCTCTAGGGTAATGGTTTTGTTATCGGCTGAAATTTCACCTTTGGAAATTTTCCAAACGCGTTCGTTGAGGTGTTTGCAGCCATAATTTTTGGTGCGCTCAAGATCCCATGCGCGGACCTCCCATGTGGAAAGATCGGCAATGGTTTTGGGATCAATCGCATCGCTGAATCCAATGGTGACCTTGCCTTTTTGAGTGCTAAGGGCGACGGGTTGGTAGGCGGGTTGGTCGGTGTAGCGGATCCGATAGAACCCGCCCGGTTGCTGGCGGTTTCCGGCCCATGCAAACATTCCGCAGCCGTAGAGCTGTCCATCCAGCGGACTGAAGCGACCGCGCATGAGGCCGGTCGGTAACGCTTTCAAGCCCAGCGGACTCATGCCGCCTTGCACTTCCTCGCCTTTGGCTTCGAACGGCACGGTGTAAATTTTACCCTCGCCGTAGGAGAGGTTGAGCAACGATCCGCGCAGCGTTTTCCATGCAGCGTTTTCAGGCACCC
>JANPEG010000023.1:0-55378 GCA_031431855.1 Akkermansiaceae bacterium | reverse complement strand
ACGTGACCTTTGGCGTCGATGCTGAGTTCGGAAAATGCACCGCCGTTGGGATGGATCACCGCGCCGCGGATGCCGCCGTCTTTGACGAGTAGGTTTGAACCGCGACCCACGACTCGGATCGGGAGACCGCGCTCGCGGCAGGAATCGACAAGGAAGGCGAAGGCGTAAAAGGATTGTGGCTCGAACCAGAATTGCGCGGGGCCACCTACTAGAAGTGTAGTATGTTTACGCATCGGCTCGTAGAGCTTGCCGAGAATTTCGCCGGGAGGCGCGACAGAGCGGAGTTCCTCGAAAGTTTTCAAATCTCGGCAAATGCGAGTTCCAACTTCGTGGACGTTTCCTGCACCAAGTGTGATGAGGAGGTCGCCAGATTCGAGAGCGTTTCCGACGATGTGGTGGGCGGTGTTGATATCGGTGAGAAACTTAGCGGGAACATCACCATGGACTTTCATGGCATCGACGATGGTTTGTCCGCTGACACCTGGAATGGGTGCTTCAGATGCTGGATAGACATCGGTGATGAAAACTTTATCGGCGGATTGCAGGACTTTTCCGAAATCGTCGGCTAACAACTGAGTGCGCGTGAAGCGATGGGGTTGGAACAGAACGACGAGGCGCGATGGCTTGAGCGAACGCGCGGTTTGGATCGTCGCGGCTAGCTCGGTGGGATGGTGGCCGTAGTCATCGATGATGCGGAATTCTTTGGAGAGATACTTGGTTTCGAAACGGCGTTTTGCGCCGGCGAAGGATGAGAGTGCGCGGGCGATGAGTGAGAAATCTGCCCCACAGGTATCGGCCACAGCGATGGCGGCGAGGGCATTGAGAATGTTATGCTCACCGGGAATGGCGAGTTCGATATCGCCGAGAGGCTTGCCATTTTTCTTCACGGTGAATGCAGAAGAACCTTTGAGATCGCGGATGTCTGAGGCGGTGTAGTTCGTCTGGTCATCGGTCGTTTCCCAACCGTAGGAAATCGCGTTTTTACGACCCGCACAGATCTCGTGAGCGACCGGGCTTTCCGCACAATATACTATACTTCCAGTAGTTTGGTCGGCGAGTTGAGAAAAGACCTGTTTGATGTGATCGAGGTCGCGATAGAAATCGAGATGTTCGGCCTCGATGTTGAGGATGACTGAGTGGCGTGGTTTGTAGAGCGCGAGCGTGCCATCGGATTCATCACCTTCGGCGACCATGAGTTCGCCTTCGGGTTCCCATTTCGCGTTTGCGCCGAGAATGGGAATTTCTGCGCCGACGTAATACGAAGGTTGCTGCCCGCATTCACGCAGCAAGTGCGCGGTCATCGATGAGGTGGTGGTTTTTCCGTGGGTGCCTGAAATGACGATACCGGCCTTGGTATGGAGAATTGCCGCAAGACATTCCGCGCGACGCATGAGGGGAATGTTAGATTTTTTTGCAGCGGCCAGCGCGGGGTTGGAATCGTTGATCGCGGAGGAATAAACCACGAGCTCAGCGCCGTTCACGGAGTCGGCCGTTTGGGGACAGGAGAATTTCAGACCGAGTTTTTGCATGCGGTCGGTTTCCGAGGTTGTGACGCGATCGCAGCCGGAGACGTTATGACCCATGCCGAGTAGGAGAAGAGCGAGCCCGCTCATGCCCGAACCAGCAACGCCGATGAGGTGGATGTTAAGCGGTTTGGAGAGGTCGGTCAGGTCCCGTGTTGTTTCGTTTGCAGCCATTTCAGAGGCGCGAAGTTGGCGGGTTTCGCGGGTTTCGGCAATGGGAAAGCGGGCGAGTATATCGAAAGAGGAAATTTTGACCGCAGAGACGCAGAGGTCGCAGAGGGGCGCAAAGTTCGGGTTGTGAAAATTTTAGTTTTCTGGGTGGGCTTGGTCTAAATCTCCGAGAGGATCAGCGAAGCTACTTGGTCCGCAGCGTCTGAAATCGCTAGGGATTTGGCGGCGGTGGACATGTTTTTGAGGGCGCCGGGGTTGGTGAGGAGTTGGGTGAGGAGCTCGGCCAGGGAGGTGGGGGTGAGTTCCTTTTCCTGGATGAGTTTGGCGGCGTTGGCTTCGGCGAAGACTTTGGCGTTGGCGGTTTGGTGGTCGTCTGCGGCGTAGGGGAAGGGGACGAGGACGGAGGGTAGGCCGGCGAGGGAAATTTCTGTTAGAGTTGAAGCACCGGAGCGGGCAACAGCGAGGTCGGCGCAGGCGTAGGCGGATGGCATTTGATCGCAGAAACCGATGAGTTGGTATCCAGGGCGTTGTTGGGGATGCTCGGCTTGAATGCGTGGGAGGTCGCCGGGGCCGGCGATGTGGAGGATTTGAATTTCCGATGGGAGGGAGTTGGCGGCTTCGGCGATGAGTTGGTTGAGGCGGAAGGCGCCTTGAGAACCGCCGGTGACGAGGAGGGTGGTTTTGTTAGGATCGAGACCGAAATGTTTCGCGGCTTCGGCGCGGGAGGGAAGATTGAGGATTTCCGGGCGGGCGGGGGTTCCTGTTAGATGGGTGGCGGTTTTGAAAAACGCGGCGGCGGGTTGGAGGCCGATGAAGACTTTGGTGCAGAAGCGGGATGTCAGGATGTTGGCGCGGCCGGGGCGAGCGTTGGAGTCGTGGACGAAGGTTTTTTTTCCGAGTTTGTGACCGGCGTAAACGGGAGGTAGTGAAGTGAAGCCACCCATGCCGAGAACCGCATCCGCGCCGAATTCACGGATGATTTTTTTCGAGGTCTGGATGGATTGATAGAGTGCCCAGAGGAAGGGAATCATTTTCGGCGAAAGAGTTATAGGCTTCGCGATCGCGGGGACGACTTTGAAATTGAGGTGCGGGTATTTCGCGGATGCTTGGGAGTCGATTTTCTTTTGGGAGATGAGGAGTAGTGGTTCGTGGCCTTGAGCGAGGAAGCTTTCAGCAACAGCGATACCAGGGAATAGGTGGCCACCAGTGCCACCGCATGCGATGAGGATTTTCATGGGGAATGAGATAAGAGAAATTTAACCGCGAATGAACGCTAATGGACGCGAATGAAGATGGGATTTCAGGTTAGGGATTCGACGTGGGGATAATCGAGGATGAGTTGGTCGGTGGTGACCAGGGGCATGCGGCGGATGCGGGAAGTGGCGATGAGAATGCGGTCGGCGGGATCGCGGTGGATGGGTTCTGGGAGTGAGTATGCCTCTTCGACGATTTCACCTGAGATGGGCGCGAGGTTCCAGCCATTCACTTCTAGTAAAGTGCGGAACCAAGTTTTCCAATGGCCTTCGATTTTGATACGTCCTCGCTCTTGGAGGCAGGCGATTTCACCGATGGAAATCGCAGAGCACCAAACCTCGGTGTCCGGAGAGGTGATACGCGATAAAATTGCGGGGCTGAGCCGATCCGGTAAGGCGCTGAAATGGATAATCACGCAGGTGTCGAGAAGTAGCTTCATGCCTGTTGATCGTTGAGCATGTTCCAATCGTCTTCGGGTATAGCTGGACCTTCGATGGGCTTGAGAATGCGCAATGATGAGGCCGCCCAGCCAGGTTGGGAGCGGTTTTTTCGCTGCGGAATGCTTGTGATTGTTGCGAAAGGCACATTGCGTTTGCAAACCACGATTTCCTCGCCGCCTTCCACTCTTTCGAGGAACTCGCTAAGATGGTTTTTTAGCTCTCCGATGTTTACCGTAGCTGTCATAACTATTCACTAGGCCATGAACTTGGCTAAGTCAATAGCTAAGTTCATCAAGCTAAGCCTGCTCTAACCAAAAGCGCCTCTGGGTCGGCGGGGCGGGACATGAAGTTTTCGTATAGGACTTCGGGTGGGGCTGAGTTTCCTTTGGAGAGGATGTGTTCTCTGAAAGACATGCCGGTTTCGGGATTGAGGATGCCTTCTTTTTTAAAGCGTGTAAACGCATCCGCATCGAGGACTTCCGCCCATTTGTAGGAGTAGTAACCGGCGGCGTAGCCGGTGGGCGATGAGAAGAGGTGGTTGAAACGCAAGGCCATGGATGGGGCTTGGGTTTTGAACGATGCTCGGTAATTGGCGAGGATTTCACGATCGACTTCTTGGAGGTCGCGACCGAGGTATTTTTCGGGATGGAGGTGGAGTTCGAGGTCGAGTTTTCCAAGGGCGAGTTGGCGCATGAAAACGGTGGCGGACATGTAATTTTTCGCGGCGACCATTTTTTGGAAAAGATCTTCAGGGATAGGCTCGCCGGTTTGGTAGTGGCGAGCGAAGAGGTCGAGCGTTTCGCGTTCCCAACAGAAATTTTCCATGATCTGGGAAGGGAGTTCGACGAAGTCCCACGCGACGTTTGTGCCGGAAAGGGATTTCACGGGGACATGCGAAAGTAGTCCGTGGAGGAGGTGACCGAACTCATGGAAGATGGTTTCAACTTCGCGATGGGTGAGCAGGGCGGGGGTGTCGTCAATGGGTGGCGACATGTTGCCGATGATCAAACCGAGGTGAGGCTCATTTAGTTCGCCGGTGTGGATGGAGTTCATCCATGCACCACCGCGCTTGGTTTCGCGCGGATGCCAATCGGCGTAGAAGGAACCGAGGTGCTTGTTGGTTTTTGTATCGTGGATTTCGTAAAAGGTTACTTCTGGGTGCCAAGTGTCGACCGGTGGTCGGGATTGACGATTGATGATTGATGATTGTTGATTGTTGATTGAATCTAAATCAATTGTATCACTCTGCGTGATTGTGATTCCGAAGATTTTTGAGGCGATGCCGAACATGCCTTCCATGACGCCGCTGACAGGGAAGTAAGGACGGAGATCTTCGTCATCGATGTCGTAAAATTCTTTGCGTTGGCGCTCGGCCCAGTAGGAAATTTCCCATGGTTCCAGTTGTTCAGGAGTGGTGGAAGTTTTAGCGGCTTTGTATTCGGAGAGCTGTTTGGCGTCGGCTAGAAAGCCATCGCGGATTTTATCGTGGATGCTTTCGACGAAGGCGAGAGCGGTTTCGCCATTGCGAGCCATGCGGCGTTGGAGAGTGAGGTCGGCGAAGTTTTTGTGGCCTAGGACTTCGGCTTTTTCTTTGCGCAGCTCGAGAATTTTCCAGACGAGCTCTGAGTTGTCGAAGGGTGCTTCTGAGCCAACGGTGACGGATGCTTGCCAAACGGTTTTGCGGAGGTGTTCGTCGTGGGCATGTTGCATGATGGGCGACATGGAGGGAGCTTGAAGGGTAAAACGCCATGCGGGAGCTTCGATGTTTTTGGAGCGTGCGTTTGCGGCGGCGGCGGCTTTCGCGGAATCGGGCAGGCCGTTGAGTTTTGATTCGTCGCTTATGATGAGTTCCCATGCATTGGTCGCATCGAGAACGTTCTCCGAGTATTTTTTGGTGAGTTTGGAAAGTTCGGAGTCGATGGCGGCGATGCGGGATTTTTCGGTATCGGGTAAAGCCGCACCGGATTCGATGAAATCAGCGATGGATTCCTGGATGTGGCGCTGTTGGATTTCTGTTAGTTTATTTGCAGGCTCACTTTGCGCTACGGTCTTGAGGACGTTGAATAGTTGTGGGTTAAGCGAGAGTGAGGAGTAGAAATCCGTGACATCGGGTAGGAGGTTGTTGATGGCCTCGCGTTGGGCGGGGTTGTCCGAGACGGAATCGAGATGTTGGAGGCGACCCCAACCGCGGGAGAGGGATTCGGTGGCGTGTTCGAGGGCGGCGAAGCTGGATTCGTAGGTGGCGGTGGCGGGATCTTGCGCGGCGATTTTATCGATGTTTTCCTTGGCCTCATCGAGGGCATGGCGGATGGAAGGGTCGATGGCTTCAGCGGTGAAGGTGGACCAGCGCGGTAGGAAGATAGGATCTAAGAATGGATGCATGTTTTTAAAACTCTAAATATTAAACTTTAAATCTCAAATAGGAAGATACTATTACAGCGTCTCTGTTAGAACTAGGATGCCGACGGTGACGCCGATGAGGATTCGGTAATATCCGAAGCCTTGTAGGCCGTGGGATTGGAGGAAAGTGACGAGCCATTTCACAGCGAAGGCGGCGGATATGGCGGCGGCAAGGATGCCGGCGATGAGGGGGATGGGGCCGTAGGTTTCCCACATGAGCTTGGTGCCGCCGAACCAAGTATCGTATTGTGCGCCGGCACCTTCGATGCTCCAGATGGCTTTTTTGAATGTGGCGGCGGAAAGTGTTAGAACGCCGAGGAGGAAAGAGTATTCGACGGCGGCTGTGACGGAGAGTCCGACGATGAGTCCGCCGCAGATGGTCATCAGTGAACGGGAGGTTCCGGGCCACATAGCGACGCATTGGAGTAAGCCGATGAAAAGTGCAGATTGCCAAGCGAGTTTAAGGATATCGCGGCCGTTGCCGCGCGGGGGATTTTTTCTCCGCCACGAGACCGTCCAGATAATGCCGATGCCACCGACGATCCAGGCGGCGATGACTGGCCACATTCCGAAAAGTTTTTCTTCGATGATGTCGTTGAACAGAAGGCCGAGAACGGCTGCGGGGAGGAAGCCCATCAAGACCGCGATGGCGAGTTTGAGTCCTTCAGGATCCTGACCGAACACTCCTTTGATCATGCGGATCACGTATTTGTAGTAGAGCCCAAGCACGGCGAGGATGGCACCGCCTTGGATGCAGATGGCGAAGGCATCGGCGGCGAGTTTTGCATTTCCTTCATGGGTGCCGATGCCCATCAGGCGCTGGGCGACAATGAGGTGTCCGGTGGAGGACACGGGAAGATATTCGGTGATGCCTTCGATGAGGCCGAGTAGGATGGCTTGCCAGATTTCCATGGTTGGTTGGGCGGATGGTGGGAGGAGATAGGCTTCAGGGCAAGGTTTGGATGAAATTTGAGAGGAGGAATATGTGTATTCGACATTGCGCCTTTGAGAAGTCATGCGAAGTTGGGTCTGCGCTAAGGGATGAAAGAAAAGTATTTAAGTTTAGTTCGAAAAAGCTACCGGATGTTGAAACACAAGCGGTTGCGTGATCGCCCGTGGTGGCGTGCGATAACTAAACCCTTGTTTGATCGGGCTCTTTGGATTCCGTGTCGCGATACGGTGGCAGCAGGTCTGGCGATTGGATGTTTCTTTTCCATGCTTCTGGTTTTGCCGTTGCAGATGCTTTTTGCGGTGGTGGTTTCGATGCGATTCCGGGTGAATGTTCCGTTTGCGATGTTGGCCTGTTGGATTTCCAATATGTTTACTAATGTGCCGATTGGGTTGTTGCAGGTAGCGATAGGGGATTGGATGAGGAAAACGCTTGGGTTTAAAGTTCCGGGCTTTGAAGGGGTGCAGATCAGTCTGATGGATGTGGAAGTAAATGCAGCAAGTTTCATCCTCGGAATGGTCGTTTCCGGGGTCTTGTTGGCGATGGCTGCGTATCCGATCGTGCATCTATTTTCCGCGATCATGCCGCATCATCTGCCGGTGCTGAAGCGTCGTCCAAAGCCTGTGGAAAAGACCAATTAAGGTTTTTTAGTTGGACAGGAGGGGTGAAGTCGGAGCCTCATTTCGCCAGATATGATCCCGAACGTTCTGGCAGAAAGATATTCCTCCACAGGTATGAATGACATTTGGTCCGCTGAAGGGCGGATTGTGTTGGAGAGGGAGTATTGGATCGCGGTGATGAAAGCGCAGCGGGATCTCGGTTTGGGGATTTCGGCTGAGGCGATTTCGGCTTATGAAAAAGTCAAGAATCAGGTGGATGTCGGATCGATCATGGCGCGTGAGCGAGTAACGCGACACGATGTGAAGGCGCGGATCGAGGAATTCAACGGCTTGGCCGGACACGAGGAAATTCACAAAGGCCTGACCTCGCGTGATCTGACGGAAAACGTCGAGCAGTTGCAGGTTTTCCGGAGTTTATTGGTGATCCGTGATAAAACGATTGCGGCATTGCGCCGGATGCGTGAGCGCGCGGAGCAATGGGACGATGTGGTGTTGACGGCGCGGACGCACAACGTTGCGGCGCAACCGACGACGCTTGGTAAACGCATCGCGATGTTTGGCGAGGAGTTGCAATCGGGTTTGGGAGTTTTGGAAAATGTGATTTCCGGTTATGCGGTGCGGGGCTTGAAAGGAGCGGTCGGTACGCAGATGGATCAGCTTTCGTTGTTTGAGGGAGATGCAGAAAAAGTGGCTGAGCTTGAAGGTCGGATCGTCAAACATCTCGGTATACCGCATCAGTGGGACAACGTGGGTCAGGTCTATCCGCGTTCGTTGGATATGCGAGTGGTTTCAGTTCTAACAGAGCTTGCGAGTGGGCCTTCTTCGTTTTGTAAAACCCTGCGTTTGATGGCGGGAAATGAAACGGCGAGCGAGGGATTTGCACCGGGACAAACGGGTTCCAGCGCGATGCCGCACAAGATGAACTCGCGCTCTTGTGAGCGGGTGAATGGTTTCCATGTGATTCTCAAAGGATATCTCGCGATGGCGGCGGGGCTTGCGGGAGATCAGTGGAACGAGGGCGATGTTTCATGCTCAGTAGTGCGCCGCGTGATGGTGCCGGATGCGTTTTTTGCTTTGGACGGAATGTTTGAAACTTACCTGACGATCCTTGATCAAATGGATGCCTATGAAGCAGTGATCGCTGCGGAGACCGCGCGTTACTTGCCTTTCCTGATGACGACCACCGTGATGATGGAAGCCGTGAAACGCGGAGTGGGTCGTGAAACGGCGCACAAGGCGATCAAGGAACACGCCGTCGCAACCGTCGCTGATATGCGCACAGGTGTGGTGGAGAAAAATAATTTGATCGAGCGCCTCGCGGGCGATACCCGACTCGGTCTCAGCCGCGCTGAGCTCGATGAAATTTTACGCAAAGGTGATCAAGAGGTCGGCGCCGCGAAAGCGCAGGTCGCGAAGTTCGCGAAAAATATCCGCTTGTTAGAAAAGCAGTGGCCAGAAGCTGCGGCTTATGTGCCGGGTGGGATTTTGTGAGCTCAACTCAACTGCGTCTCGGCCAAGAAACGATACGTTCCATTCGCGGCGTAGAGGTTGTCGTGGGTACCTTGTTCGACGAGTTTGCCTTTTGAGATCACGAGGATTTGATCGGCGTGGCGGACGGTGGAGAGGCGGTGCGCGATGACGAGCGAGGTGCGGTTTTTCATCAAACGCTCGAGGGCTTCGTTGACGAGGCGTTCGGATTCGGAGTCGAGGGCGGAGGTGGCTTCGTCTAACAGTAAGATTTTCGGATCAGCTAAAATCGCACGAGCGATGGCAATGCGTTGGCGTTGGCCGCCGGAGAGTTTGGTGCCGCGTGGGCCGACCATGGTTTCGTAAGCGCTTGGGAGCTCGGCGATGAACTCGTGGGCGTTGGCGAGTTTAGCGGTGTTTTCGATTTCGTCAGCAGATGCGCCGGGTTTGCCGTAGGCGATGTTTTCAGAAATCGTGCCGCCGAAGAGCATGACTTCTTGCGGGACGATGGCGATTTGTGAGCGCAGGCAATCGAGGGAAATGTCTTGGGCATCGGTTCCGTCAAAGCGGATGCTGCCGGAGGTTGGATCGTTGAAGCCGAGGATGAGCGAGAACAGAGTGGACTTTCCAGCGCCGGATGGACCGACTATGGCGGTGCGTTGACCAGCGGGGATTTGAAGGGAAATTTCGCTCAAAGTTGTGATTTCAGGGCGGGATGGATAGTTGAACGAAACGTTATCGAGTGAGATCTGTCCTTTCAGTGCGATTCCGGAATTTCCGGCTTTACGCTCGCCCTGCATGTCGAGAATTTCACGGAGTCGTTCGGTAGCGCCGGCGGTTTGTTGGAATTGAGAAATGATTTCCGGAAACGATCCGAGCGAGGCACCGACGAAGATGGAGAAGATGATGAAAAAGAAGAAATTCTCCCAAGTGATATCGCCGACCGAATACATGCGTGCGCCATACCAGACGACGAAGGCGATGGTTCCGAACAGCACGAAGATGATGAACGAGAGGAAAGCGCCGCGTGCTTTCGCACCGCGCAAAGTGACGGCGAGGAAGGATTGGAGCGAGGATTCATAGCGCTCGCATTCGAAGGGTTGATTATTGAAGGCTTTCACATCCGCGATATTTTGGACGGATTCTTCGATCACGGTTGAAGCTTCGGCGAGGGATTGCTGAGCAGCTTTGGAATGGTTGCGAACTTTGCGTCCGAAAAAGGCGATGAGTAATACGACGACAGGGATGCAGCCCAGCATCACGACTGAGAGCTTCCAGGAGGCGATGAAAATAAAGATCAAGCCTCCGATGAGGACGACGGTCTGGCGGACGGCTTGGGGAACCGTGCTGAGCAGGGTCTCACGGACAAGGGCGAGATCTGCCGAGACTCGGTTGCTGAGGGAGCCGGCGCGTTGGTCCTGAAAGTAAGGAACCGGTAAGTGCAGGAGATGTTTGAAAAGATCTTTGCGCAAGCGGTTTAGGGCGGATTCGCCAGAACGGATGAAACCCTGAACGCGGAAATAGCCGATGGTTGCCTGTAGAAACAGAACCGCGATGAGTTTCAGGATGATCTCGTTGATTTTCGAGAGGATTTCCGCAGGCGGGACGGCGTTGCGTAGGGAATCGACCGGATTTCCAACGAGTTCTTTGAGGAAATAAGGGAAAGCCAGCGACAGCCCAGCAGTGACAAACAACGCGATGAGCGAGGGGATGAAGATTTTTTTCTCAGTGAGTAAGTAAGAAAAAATCCAGCGATTTGAAGAGATCGGAGATTTTTTTTCCGCAGCGGGCATGCGGGATGGGAAACGATGCAGGGCGCGGAGTCAATGGTGGGAAAGGGTATTTTTTAATTCTTTCGCTTAACCTAAATACATAAGCGTGCGATGACACGACACATTGTAAAATGTCAGGCGAGGCGTCGCAGGAAATTAGGGCAGCACTTTGACGCGGATGTTTTTGTAAAATGTCGTGCTACCTTTGTCGTGGGCTTGAATCGCGAAGGTGCCGCCTTCTGGCAGTAACTTGCTGGTGCCGGCTTCAGTTTTGTAATTGACCAGTTCTTTGTCATCCACGGTGACGATGACCACACCATCTTTGACGCTGATCACATACTTCATCCACTTGTCGTCTTCGAACGGAGTCAGATTTTTGACCGTATTGTAAAGACCACCAGACTTCTGAGGATCTTTTTGGGTATTGTTGACCTGGATTTCATAGCCGCTCGGCCAGCCTTTTGCTTGATATACCGTGTGGATGAAAAAGCCGCCATTTGAATTGGCGCGCGTCATGACATCGAGGCGTAACTCGAAGTTCTTGAACTTGGCATCATTCACTTTGCCCTCGTAAAACAAATGGCTGCAATCGCCATTCGCTCGGATCGCACCATCTTCGACGGCAAATGATTCAGGCGCTTGGTTGATTTTCCAGCCATCCAGTGTTTTGCCATCAAAGAGCGAAACGAAACCTTCCTCTTGGGCGGAAACCATCAAGCAGGAAGCAAGCAATGCGAAAGAGAGGGACAATAGCTTTTTCATACTGCGGTGGAGATACGTGGGAATGCCTCGAATCACAAGTGAAAATCAGGTTTCAACTGACTTCGGGTTTGCCATCGAACCTGCGCTGCTGAGATTACAGAGGGATTGAGCATTTCGTCCAAATCACGCTGGTATGCATCAGAAATACAGACTTGGTGAGGTTTTCATTGATTCCGAGCCACTGAGGTGGCGAAATACAGGGCAAGCAATGAAGAATTTCAAAATACTCGTAAGTCTCGTCGCAACGATCGCTACTTTGTTTCTTGTAGCAGGATGTGTGTCTACTGTTGGAGGAGGGAATATGACGGATATGGAGGCAGGTGATGATGGTGCAGTCGGTGGTATTTCCGAGGTGCCTAATCCTGATGCGAAAATGTCAAAGTTGAGTGGGACTTCACTTGTTCAGCTTCAGCGTGGGCATGAGGTTTACATGTTGAAATGCGGGGAGTGCCATCATTACCAACTTCCAGAAAAAGTGGACATCATGGATTGGGAGGATGCGATGCCGAAAATGATCGGTCATGCGGGTCTGCCGAAATCGGATGAGAAGGCGGTGTTAGATTATGTGATCGCTGTGAAAAAGCAGAAGGGTCAGAAATATTAATGCGAGGCCCAGTATCTGCTGGATCTAAAAAAGCTGAGGTGAGTTTGCTGTAACGAATGCCGTGAAAAGTTATTTCCTAAGACGATTACTACTCATTCCTTTTACTTTATTAGGGATCACGTTTTTCGCTTTTGCGATCACGCGTTTCATGCCGGGTGGACCGATGGAGCGTATGTTGCAGAAGGCGGCGGGAGATGCGGATAGCGGCGGAGGTAAGCAGTCAGGATCTCAAACAAGCGGGGCATTGAGTCCGGATCAGCTTGAGGAGTTGGAGGAGCAGTTCGGTTTGGATAAATCGATGCCGGTTGCTTATCTGCAATGGCTGGGGCTTTTACCGAAGGAGGTTTTCATCTCTAAAGCCGAGTTTGGCGAAAAGGGTGATGAGTCGATTGGTGGCAGCGAAGATGATCCTGATAACACGGCGAGCATGGTGTTGCGAGGTGATGGTAGGCTTGTTAGAATTAAGAAGAAGGGTGATCGTATTCTCACCGCGATGTATCGAGAGAGTGGAAAAAGCATTTTTGAGGATGGTTGGAAGATTCGATATGAAGATGAGGCGGCGAGGCAGGCAAGGTTCATGCGGCGCAGTGCCAAAGATGACAAGCCGCCATCTTACGCGCCACGCGCCGTGGGGTTTAAAACCCGTTTTAGCGGTTTACTCCAGGGTGATCTGGGTCGCTCCACGGAATTCAATGATCCGGTGGGGCAGATGATGCTGGAGCGTGTTCCGGTGGCCTTGTATTTCGGTTTGCTGACAGCCGCTTTGACATACGCGGTATGTTTGCCGCTCGGTGTATTGAAAGCATTGAAACATCGGACGTTTATCGATAGTGCAAGTTCGGTGCTAATCTTTATCGGATATTCGATTCCTGGCTTCGCTTTGGGTGCTATTTTGATCGTTCACCTTGGTGCGCGAATGAGCTTGTTTCCCCTGTTTGGCATGACTAGTCCCAACTTTGCGGAAATGGAATCATGGGATCAGATCAAGGATCTCGCCCATCACACCGTATTGCCCTTGTTGTGTTATCTTGTGGGTTCTTTTGCGATGCTGACGATGATGACTAAAAACAATCTAATGGATCAGTTGGCCGCGGATTACGTAAGGACCGCGGTGGCGAAGGGTGTGAGTTTTCGTAAAGCGGTATTCGGGCATGCGTTCCGTAACTCGATGATACCCATCGCAACCAGTGCGGGTGGATTGATTTCGGTATTCATCAGCGGATCTCTTCTTGTAGAGACGGTGTTTGATATCCAGGGATTCGGTTTGTTGCAATATCAGGCAGTGTTGGCGTTGGATATTCCGGTAATCATGGGAACCTTGACGATCTCCGCGTTTCTCATGCTGTTAGGAAATGTCATTTCAGATCTCATCGTGGCGATGGTTGACCCAAGAATTAAATTTAAATGATCAAGTTAACGACAGGAATTCTACTCGTTCTACTCGGACTGCTTGCAGTGCTCGGGGAGTTGATGGGTTTGGATTTTCCGACGGCTTCATGGTTTTTCGAGGCGAGTCGTGATGTGCCGGTCCTCAATATTGGTGTTGGCAAGAAAGTATTTTTATGGTTCGGATGGCTGAGCAGCGGGTTGTTATTCGTCTTTGGGATCTGGCTGTTGATATCTTTCATCCGAAGAGTTCCACCAAATCCGGTGACCGTAAGACGATGGAAACGCTTCAGGGAAATCAAGCGGGGGTATTACTCGTTGATCATCGTATTGTTTCTGGTGGCTTTGGCATCATTGGATCAGGTGATTGTCGGAAATGATGCACTTGCGGTTCGCTACAAAGGTGAGTGGAGTTTTCCGGCATTTACTTCAACATCTTTCAAAGGTTCGAAATACGGAATTGAAGGAGAAATGGCAGATGCGCCGGTGGATTATCGAGCGTTGAAGGTTTCTATCAAAAATGAAAAGCATGCGACTGATGTAAGGGTGATTATGCCGCTTATTCCGTTTGCGTCGACAGGTGATACGTTGCCGACTCGATCCCGTGATTTGGTGACCAAAGAAGGTCGTTATTATGAATCAGGAATGAGGAAGCCGTATTCAGGTTTGGCGGCGGTCTTCCATGATGTTGAGAAGGGAAAGATTCATCTCCGCTACGCGTTGCGTAAGGGAAAGTTAAGTGGTCCGGCAGATGGTTGGGACTCTAACAACGAAAGGGTCTACAGCGCAGAGTATTTGGATGGGCGTAAGGTCTCTGAAAAATTTAGTGGAAATAGCAATGTGGAAGAATTCCTCAAGCTAACAAAAAATGAATTAAGGGCGTTAAAATATCATCCGGCACCACCGATTTGGGAGGACAGAAACTGGTTGGGGACGACTTCTCAAGGATATGATGTTTTGGCTTATCTTTACGGTGGTTTGCAGGTCAATTTCAAAGCAGCCATCATTTTTCTGCCAATTGTTTACATGATCGGAATCGTGATTGGGATGTTGATGGGATATTTGGGTGGTTGGTTTGATTTGGTGGTGGATCGATTGATCGAGGTTTTTTCCAACATGCCGTTTTTGTTCGTGGTGATTATTTTTTCCAGCATAGTTCCTGAAAATTTGAAAGGACTTCCCGTGATCCTGACGATTCTAATCTTGTTCGGATGGATGGGCATTACCTCGCTGATGCGCACCGCGGCATACCGTGATAAGGAGCGAGACTATATTGCAGCAGCGCGAGTGATGGGTGCGGGCACGCCAAGGATTATTTTCAGGCATATCATGCCAAACACTATAGCAATTATCGTCACCTTGGTGCCATTCACCTTTTCATCTTTGGTTTCTTCCTTAACTGCTCTCGATTACCTTGGATTCGGATTGCCTGCAAAATACGCAACTTGGGGTCGGTTATTGAATGACGGCATTTCAAATCTTTCTGCGCCGTGGTTGATATCCACAACTTTCTTCGCACTGGTCGGCCTGCTTATTCTCATCACGTTCATAGGTGAGGCGGTCCGTGAAGCGTTTGATCCGAAAAAATACACTTATTACCGTTGATGCGAATCATTTTACAGATATTGGGATGTGGTGTTGCCTTGCTTGGACTTTCGGCTTGCCGGAATGAAAAAGTTTCAATGACTCGGACTTCCGATTTCGAGAATTTCATTCCCCGCTACAATGCCCATATCACCAAATGGCTGAATGAGAAAAAAGAGGCCAATCAGAAATTGATTTTCGATACAGAGATAAAACTACAAGGAGCTGAGGTGGCTGAGCGCGAGTCAATTGAACGGAATCTTGCTAATTACAAGCGTGAGCAGGAAAAGTGGGAGTTCCGTCTTGGGTTGGGAGATTATTTTAGATTTGGAAATCTGACGGAAATACCGAGTGATCTAGTTTGGGAAGATGGAATGGAGCATGAGGAAATCGGAGATCCGCGCGCGAAGAAGGGCGGTACATTTAGTCAGTTCATGCCGTCTTTTCCTCCAACCATTCGTCCGTTCGGAGATAACTCTAACAATTCATTTCGAGGGAATTTGTATGATGAGATCGACATGCCTTTGGTTGGCTTACATCCGAAATCCATGGAGCTCATTCCCGGTATCGCCAAGCAGTGGGCGGTTTCCAAAGATGGACGCACCGTTTATTTTAAAATCCATGAGCAAGCCACGTATTCAGATGGGGTGGGCTTGAAGGCGAAGGATTTTATCTTCGGAGCTTATGTGCGTATTTCTGATGATATTGTGAATCCATTCGCGAAGCAATATTATCGAGAGAATTTTGCCAATATGGTTGTGTATGATGATTACACGCTATCGATTTCACTGCCCGAAGCGCGTGTTTATGCCCCTGCGACTGCGGGTTCGATGCCTGCCTCAGCCCCGCATTTTTATCAGAATTACGGTCCAGATTATTCGGAGCGTTATCAGTGGAAGTTTCCACCAACAACCGGCGCGTATGAAGTGTTGGAAAAGGATATCGTTAAAGGCGTGTCGGTAACCCAGACACGCGTGAAAGCTTGGTGGGCAAAAGATCATAAATACTACAAATACCGATACAATGTGGATCGCATCCGTCACTTGGTGGTCAGGGATGAATCCAAGGCGTTTGAATTGTTCCGTGCGGGTGAACTCGACACGTTTTACATTACCCGTCCAAATTACTGGTACGAGAAATCGGAGATTGATGAAGTTTATAACGGCTACATTGAGCGCTATACGTTTTTTACTCAGTTTCCTGCTCTTCCTAGAGGGTTCTACATCAATGTTAGCAAGCCGCTGTTGAATGAAAGAGATATTCGTGTAGGGATTCAGCATTCGATGAACTGGCAGAAAGTGATCGATGTGATTTTTCGTGGGGATTATAAGAGGCTCGACTCATTCAATCAGGGTTATCTTTTATACAGCGATCCCACAATCAAGGCGCGTAATTATTCGATAACGGCTGCTCGTCAAGCCTTTGAAAAGGCAGGGTTTACGAAGACGGATCGTGACGGTATTTTGGAGCGTGAGGACGGAACCAAGCTTTCGATATCGGTGTGTTTCCGATCAGAAGATCCTATTGTTGAGAGGATGATGACGATTTTGAAGGAAGAAGCTAAGGTATGTGGATTTGATTTAAGGCTTGATGGTAACAATTCGACGGTGGATTACAAAAAAGTCATGCAAAAGCAGCATGAGATGGCATTTACAGCATGGAGCGTTACGCCCCCAACGCCAGATTATTACCAGTATCTTCATTCGAGCAATGCCCGTGATGAGCGCGGAAATATCAAGCCACAAACCAACAACGTGTTCACATGGGCTCGCGAGGATACGGATTTGCTTTGTGAAAAAGCTCGCAACGCACGCACCGAAGAAGAGCTCCAGGAGGCGACCTATAAGCTTGAGCGCATCGTCCATGATGAGGCGATTTTTGTGCCGGGCTACACGACAGACTTCATGAGGGTTGGTTGCTGGCGCTGGTTAAGATGGCCGGACTCCGAACAAACACGATTTTGTCCACCTGTGGTTTATGAACCCTTTGAAGTGCATGTCCATTGGGTTGATGAGAAAATTAAAGAGGAAACGATAAAGGCGAAACGAAATGGGAAATCCTTTCCGGAGGTGAATCGAATTTTTGATGATTACCGCAGATTTCCGAAAGCGGATGTAACAAATGAGGCGATCAAAGAGGAGGTGGGAGATGAGTGAAGGAAACTTGTTAGAAGTGAACCGGCTGATTACGTCATTTGAGACGGATCGCGGATTATTGCGAGCTGTAGATCAGGTGTCTTTTGAAATTCCCTATGGTAAGACAGTGGGGCTCGTGGGTGAATCCGGTTGTGGAAAAAGTGTGACGGCGATGTCGATTGTCAGTTTGTTGCCACAGCCATCCGGCAAGATTTTGGGAGGTGAAATTAAATTCAAAGGCGAGGATTTGTTGCATTGCAGTAAAAAGCGGATGCAGGAAGTGCGTGGTGGTGAAATCGGTGTCATTTTCCAAGAGCCGATGGCGGCGTTGAATCCGGTGCACCGGATCGGTAAACAAGTTGCTGAGGTTTTCCGTATCCATAAAAACATGAGCAAGAAGGACGCATGGGATGCGGCGACGGAAATGCTCGCGCTGTTGAAAATTCCAGCGCCAGAGAAGCGGATGATGGATTATCCGCATCATCTTTCCGGTGGGATGCGGCAGCGGGTAGTGATTGCTTTGGCATTAGCATGCAGGCCGTCTTTGGTAATCGCTGATGAGCCGACCACAGCTTTGGACGTAACCGTTCAGGCGCAAATCTTGGATTTGTTGGAAAATTTGCAGAGTGATATGGGAATGTCGGTTTTATTGATCACGCATGATCTCGGAGTGATTGCGGAAACCTGTGATGAGGTGGTTGTGATGTATGCCGGCCGGGTGGTGGAAAGTGCGCCTGTTGGGGAGCTTTTTGAAAATCCGCAACATGCATATACGAGAGCCCTGTTGCGCTCGATCCCAACGCTTGATACCCCGCCGAAATCGCATTTGTACACCATTCCTGGAACGGTGGCAGGCTTGGGTGAGCACACGCATGGATGCCGTTTTTGTCAGCGCTTGGGAATCGACGTGTCAGTCAGTCGTGATCGCCCGCCGTTTGAAGAAGTGTCGCCGGGTCATTGGTTAGAAATTTGTAAAAACTGTTCAGAGCTGTGAGTGAATCCGTCATGTTAAAAACCGAAGACCTACGGGTGCATTTCCCCGTCAGGAGTGGTCTATTTTTGCGGCAGACCGGAGCTGTGAAAGCAGTCGACGGGGTGTCGCTTGAACTTGGAGTTGGTGAAACGCTCGGCTTGGTCGGCGAATCGGGCTGCGGGAAATCGACACTTGGGAAAGCGCTGGTGCGTTTGCTGAATCCGACATCGGGTCGGATTCTTTTTGAGAATAAGGATATCACTCGTCTCAACCAAAGCCAGATCCGTCCGTTGCGTAGGGATTTCCAAATGATTTTTCAAGATCCTGCGGAATCGTTGGATGCACGGATGAATGTGCGATCGATCATCGAGGAGCCGTTCCTGATTCATAAAATGGGGAATCGGATGGAACGTAAGAAATGGGTTGATGATTTATTGGATACGGTAGGTCTTTCGGCCAGTTCCGCTGAGCGTTATTCCTTTGAATTTTCTGGAGGACAAAGGCAGCGGATTGGTATTGCTAGGGCGCTCGCGCTGAAGCCGAAATGGTTGGTTTGTGATGAGCCAGTATCTGCGTTAGATGTTTCGGTGCAATCCCAGATTCTGAACTTGCTCGTGGATTTGCAGAAAGAGTTTCAACTTTCGTATCTTTTCATCGCGCATGATCTCTCTGTGGTGAAACACATCAGCGATCGCGTGGCGGTGATGTATCTCGGGAAAATCGTTGAACTTGCTGATTCTGAAACGATTTATCGCAATCCCAAGCATGCTTACACCAAGGCATTGCTTTCTGCTGTGCCGATTGCGGATCCTAAAGTGAAGCGTAAAAAGATCTTGTTAGAAGGTGACGTGCCATCGCCTATCGACCCGCCAGCGGGAAGTGCGTTCGGTCACCGTATGAATCACCCGCGATATGAGGAGACGGTCGGCATGGATTTATCGCTCAGAGAGATTGAGCCAGGCCACTGGGTTGCAGCAGATCCGTCGTGTCTGGAAGAGGCGGATTGGAAAAAGATTTCTTGATCGGGTGAGTTACTCCACGTGGAGCTCTTTGAGTTTCGCTGAAACGGCCGTAGCCCAAGTATCATAGGCAACTGGTGCAAGGTGGAGAAGGTCAGGGAAGATATCTTTGCTGAGGTTTCCATCTTTATCGAGAAACTGATCATTGATGTCTAACAGGTGGACGCGTTTGCAATCAGTGAGCGCTTTGACTTGCTCGTTGATTTGCGAATTCAATTTTCGTAACGGATCGTCCTGGGTTGCACCACGCGGGAAAATCGACATCAGGATGATTTTAGTGCTAGGCCATTTCCACGCGAGATCATCAAGGGTGCGCTTGATGCCGCCGACGGTTTCTTCTGCAGGGCGTTGGTCGTGGCCTGTGTTGTTGGTGCCGATAAGGATGACGGCAACTTCGGGATTGATGCGTTGGATGTCGCCGTTTTGTATGCGCCAGATGAGGTGTTCGGTGCGGTCGCCGGAGTAACCCCAGTTGAGTGCACCGAGCGGGGCGAAATGTTTGTCCCATGCGGCTTTGCCTTCATCTTCCCAAGCTTGGGTGATGGAGTCTCCGAGGAAGACCACTTTGGCTTTCTGTGCTTCGGAAGTGCTCGCTTCTTTGTTTTTATCATCCCAGCGTTGCTTCCACCATTTCTCTGACCAACGTTGGTCAGGAAAAGTGGAAGTGGTCACTTGGTATTGCTTGCGGAGTGAATCGTAGATCACGTGCATATCCTTGAGGACGGCTTCGTAATCTTTTTCAGCGGCCACGCTTTTCATTTCCTGCGGATCTTTTTCGAGATCGAAGAGCATCCATTCGTTGGTATCGGGGAAACGCATGAGTTTGTAGCGATCATTGCGGACACCATCGTGAGCGGCGACATTGTGGGTGTATTCACCCGAGTATTCGTAATAAATCGCACTTCGCCAATCGGCGGGTGCTTTGCCTGCGCTTTTCAAAATCGGCAGAAGGCTTTTTCCTTGGATGTCATTTGGTATGGGCGCTCCGGCAATTTCGAGGAACGTGGGTGCGTAATCAATGTTTTGGATCATCGATTTGCTTCGAACGTTTGGCTGCACCACGCCTGGCCAACGGATGATGAAGGGCATGGAAAGGGATTCTTCGAACATCCAGCGCTTATCATACCAGCCGTGCTCGCCAAGGTAGAAGCCTTGGTCGGACGCGTAAATAACGATGGTGTTTTTGGATAGTCCGGACTCATCCAAGTATTGAAGCAAGCGACCCACATTTTCATCTACGCCGCGAATGCAGCGCAGATAGTTTTTCATGTAGCGTTGGTATTTCCAGCGAGTGACGTCCTCATCGGTCATGCCATTTTTGAGTTGTTCTATCAAAGCTTGGTTTTCAGCACCATACGCCTCATCGAAAGATTTTTTCTGAGTGAGATTCATGCGACCGTATTCGCTATCGGGCAGTTGATTTAAGAAGCGAGGGTCAGTGGTATGGCCGGGCAATAGCATGTCGTGACTCCAGTGAAAATTTTTGGCGATGGACATCTGCTGCTTCGAGACGGCTTCGATGCGATTTTTATAATCATCAAAAAGTGAATCTGGTTCGGGAAGATTGATATCGTCGAAGAGATTCATGTGACGCTCAGCAGGGAGCCAATTTCTGTGAGGAGCCTTCTGCTGTGTCATGAGCACGAATGGCTTGGATTTGTCTTTGCGGTTTTTTAGCCAATCGAGTGATTTATCAACAACGAGGTCGGTGACATATCCTTCGAAGCGCTTTTTAGAGCCGTCCATCTGGATAAAATCGGGATTGTAGTAGTTTCCTTGGTCAGGAAGGACTTCCCAGTAATCGAACCCTGTTGGGTTGGAAATGAGATGCCATTTGCCGATGACGGCTGTTTCATAACCTGCTTTTTGTAGCATTTTAGGAAAGGTGGGTTGATTTCCATCGAACCGGCTGAAGTTGTTATCCATGAATCCGTTCGTGTGGGAATGCTTGCCAGTGAGGATGCTTGCGCGGGAAGGGCCACAGATGGAATTTCCGCAGTAGGATCGCTCAAACAACATGCCTTCTTTGGCGATTAGGTCGATGTTTGGGGTGGGAGATATTTGATCGAAACGATTCCCGTAGGCGGAAATGGCCTCCAATGCGTGGTCATCTGAGAAGATAAAAACGATGTTTGGACGTTCTTCTGCGATCAGGGCTGAGAGCGAGGTGAAGAGAACTGCGCTTAGCTTAGTGAGAAGTTTCATGATGATTTGTAGGTTCGGGCGAGACGCTCGCTCGACAAGAAAAAAATCCACGTTAGGCTAATGACATTCTTTTAAATAATCAGCCTGAACCATGTTTCTCAATGCATTCCATGATCTTTTAAAGCCGCAGTGGCTCAATGTGTTGATGCAGTTGAAAATATCCGGTGGGATGGCGGTGAGTGATTTGGCGAAGGAGATCGGTGGGAGTTATATGACCGTGAAGCAGCACTGCGAAGATCTCACAAAACATGGTTATTTGATTCGGATACGAGTTCCTCGGACGGAAATTGGTCGTCCTGAAATTTTTTACCGATTGGCTGAAAAAGCGGATGCGATGTTTCCAGCGATCCCATCGAGTTTTTCGATACAGATGCTCGAGCATGCGCGTACGTTGTTTGGCGAAACCGCGCCGGAAAAGTTGTTGTATCAATACTTCCAGGAACAGGAGACATATTGGAAAACCCGCATCAGCCAAGGGACAACGCTGTTATATCGTGCCGGTTTGTTCGTAAAATTACGCAGTAAGGAAGGGCTTTTTATGCGCTGCATTTATGATGAAGCTACGGAGAAGATTACGCTTCGTGAGTTTCATCATCCGCTGAGGCAGATTTTCGAAAAATTTCCACGGGCGGTAGCCATGGAGCATAGGGCGATGGAAGAAGCTTTGGGTGTAAAAATATCCCGAGTGCCGGGTGATTTAGTGGGGGGAGATTCGCCCTATGTGGATTTTATTTTGAGTTGATGGATAGACATTTTAGAAGGCTCAAAAAAAGATCGAATCAAAATACCACTGAGTCAGTCAAAGTCCACGTAACCCGAACCATCATTCGATGAAAACCCGTATCATACCCGTCATTGTTGCGCTTATCTTGATTTCTTGTGAAAAGCGCGATCCTAAACTCGACTCAAAACTTAATCAGCTCGAGAAGCAGGCGGCGGAGGCGATCGATAGACAACAGCAGCTTGAGGAGGAACTAGCTGAGCAAAAGATTCTCGCTGAGCGGGATGCTATAGAACGAGAGCGCGCATTGATTGAGCAAGAGCGTGTTGCGATGGAAGAGGCAAAAAATGCTGATAATGAAGCAGCTTTAGCTGAGTTTCAGAGGCGGCAGATGGAGCTCATGGAGCGTGACCAAAAAATTTCTGAAACCCAACGTGAGCTAAATGATCGTGAACAGGAACTTACGGGTCTGGAAGCCAAGTTGAGTGAGCGCGAGTTAGATTTGGCAGGTAGGGAGCCGCTCGAAGCACTTCCGCCTATTGAGAAAAACTATGTGAGTGGGCCAACGGGAGATTATAATAATTTTTATGAGCCGCTTGCAGCATATGGATCATGGTTCCAAACTACAGATTACGGCTATGTGTATCAGCCAGCGGTTGTGCGTGATCGTTCATGGCGTCCATATACCCGTGGTCGATGGGCATTTACGAATCATGGTTGGACTTGGGTTTCAAATGAACCTTTTGGATGGGCTTGTTATCATTATGGACGCTGGTCGCTACTCAGAAATATCGGCTGGGTGTGGATTCCGGGCAATCAATGGGCGCCTGCTTGGGTGACATGGCGTGAGAGCACAGGTCATATCGGATGGGCTCCGCTCCCACCGGAAACTCTCGCGTGGAGCTCCAACTCATGGGACTCATCTGTAGATGTTAGATATGGAATAGATAGCGGGTGGTTTTCATTTATTTCCTACAATAATTTCGGAAATGACATTTATGGGCACTGTTTGCCATATTCGCAAAACATCGTTATTTATCAAACTACCACTACCGTTACTCACTATGTCATTCAAGACAGACGTGTTTATTGCGGTGGACCTCGTTATCGGAATGTATGTGATCGAATTGGTAGAAGATTTCCCATTCATCAGCTGCGTTTCGATCCTTGTCCTGACTTCGGGCGAGGCGGACGTCGGTTGAATTCCCAGTTTAGCGGCAACGAGCTGCAAGTTGTCGCACCTCGTATGGATGCGGATTGGAACCGTGCACTTCGCCCATCACGGATAAGTCGCGATCTTGGTGAGGTTGTGGTGAATCGATCAGAAGAATTGCCTGAAGATGTTCGCAAGCAATATCGTGAGCGTAAGCATGAGGAAGATGAAAAGGCGGAGCGTTGGGTAGCCAATACAGGTGGGCGCGATGCATTTGAAAATGATCGTAAAATCCGTCTCGGAAAAAACCGTGAGGAGGTTGCTAAAAGTGAAGCTCTTAGTCGTAATGCTCGCGAGCCACGTTCGGAAACAAACAAAAAGGTTGAGCGTCCTAATTCGCCTGTTGTGACCGATACTACGGATCTGCCGAGTGATAAGACTAAAAGGCCTCACACAAGAGATTCTAAAAGGCTAATTCCAGAGACACCAACAACCTCTGACCCCGAGAAACCCGTAGCTCCGGATAAGAAGAGACCACAAACCCTTGATCCAGAGATGCCTGTAGCTCCGGATACAAAGACGCCAACGATTCCTAAAGTGCCTGACAATAAACTGGATGAAAATCATCAAGAAAAGTCAAAGCAGAGCAAATTGCCGCGTGGGGTTGTCCCAGTGCCTCCGGTTACCGATGATAATCTGGTTCCTAATCGTTTGGTTGAGCCTCCAGTAAGATCTGACCGTCCACATATAGATGAGACCTCCAAACGGCCTCAATTACCTTTGAATAAGGATGCGGAACTACAGAGTGAAATAGATAAGAAGGCGGCAAGAGAGTTGCTTCTACAACAAGAGCAACAGCGGGAAATTGCACGTCAGCAAGAGTTAGAAAATCGTAAGGTTCAGCAAAAACAAGAGCAACTTGAGCAAGCTCAGCGTCAACTGCAAGAGAAGCAGGAAAAGCTGAATAAGCAGTTAGATCAAACAGAGCGTGTCCGAGAACAGAAAGAGCAGGGAGACAAATTGCGCGAACAACAAGAGAAGCAGGAACTCGCTAACAAGGAGCAACAGGAGAGGTTGCGTGCCCAGCAAGAGCAGAGGGAGCAGGCGCGTGAGCAACAGAATCAATTGCGCGAACAACAAGCGAAACAAGAGCTAGCTCGTAAGCAGCAAGAGGATACGCAAGGCCGCTTAGAGGAACAGCAAAAGCAGCAAGAAAAAATGCGTGCCCAGCAAGAGCAGCAAGAGCGCGCTCGTCAGCAGCAAGAGGAAGCGCAACGTAGGATGCAGGAGCAGCAGGCAAAACAACGTGAGCAGCAAGAGCAGCAAGAAAAAATGCGTGCCCAGCAAGAACAACAAGAGCGTGCTCGTCAGCAGCAAGCGGAAGCGCAGAGCCGGATGCAGGAGCAGCAAGAAAAACAACGTGCACAGCAAGAGCAGCAGGAAAGACAACGCGCCCAGCAGGAGCAGCAGGAACAACAAGAGCGTGCGCGTCAGCAGCAAGCGGAAGCGCAAAGCCGGATGCAGGAGCAGCAGGAAAGACAGCGCGCCCAGCAAGAACAGCAAGAGAGGCAACGCGCCCAGCAGGAGCAGCAGGAAAAACAGCGTGCGCAGCAGGAACAGCAGGAGCGCGCGCGTCAGCAGCAAGAGGATAATCAACGTCGTCAGCAGAAGTAAAAGCAAACGGAACGTTTTCCTTACCCTAGCTTTTAGGAAAACGTTCTATGTTCTCTCAGGAAATCTTTGTTTCCAAGTGATTAGTGAAGATTCGATTTCACTGGATTTACGGCTTGGGCTGAGTTCCCAGATGAGAGGGCAATCAGCGGGGAAATGAGAAAGAATGGATGGGTAGTTAAGTGTTCCTGTGAAAGGCGTGCGGTGATCGCGTGCGGGCCACTCAACATCATGGACATGTCCACCGATGAGATAAGGCGAGATGGATTTCAGCCATTCTTGATGATCGAGAAGACCAAGATTGTGTTTGAGTTGCACATGTCCAAAATCGTGCCAGTAGCCGATCCACGGATTGTCTTTGAAATGATACTGCAGTTTCAACATTTCACGTTCGTTGGGCATATCTTCAAACCGCGAGCGCGATTCAACTGCTAGCTTGATCTGGTATTCTGCAGCTTTTGGGGCGAGTTGCTCGAGGGCTTCGATGGCGCGTTGGTAGTAGAGCGCTGAGAGCTTTTCACGCTTCTTGATAAAATTGATTTTTTGTTTGATGAAGTCGGGTTTGTGTTGCCGACCTTCAGTGACGAGTTTGGTGAGTGGGGCGGTGAATTTTTTCGGATTCAGAGGAGTCGATCCCATATGAAGCACCAAATAACCAGCATTGAACTCGGCAGCGAGTTCGAGAGTTTTAAGAGTCATATCCATGGCTCTTTTTCGTTCAAAGGGACGGTGCGAGGTGTATTCGTAAGCGTCTGGCGCATCGATCATGACTTCGACAGGTGAGGGAAAAAAATTATGCACGCCAGAGCAGGTAAATTTTCCTGCGCGGTAGGCATTTTGGATTCCGGGGAGTTTGGCAATTGTCATGCCATGGGAGAGCTCGATGTTAGAAAATCCGAGTTCAATGATTTCATCGATCATACTCTCGCCATCTATATGGCGAGAGTTATTCCAACAGGTGGAGAAAGCTAGCATTGTGAAAAATGAGTGGAATCAAGAGAGGTGCCCAAGCTTAAATTGTGATGCTGTGGCGTGCCCAGAAAGCGCGAAGGCTGTCTGCGCTGCCTTTGAAAACGTTACGTTCCATGGGGTGGGCGAGATCGCCGAAAAAGCGAGGGCTTTTCCATGCGGGAGTGTTGTAATGCTTGGCTTGGGAGGCTCCATTTTGCCAAACGACTCCGCCGTATTGCCACATCGACCAAGTGTTCCAGATTCCGTATTGGTCTTTGAGTAAATCGGGTGTCAATGCACCGCCAGCCATGACGCGTTCAGTGCCGCCTGGACTGTATAATGCCAGCCAGTAAGGGGTTCTGCGTATGACGCTTTTCTGGGCGGGAGTTGCGCGGCTCAGGCGGGCGCGTAAACCATCGCTGTTTTCTAAATAGGTGACCGGATAGATACCGGTGCGTTGGTGGACGCGTTGGATGAAATCCACTAAGCGATCTGGAGTGGATTTTGTATCGAAATCACCAACCAAGAGAATTTGCTTACCTGAGAGTCCGCGGGCGCGGGCAATGGCTTGAACGCGGTTCACGAAACGATCTGCTTGGAGTGCAGCAGGTTGATCCATCGTGACGAAGTGGTAGGCACCGAGCATCATGCTTTCGCGGTCGGCTGCTTTAAGGAAATCACCAAATTTTTCATCGAGCAGTGGACCTTTTGCAGAGCGGGCGATGAGTGCTAATCCGCCATTTTTTCGGAGAGCGGAAACGTTGTGTTCCGAGAAACGGCTGCCACTGCGTTGTGCTTCTTTGGGATCCCAGCCGGAGACATTGAGGACGGTGGGTGATTGAGAAACGCTAGTTCCACCGAAGCCTTTTCCGCCCGTGAAGTGATTAAATGGCGCGTCGCGATGATGGCTGTTGGTGGTTGGGTGGCTGCATTGAACGAGAAGCGGCAGAACGCAAATTAGACAGAGAACAGATTTCATGTTAGATAGTTGAAACGGATTTGTTACATTTTAAAATCCTCGCCGAGATAGTATTTCCGTGCGATCGGATCATCGACCAATTCGTCGGACGCACCTTCGAGGATGACGCGTCCGTCGTGAATCAGGAAGGCGCGGTCGGTGATGGATAGGGTTTCACGAACCGAGTGATCCGTGATAAGGATGGCGAGGTTATCTTTTTCTCTGAGCTCACGGACGATGCGTTGGATATCCTCAACGGCGATGGGATCGATGCCGGCGAAAGGTTCGTCAAGCATCAGGACTTTGGGATCGGAGCAAAGCGAGCGGGCGATGGAGAGCCGGCGTTTTTCACCGCCGGAAAGCGTGATAGCTAGGGATTTTGACAACTTGCTGATGTTGAAACGTTCGAGCAGTTGATGAGCGCGATCTTTTTGGTCGCTGCGGGAAAGCCCGGGTCGGGTTTCCAGAATGGCGAGTAGATTATCTAGAACGGAGAGTTTGCGAAAAACAGATTCTTCCTGAGGTAAGTATCCGAGGCCGCGGCGCGCGCGTTGATGCATCGGGAGGTTAGAAATATTTTCGCCGAGCAGGTGAATGCTTCCGTGCTCTGCAGGGATCAGGCCGGCGATCATGTAGAACGAGGTGGTTTTTCCTGCACCGTTCGGGCCGAGTAGCCCGACGATTTCCTTAGGCTGGACAGTGATGGAAACATCGTTGACCACCACGCGGCCACCATAAGATTTCTTCAATCCTACGGCAGCAAGAACCGCTGTATCAATTTGTGTGCAGGTAGAGCCGGGATCGTGGGTCATGTGGATGTAACTGATAAGTGGAAATGAAACCTGATTCGTCAGAGTTAGCGACCGTCGAATTTCAGGTTATTGCCGCCCATTTCCCATTCTCCTTGAGTGGAAAAGGAGCCGCTGTTGAGCAGGCGGAGAGTGAGATTGGGTTGTTTGGCTCTGGCGTAAAAACTACCTTGTTTGACCCATGGGTAGCGTTGGCTGATGATGATTTCTCCTTTTGGAACATCGTAAGTAAGAAGCCCACCGCTCGCTTCGACAGCATCTTTACCTGCGACACCTTTTTGAACGAGGCGAACGGTCCCAGTTGCGATGAGCTTCTGCACGTCACCAAAATTCGCAGTTGGTCCGATGGCATCCGGTTTTTTGGTAGTTTGCTTTTTCTCTTGCTCGGTTTTGTTGGGATCTACTGGAGCAGGTTCTTTTTTTTCTACGCCCTTTTTATCGGATACCTCCGGTTTTTTAGGATCTTTTTTTGCAAAGAAAACTTTGAGTTCATCCGCTCCGGTGAGAGTGAAGCGAGGATCGGTGACGGTTACGTTTTTTAGATAAACAAGGACGCCTACTTCGGCGTCAAAATACATGCCGCCGTCACATTTGATGACGGTGTCGTTCGGTCCTGACACGACTTCGAGCGGCGCGCCTTCAGCAGTGGGTTCTGTGGAAATCTTTTTAAGGTCTGAGGCTTGAACAAAGCTGTGAGCGCTATCTGATGCATTTTTTGCTGCGGTTAGATCGGCCTTGAGCGAGGCATCGGTTGCTTCGGCTTTGGCGTCGAGTTTTGGTTTGACGGTTTGGGCAGCGCGCTTGATTTCGGAAAGTTCGGAATCAGATACGTTTGCGGGCGGCGCGGCGATGGTGAGTGAAGGAGCAAGACACAAGGCAACGAGAGCGGCGGTTTGATTGTTGGTAGGGCGCATCGAGGTAGAAGGTTCAGGATAGGAAAGCCAAGTAGTGGAAGGGCCAATGAGAAAGCCTTGGCCGTTTTGAAAAGAGTAAATCAAGCCTCTGCCTTTTGCGACAAGGTTATCAGTGGTGATTTCAACGGGTTCATCCGCGCGGAGTCGAGAAGTAGATTGGTTAAAGATGGCTTTTTGGAGCTTCACTTTTCCACGTAGGGAGCGGTCGGGTTTGTAAAATTTAATCAGAACATCTTCTCCTTGGATTTCCTTATCGTCGATCAGGGTGATTATTCCGGCTTTGAGGTCACCTACCAAATTTCGGTTTTTGTCATAGCGGGGAAGATGAACTCCATGCAATACGCTGCCATTTGGCAGGAGCGCCATAGGGTTTTTCACAGCTTCTTTAATGGGATCTTGGGCAAGCAAAGAACCAGCAGAGAGCAGTAGGATGGAGATACGGAAGATCAATAGCTGAAATGGATATATGGAGGTAGACTAGCGAGTTGGAAGATGGAGACAATCATGGATTTTGGGTAATGATAAAATGCCCTGTTGACGGGTCGTAATGAGGAAATGGCAAAGCAGGAGTTGATTTGCGGCGAAGAGAGGGCGAAGCTCCCGCCCATGAAACCAAAGGTTGGCGATACAGCACCGGAGTTCCACGCGACGGTTGTGGATGGAGAGGGCGAGACCCAAGTGTCGCTCTCGGATCTGCGCGGAGAGCGGGTAGTGCTGGTTTTTTACCCTAAAGACAACACTCCCGGTTGCACTATTCAGGCCTGTTCACTGCGCGAGCACTGGGGTGAGATTCTTGGTAAGGCGAGAATTTTTGGCGTCAGCGCGGACAGCGTGGCGAGCCATCGAAAGTTTATCGCTAAGAGAAATTTGCCCTATCCTCTCATTGCAGATGAGGATAAAAAAATCGTTACCGCCTACGGTGTGTGGGTACAGAAATCGATGATGGGAAAAAAATTCATGGGGATCGAACGCAGCACGTTTGTGATCGGTGTTGATGGTAAAATCGAAGCAGTATTAGAAAAGGTCTCGCCACTCAGTCATACAGAGCAGTTAGCTAAAATTCTTGGGTAATGGATCAAGCTGAACACAAACATCCGGCACATGTTGGGTTCGCGACGATTGCGATCACGCTGATGGCTGTCGGTCTTGCCGCTGGTTTGGAATTTCTCGGGATCATTGATCGCTTGAATGCGTGGATCGCTACGGTGATACAAAAGCCTGGAATTTCCGCTCCGGTGCATTCTCTTAGTCCGTATCTAAACTGGACGGTAACGGCACTGCTGACACTGAGTTTGGCGATCGTCATGTTAAATATATCTGGAAGTTGGCGCAGGATAGTTATCTGGGTGCTTGCCCTGATCATCACTTCGTTCTGGGTGCCGGTATTATTACTGGCTTCACACAAGCCAGAGATCGGAGTGACTTTGGTGGGGCTGCTGTGGTCGGGTTGCTGTTCGATGGTCTACACCATGAATCACAAAATGCCAGCTGACTTAATGGAAAACAACACAACACAAAACGATGTCACGCGCTGATTTTCCTGAGCCTGTTAGAAATTTGGTCGCGGAACTGAAGCGGCTTCCCGGAGTCGGTCCGCGCAGCGCGGAGCGTATGGCGGTCTGGTTGCTTCAAAATAAAAAAGCCGATCCTATCAATTTATCTGAAGCCATCGTTCACGCGCATGAGACGATTATTCCTTGTCCTGTTTGTGGATTTTTTGCGACCCGTGAAATTTGCGATATCTGTGCTGATGAGAAGCGTGATGAGACGCTTCTATGTGTGGTTGAACAAGCGACTGATGTTTTGCCGCTTGAGCGCGCTGGGGTTTTCAAGGGTAAGTATCATTGTTTGGGTGGAAAGTTATCCCCGCTCGATCGGGTTTCTCCCGAGGACTTGAATATCCCACAGCTCTTGAAGCGCGTGGATTCCAAGGACGGAAACATGGAGATCATCCTCGCTTTGGGTGCCGATGTGGAAGGCGAGGCGACCTCAAATTATCTGGCAGATATGCTGCGTGGAAAATCAGCCAAAGTCACCCGCATCGCTCAAGGCTTGCCGGCAGGTGGTGGCTTGGAGCATGCAGATGAGCTTACGTTGATACGGGCGCTTCAAGGTCGACGCGATTTCTAATAATCTGACGGAGTTCTTGCGTAAATTTTACTTTGTAATTAATTTGCTCATTGATGTTACAAAAAAGCCTTATCCCAGTCATTGCGTCTTTATTTTTGTTTTCTGTCCTACACGTCCATGCGGCCTCGATTCCATGCCCCATCGATTCCTTGATCAAAGCTCCTGAGAACTGGAAAATGACAGTGGATGAGTTTGAGAAGTCCTTCACATCGAATGGCAACAAACAATACGTCTGGCTGACTCAAGATCGCACACGGGCAAAAATGAGCCGCAAGCTTTATGGAAATGTGGAAATGAATCTAACGGCATTTGATGGGCAAGTCCCCGTGCAGGAAGTGATTGTTGATTTCGTTGACGGCCAACTGAATCTTGTTTCTGCCTCCATCTATAACCGTGCGGATAGTGGCGCCATCACCACCGAACAATTTTCAGAACGTTTCAAAACTGCTGGAAAAGTGATGGGTGAAATTCTCGTCGCGAGACCTCAGCAACGTAAAGCGGATGCGAAAAACGGCCTTTTGACTGAAGGTTATTCCTGGTATTCACAAGCAACAGGCGTTGCATTGTTAGAGTGCAACGAAGGCGCACTGGGAACTGGCGATCGCGAATTTTTAAGGCTCCGCATGGCAAGGCCAAACGCGAAAGGTTCATTGGCTGCCTCTTTGTTGCATACTCGTGGCGGAGCTGCCGCCAAACTCGGTGACCTCCCGAAAAATATTAAAAAAGAAGACAACGGCGATATATTGATTTCTAACATGCCCATGGTTGATCAGGGCGATAAAGGTTACTGCGTGGTCGCCACGGTGCAGCGGGTTTTTGAGTATTACGGCATCGGCGCAGACATGCACCAGATCGCGCAAATCTCTGATGCTGATCCGCAAAGAGGCACCAGCACTCTCACCATGGCGAAGGAGCTTGATAAGATCGATTACCGTTTCAAAACCCGCCTCGACATCATCGGCATGGGTCAGCCATTGACCGAAGTGAAAGAAGAGAAAGGCGAATATTACGTAGGTAAACCTGTCGATGAACGAAAATTTCTCAAAGCAATCAACAGCAACGTAGATAAAGGATTGCCCTTGCTGTGGTCCTTAGAGTTGGGGCGCTATCCTGAAATTCCGCAACTCAGTCCTCAAACTGCCGGTGGACACATGCGTATGATCATCGGGTACAACGAAAAAACCCAAGAGATCATCTTCACAGATTCATGGGGCGCTAAGCACGAAGCCAAGCGCATGAAAATGTCAGACGCCTATAAAGCATCCCACGGCCTGTTCGTGCTGATCCCGACGGTGAGGTGAGTGGGGGGATTGCATTCAGACGATGACGAGCGAAAGACTGGAGTGCGGAAGCTTGCTCCCGCCTTGTGATAGGCGGAGCTTGCTCCGTCGTGGGTAGGATTTTCAGACCGCCGCTAGATATTTCCACGCGAAGCAAGCTCCGCTCTTTTGGCGGAGGCAAGCCTCCGCACTCCTAGGCCAAAATCTGAGCCAACACATACGGCAGAATTCCTCCTGCGCGGTAGTAGTCTTTTTCCACGGGCGTATCGATGCGGACGACAACTGGTATGTCGAAGGTGGAGCCGTCCGCTTTGTGGACGCGGAGGGTGGCTTGTTGCATGGGTTTGAGATTGTTGTCGATGCCGAGGATGTCGAAGGTGGCATCGGCTAGGTCTTTGACTTTTTCGTAGTCGTCTTTGTTGACGAAGTTACAAGGCAGGACGCCCATGCCGACGAGGTTGGAGCGGTGGATGCGCTCGAAGGATTTGGTGACGACAGCTTTGACGCCTAACAGGTTGGTGCCTTTGGCTGCCCAGTCGCGGGATGAGCCCATGCCGTAGTCTTCGGCGCCGATGACGATGGTTGGGATGTTTGATTTCTGATAGACGGCAGCGGCGTCGTAGATGGCTTGGGTTTCGCCATTGATCTTGGTGACTCCGCCTTCGATGCCGGGAACCATGAGGTTTTTGATGCGGACGTTTGCGAACGTGCCGCGGGTCATGATGCGGTCGTTACCACGGCGTGAGCCGTAGGAGTTGAAGTCGGCAAACTCAACACCTTTTTCTGTTAGGAAGCGTCCGGCTGGGCTGTCTTTCTTGATCGCGCCCGCAGGGGAGATGTGGTCGGTGGTGACGGAGTCGCCAAAGATACCGAGTGGGCGTGCGCCTTTGATTTCGAGGATGTCGCGTGGGTTCGGGGTGAAGCCGTCGAAGAACGGTGGTTCTTGAATGTAGGTGGATTCGCGATCCCATTCATAGACGTTTCCAGTGGAGGATTTGATGTTGTTCCACTTTGGGTTTTGGTTGGCGAAGCCAGTGTAGAGTTTTTGGAAAATGTCCGGGCGGAGGGAGGAGACCATGGCTTCTTCGATCTCGGCGGAGGTTGGCCAGATGTCTTTGAGGAAAACAGGTTGGCCGTCGGAACCGTAGCCGAGGGGTTCGGTTTCCATGTCGATATCGACCGTGCCCGCGATCGCGAAGGCGACGACGAGTGGTGGCGACATGAGGAAGTTGGCCTTGATCGATTGATGGACGCGGGCCTCGAAGTTACGGTTTCCGGAAAGGACGGATGCGGCGACGATGTCCTCGGATTTCACGATGTCTTCGATGCCTGGATCGAGCGGTCCGGAGTTTCCGATACAGGTGGTGCAACCGTAGCCGACGGTTTGGAAGCCGAGTTCATCGAGCTCGGCTTGAAGGCCGGTTTTGTTGAGGTAATCGGTGACAACGCGCGAGCCGGGTCCGAGCGAGGTTTTGACAGAAGGTTTGACTGTTAGACCTTTCGCGTTGGCTTTTTTCGCGAGCAAACCAGCAGCGAGCATGACGCTTGGGTTCGAGGTGTTGGTGCAAGAAGTGATGGCCGCGATCAGCACGGAGCCGTGGGTGATGGTGTCTTTGATGCCTTCTTTGGAATCAACCGTGACTTCCCAGATCGGATAAGCTGGTTCTTCACTGGAATCAGTGACGACACCGACCGAAGCACCAAAACCTGACGCGATGCCTAGTACGGTGTCAGGCACGCTATCGAGAGTATCGGGGAGTCCTTCTGGCGTTTCCGTATTGATGACAGGCTGCTTGTTATATCCGTCTGGTGCCGGGCCGGTGAGAAGGGATGCCCATTTGGATTTAAGGGAATCGATCTCAATGCGATCTTGCGGGCGTTTCGGTCCTGCGACACTCGGTTTGACGGTGGAAATATCGAGATCGACGACTTGGGAAAATTGCAATGCGTCGCGATCGGTTGGGATGCCCCAGAGGTCTTGAGCCTTGTAGTAGTTTTCGACCGTTTTGCAGAGCTCGGGTGGGCGACCGGTGCTTTCGAGGTATCCGGTGGTGATTTCATCGATGCCGAAGAAGCCCATGGTTGCGCCGTATTCGGGAGCCATGTTGGCGATGGTGGCGCGGTCGGGGAGTGAGAGAGCTTTTGCTCCAGGGCCGTAAAACTCGACGAATTTTCCGACAACTTTGGTTTGGCGAAGCATTTCAGTAACACGCAGGACAAGGTCGGTCGCGGTGACACCGGTGGCGAGTTTGCCTGTTAGATAAACGCCGACAACTTCGGGAACGAGGAAAGTGACTGGCTGGCCGAGCATACCGGCTTCGGCTTCGATGCCGCCTACGCCCCAGCCGACGACGCCGAGGCCGTTAATCATGGTGGTGTGCGAGTCGGTTCCGACGAGGGTGTCTGGAAAAAACACGCCGTCTTTTTCAAGCACGCATTTCGCGAGGTATTCGAGGTTGACCTGGTGAACGATACCAATGCCCGGAGGTACGACTTTGAAAGTATCGAAAGCTTGTTCGCCCCATTTGAGGAACTCGTAACGCTCGCGGTTGCGGTGGAATTCGAGGTCTAGGTTTTTTTCCAAAGAGAAAGCTGTTCCAGCGTAATCGACCTGCACCGAGTGATCGACGACGAGATCGACGGGCACGAGTGGCTCGATCATTTTTGCGTCCTTGCCCATGGAGTGAACAGCGGAGCGCATCGCTGCGAGATCGACGAGAAGCGGCACGCCAGTGAAATCTTGGAGCACGATTCTTGCGACGACGAAGGGGATTTCATAATCGCCGGGAGACTTCGCGTTGTAGTTTGCGAGGTTCTGAATGTCTTTATCGGAAACTTTGAGTCCGTCGTTATTGCGGAGCAAAGATTCGAGTACGATGCGGATCGAGACGGGAAGTTTGGAGAGGTTAGGGAAACCCTTTTCGGCGAGGGCCGGAAGCGAGTGAAGTTTGCCTTCTTTGCCGGAGCCTGTGGTGAATGTGCGGATGTAGCTCATGGTTGGTGTTTTCTAAAAAAGATTCTGTGCGGGGAGGGTTGGGGATTGTGGGGAATTTGTCAAAAACGTTCCTTGCGAGGATTGAGATTGTCGCTGGGGGTTTGCTTTGCTTGAATGACTTTATGAAATGGGTTTTATTGATAATCGGGGTTTGTGTGGTCGCTGGATGTGTTGCTAAAACCCAGATCCCTGTCCCTGATACGGCGATGGCGGCGGGAAGTGGTCATTCTTTGCAAACTTTGCAACGCGGCCACGCGGTTTATGTGTCTCAATGCGGGCGCTGCCATGAGCCGATGTTGCCTTCGAAAGTTTCGGATGAAGACTGGCACGTGGTGGTTCCGGGAATGGCGTGGAATGCGGGGATTTCCAAAAACGATGAAGCTGCGGTGATGAAATACCTGCATGCAGCGCGACTGGAGTCACGCGGTCCTCAGTCTAGGTAATAAAAAACCGCCGCTTTGTGGGCGGCGGTTTTGAGAGGGCGGATCGCAGACGAGAAATTAGTATTTAACGCCGCAACCGTAAGGCTTGTTGGTGGCGTTAGTGACTTCTTTGCCAGCAAGCACGGCATCGAGCGCGTTAGCGAAAGTTTTCTCGGCAGTAGCGACATCATCGGCTTTGACTGATGGAGAAGAATCGATCGCGCCGGAGTAGGCGATTTTGCCGTCTTTGCCGATGATCATCATGTGCGGGGTGACTTTCGCATCGTAGGCTTTGCCGATTTTGCCGTCGGTATCGACCAAGATTTCGGTGGATTTGCTGCCTTCGGAGGTGGCTTTTTCGAGGAGTTTGGCTGCCTCAAGGTAACCTTGTTTGCCCTCGGCTGAAGAATTTACGGATAGCCAGACCACGCCTTTTTCAGCGTAGGCGGCTTGGAGATTCTGCATGTTTTTAGAGGAGTAATGCTTTTTAACGAAGGGGCATTCGAAATTAAGCCATTCCAAGACGACGACTTTGTCTTTGTAGTCGGCTAGGCTGACTTCGGTGCCTTTGGCGGTTTTTACTGTAAAGACAGGTGCGGCTTTACCAACTTCTGAGGCAAATAACGACGTGATGGTGATAACTCCGACGATGGCGGCAGTGATAAATGGTTTCATAAGTTGTGGGGTTGATTGTGAAACACCGATATAGCGGTGCGAAGTTTAATACATATCTGCAAAAATGAATATTTCCTCTCATTCTTTTAGAAAAATGACATCGCCTCGTTTGAGGTTTGGAACTTTGGGATTTGGAGTTTAGAAAGCAGCAGATGATTACGCAGGCATTTATTCTGGGCGCGGGACTAGGCACGAGGTTGAGGCCTCTGACCGATGCGTTTCCGAAGCCGCTGGTGCCGCTGTTTCACAAACCGCTCGCGACGTGGGCGGTGGAGGCTTGCGAGGCGGTGGGGTGCAAAAGGTTTGCGATCAACACTCATCACTTGCCGGAAAAATGGGTGGGATTTAGCGCGGGCAGAGACGTGACATTTTTCCACGAACCGATTCTGTTAGAAACCGGCGGCGGCTTAAAAAATATCGAGAGCTGGATAGAAGAAGGAAGTTTGTTGATTCATAACGGAGATATTTTTTCTTCGATGGATTTGAAGCAATTGGTCGATGCACACGAATCCAGTGGCGATGAAGTGACACTGGCGCTGCGTTCGAGTGGAGGCGAGAAGCGGATCTCTTTTGGGGAAAATAACCGAGTGGAAGATGTGCGGAGTGAGGTTCGCGGTTTGCCGGGGACGCATGTTTTCACGGGAATTTACTGCGTGAAAAAAGCCTTTCTCAAACGGATTCCCGCAGGAGAAATCATCGCAGTGATTCCGGCCTTCCAAGAACTCGTGCGCGAAGACGGGATTGGCGCGGTGGTAATGGATGAAGGTGATTGGATGGATCTCGGTGATGTGGAATCTTATCTCGCCGCGCATCAAAAGCTCGCCCTGCAGGCTCCGATTCATCCCGAAGCGATCATTGAAGATGGAGCGGTCATTGAAAACAGCGTCATCGGAAAAGGTGCGCATATCCGTAGCGGCGCGCGAGTCATCAACAGCGTGGTCTGGCCGGGAGCTGATGTTTCCTCTGAGGTAATCAATCAGGTGGTGATGTAACCCAAAAGGGTAGGGTCGACTGGCCTCAGTCGACCGTGATTCTTTTCAATATGGGATCAGAAGACTAGCTGTTAGATAAGTATCGATACCGTTAGAAGTATAAAACATTTAGGTTTTAGTCACGGACGACGACGGCGCGTCGTCCCTACCTTTAAATTAAGCCGGTCGGAGACGCGGCTCTCCTATAGGGTGGCAATCAACCGCACAAATTGGCGGCCGTATTCGACGTAGGAGTTGTAGCACTGGGTCCAATCGACGGCGGATGGATCGGGGGCGTGGAAGACGGTAGCGACGTGGGGTTCGATGGCGATCCAGCCCTTGTAGTTGGATTTGTGAGCATCTGTTAGAATTTCACGCAGCTTCGCTTGGCCGAGTCCGGGCATGGTGTATTCTGGCTCGACGTCGTCGGAGATCGGGTTGATGCAGTCCTTGATGTGGATGTGGGCGACGTGCTCTTTCACTTTGAGCCAAAATTCCATAGGGTCTTGCCATGGGAAAGGTTCTGGCTTGGAGCGATCAAGTTGGAAAACAGGATTTCCTGTATCGAAAACGAGCTTCAAGCCGGGAACTTCTTCGACGAGACGCAGCGAATGCTCCGCAGAAAATCCGCCCCAGTTCATGCAGTTTTCGTGGATGGCGGTGAGTCCTGCGTCGGCGAAACGTTTGACGATTTCGCGCAAGCGGCGGAAGCGCTCGGCTTCGTTTTGATCGGTGCCCCATGGTTCCTGCGCGTAGGACATGATGCGAATCATCGGGGTGTTGAGGCGCTTCATGCGGGGAATCGCGCGCTCGATTTCTGCGAGGCTGATGGAAAAGTCCGAGCTGATTTTTTTGCCCCAGTTGCCGATCGCGGAGCCGAATTCCGGGACGCTGATTCCTGCAGCATCGAGCTTGTCCGCTGCTTTCTGGAAATCGTCTTCCGGCATATCGTGGATATTGGTGTTGCCAACCATGCGAGTGGAGATCGCTGACCAACCGAGTTCTTGGGTGGCTGCGATTTGTTTATCGATATCGCGGGAGGCTTCGTCGGCGAAGCCAGTGAGTCTTTCAATGGAGAGCATGCGCGGACGCTAAGTGAAAACTCGAAATTTTAAACTTTAAACTTCAAGGAAGAGCATGCGTTGCTCAAGTTTGTGGAAAATACTTATGAAGCAGTACAGGAAAAGTTTAGTAAATGGAGAAATGATGGAGTGAGGCGAATGCGGAGAAGCGCATGAAGTAGAGTGTGAGAGCGTTATGGAATATTTTCTTTCAATGATTTGATAATTTATTCTTGACTAACAGCTTCAATTGTAAATTTTCCGCTGCGTGTTCCCCCCACGTTTTAAATACCCCAGTAGATTTTGGCTCGTCTTGTCATTGAGCACGATCTGTGTAGTTGTAATCGTTTCGGGTTGGCTGCTTAAGGATCCTACTGATAAGATCATACTAGCACCTGCGCTTAATAATACTCCCGCTGTATCGACGGGAGTTGAAAATCCCCCACAGGTTACTTCATTGGCCCCTAAGTTATCACCCGCTCAGGTGGAATTTTGGGATTACTTGGAGCAGTTCAATCGTCTTCCGGAAAATCCCACCGAGGAAATGATTGCGGTATACAATACCAAGGGTATTGCACCTGAGTTTCGCTACCTGACTACCTCAAAGAATTCCGTTCTGGGTGACATTCAAGGTCTCACCGCCCACCGCGAGCTTTTCCCAAAGCGCTACCCATGGGTGCAACCGCTGCTTGATAAATATGAAATCGAAATTCCCATCTCCGGCGAACGCTTTTCAGGAACAGCCGAGGAAATCGGGAAAAAGTATGATAAGCTCATGCTGGTTAGCCGCAAATGCAAAGCCACACCAGAGAATGAGAAAACTTTCGTCACCAACTATCTCGAAGGGCTGCTTGTTGTTGATTTCATCTACGCATGCGGGACGCCGAAAGATAAAGAAGATGGGATGAAGGTTATTGATGGTGTTTACCGAGCGAATCTCCTCCTAGACCCCTTTAGAAAAGACCTCGAAGTAAGCTTCATCGCACCAGCCAGTAGGGATATAGGTTGGGCAGCAATTGCCGATTATCCGGAACTCATTTGGGGTAACACCCTCGGTTTTATCAGCACTGGATTTTTTCATTATAATCCCGCAGACAATATCAATATCAAGAAATGGATTCTTCGCACCAAAGCCATACGGGGAATGCAACATGCTGATATACAGGACACACAACGAGGAATCATTCATAACGAGCAAGTCCGCATAGGCCTCATCAGTTATTCTATCTACAGTGCTCATTCGCATGAATTGGGAAGGCCAGCAGATGATCCCTGGCTCGTGGTAATCGAGATACTTTTCAAACGCCTGTATCTCAAAGATCATGGCGATCAATATCAGCGATATCTCACACTTTTAAATGCAGCTTACCCTAAAATTAATCCATGATCCCCCCATATACGATTCGCTTAATACTCGCTCTCGGTCTAGTCACTTGCACGGCAATCGCAGAAACCGAAAATTTTCCCTTTGTTGAAGGATTGATGGACAACATCGGAAAACCCCAGCCTTGGACGCTAGAACAAGTTCGCCTGAATCGTGACGACGTCATTGGAGACCTCACTGGGAAGACGTCCACTATGGAAAAGGACAGCGCTGCGAATCCTAATTTTATCCACGTAAGTAAAATCGAAGAAGAAAAAAACTACGAGACAGATCTGGATTTGACCGACATCACGGGACAAGTCTTCTTTGTAATTCAGGCTGATGATCAGGCTACGCTGACCATTAAAGAAAAGCCTACCGGTAAAGAGGCGACTGGACATGCATTCATCGAACAAACCTACCAATTACTCGGCACCGCACTCTGGAGAGTTGATCGATCCTACAAAGAGTTCCCTAATCCCATCCTTGGTGGTCGAACCTACAATCTCAAACTCAACTACCGCAACACCGCAAACCTCACCAAAAAATACAATGGCACTATCGACTACGACGGCGTGAATGTTTTTCTTATTTCAGGGGGTATCGATTTGAAAATCGCTAAGTACGGTGACGAATCCGATCTTGCGGAGGATCAAAACGCCGGCGGTAGCAGCACCCCTCCACCCCACGAGATGAACCCCGGCAGCGTGGTGTTTGCGCCGATCAAACCAGCCAATGGCGAACTGATCACTCACGGTAAACGCGCCAAACTCACAATTACACAGGAACAGAGTCAATCAGAAGACGGAACTTATACACTCAGTGCAGATCCCGCGCTGGCTAAGATGAAGATATACGAAACAAAAGAAGGAGGTAAGCCTATTAAATTGCCAAAAGAATGGTCGGCCAAGGAATTCAAGACTGGTGATAAAGTCCTATATGTTGGATCGGATCCGTTTGATATTAATGACGAGCCGGTCGAAGGTGCCTTAACCTTAGTCTACAATAGAAATCTATCTGGTGATGTCGGGGCAAAATTAGAACTAAAAGATCAGGTCAAGGTGACGATACGACCATTTGAATTTCTAGATAGCATGAACGCTAAACTTGACGATGGAAATGATGTCCAAATTGAACCGAAAAAAATCGCCAATGACCAGCGTCCTCAAACTGTAGCATGGATCGATCCGCACGGTACAACTGATGGAAAGAGTCCCGAAATGCCATGGCCCGTTATGCGGATTTTAGGGGCTGAACAATTGTCACTTAAAATTAAATGGAAGCTTGGAGTTGAATATAAACGTCCAAACGGGCGGAAGCTAGATGAAGATAAGGTGCTTATCCCAGGTTCGAAGAATGAGTGGATAACCGAGAATCTAGATGGTGTTATTGAGATCTATGATCACCCTAAGTGGATAAGCGAGATTGAACAGAAAGGCTTTTTTGGAGGCGATGCAGAGCTATCATTTCAATTATTAAAATCAGATGAAAGTCCTTTAATGCCTGAAAAAAAGCTAATGTTTTACATAGGAGGAAAGAATCCAGATTCAATTAAGTGCAAATCCTATATTACAGATACTGCAACTGCGGTTCAGCAGCCTATGGCATGGTTCGCTTATGCTATCGCAAAGCACGAATCCAAGGACTACAACGGTAAGGGTAGTCGTTATAATCAGTTTTGGAATGGAAGCGGGCGATTTGCAAAAATGAATCATCATGCCGGTGAAGTTCTGTGGGTTGATAATCCCGGAGAAGCGCCTCCCAAAGGCTTTGGTCTTTTTCAGGTCACCGGAAACCTTACTTCCAACAAGGCAGACATACCAAGGAAACAACTGTGGAATTGGCAGGATAATGTACGAGCGGGTCTAGCAATAGTCGCAGGGAAACGCGGGATCGGGGATCGATACTTCGCTCGCATTCAGAGAAAATCTGAAGAACACAAAGCCGCCTTTAGGCAATGCCCACCACATAGTATTCCTATAGGTTCTAACATTTTCTCATCGTTGGATGCCATACAGATATACGGATACAATGGCACTGGGAATAAGACTATCGATTCTCGTTATCCGTTTGATCCAAACAAGCCTTGCGGTTTGGGCGCAACAAAGCGATGGTTCTGGAATCCTCACAATGTTGCCAACGGCGAGCCATATATTAACAAAGTAGAAAGAGAATTAGACTAGACTATGAAAGCAACAAAATCACTCCTAGCCCTGATTGCAATAGCCTTACTTGGTGGAAACGCATGTGCAGATCCAATACAAGAGCCGATCAGAGATTATTTAAGTCTGCAGGTTCCAGAACGATCTGAATTTATCGGTACGCTCGAGTTCATTCAACGCGTCAAGGTTGATGTTGATGGGGACGGAATCGACGAAATCTTTATCGGAACATGGTATCGTCACAGTGGCAGCAACCAAGCTTATTACTGGTCTGCGTATAAGGAGGTCAAGGGTGGCTACCAACGAGTTACTCCTCCAAATCAAGATATTCACATAGTATCTTTTGAAAACGTATACATCGGTCTAATTCAGGAAATATCTAAGCAAGGCATCGTGGCAGCTCAAGATGTAGAAACTGATACGCCTGAAAATGCGGAGGTCATAAAAGTTGGCGAGCTTCACTTCTATTATGTTGATGAGGGTGGTCTCGTCGATAAAAAATACGGCTCATTAGATTTGAGTAATGCAGAGCAAAAAAAGACCTACGATCGCTATTTTGGGATGAGTACAAAAACTCGTAAGCCAACAAGCATCGAAACCTTTACGAGCCAGCAGCTCAAGCAAATGGGCTACACGATTCCCAACTGGGAACCGCCTGCTCCTTGATTTTAATGTGAAGGAAATGACTTGTGTGAATCTGATAGAAAAATAAATTATTAATATTTTGTAATTGACTAACATCTTTAATTGAAGATTGTCCGCTGCGTGTCCCCCCCACGTTCTAAGTACCCCAGTAGATTTTGGCTCGTCTTGTCAGTGAGCACGATCTGTGTAGCTGTAACAGTTTTGACTTGGCTTCATAATGATACTTCTGGTGGTATGACGCCAACATCTGTATCTAAGGATGATTCCAGTGCGCTGATGGGAGATGAAAATCCCTTACAGAATACCCCACCTGCTCCTGAGTTATCACCCGCTCAGGTGGAATTTTGGAATTACCTAGAGCAATTCAACCGTCTTCCTGAAAAGCCTTCTGCGGATGCTATCGTTGTTTATCATACCAGTGGCATAGCTCCGGAATTTCAGTATCTGGAGGTCACAAAAACATCCGTTCTGGGTGACATCAAAGGCCTCACCGAGCACCGCGAACGCTTTGTAAAACGTTATACGTGGGTTCAGCCCCTTATGGATAAATATTCCATCGTAGTTCCGATTTCTCGCGAACGTTTCTCAGGCAGTGCCAAAGAAATCTCGGAAAAGTATGATAAACTCATGCTGGTCAGTCGCGAATGTAAAGCCACACCTGTGAATGAGAAAACATTCGTCACCAATTATCTCGAAGGGCTTCTGGTTGTTGATTTTATTTACGCATGCGGAACTCCGAAAGATAAGCAAGATGGTATGAACGTCATTGACGGTGTTTTTCGAGCAAATGCCCTTCTAGATCCCTTTCGTGAAAATCTCGAAGTAAGGTTTATCGCACCCGCCACAAGGGATATTGGATGGGCCGCTATCGCCGATTATCCCGAACTCATTTGGGGCATCACGCCCAGCCTTATTAGCACTGGATTTTTCCATTACAATCCCGCAGATAAAGTCAATTTCAGCAAATGGATGCTACGCACCAAAGCTATTCGGGGAATTGAAGATGCTAACGAGCAAAAAACATATCGAGGAACCATTCATAACGAGCAAGTCCGCGTAGGACTCCTCAGCTATTCCATCTACAGTGCCCATTCGCATGAATTGGGTCGGCCAGCAGATGATCCTTGGCTTGTGGTTATCAAAATACTTTTCAAGCGCTTATATCCCGAAGATCACACGGACCAATTTCAGCGTTATCTCACGCTCTTAGACGCAGCTTATCCTAAAATCAATCCATGACCCCCTCATACTCCATCCGCTTGTTTCTAATTCTTGGCCTATTCACCTGCTCAGCAGTCGCAGAAACCAAAATATTTCCTTTTGCTAGAGGCATTATTGACGCCAACGGAAAACCTCAGCCCTGGACGTTGGCAAAAGTTCGCCAACATCGTGACGATGCCATTGGCAAACTTGATAAGAAAATATCCGTTCAGGAAAAGGATGGCGCAGCCAATTCCGCATATATCCACGTGAGCGAAACCAAGGAAGATAAAACCTACGAGACAGATCTAGATTTGACCGCTATCTCAGGCCAAGTATTTTTCGCAATTCAGGTTGATGATCACGCCACGCTGACCATCAAAGAAAAGCCCACCGGTAAAGAGACTACTGGACATGCCTTCATTGAACAAACCTACCAATTACTCGGCATCGCGCTCTGGAGAGTGGATCGATCTTACAAAGAGTTCCCCAATCCCATCCCTAGTGGTCGAACCTACAATCTCAAACTCAGCTACCGCAACACCGCTAACCTCACTGAAAAATATAATGGAACTGTCGACTTCGACGGAGTAAATATTTTCCTTATTTCCGGGGGCATCGATTTAAAAATCGCCAAGTATGGTGACGAACCCGATCTTGCTGAGGATCAAAACGCTAACGGTAGCAGCGTCCCTCCACCTCATGAGATGAATCCCGGCAGCGTTGTGATTGCGCCTATCAAAGGAGTTGATGGCAAACAGATTACTCCAGGTAAACGCGCAAAACTCACCATCACACGGGAACGTAGTCAGTCAGAAGAGGGAACTTACACACTGAGCGCAGATCCTTCACTGGCCAAGATTAGAATCTACGAAACAAAAGAAGGAGGTAAGCCGATTGAATTACCAAAAGAATGGTCAGCAAAAGAATTTAAAAATGGTGAAAAGATCCTGTATGTCGGATCGGATCCTTTTGATTTCAGCGAAAATCCAGTCGAAGGCACCTTAACCTTAGTCTACAATAGAGACCTAGTCGGTGATGCCGGAGCAAAACTCGAGCTGAAAGATCAGGTCAAGGTGACTATCTTGAATTTTGAAATAATGGATATCATTGGTCACAGACGAGGATCCGTAAATAAACCTGGTGCCATCTCGCCAGACGCCACTTACGGCAAAGAAACCGTTTTACTAGAAAATGCCGACCGCGATGAGGGTAGCGCTACTGAACGTGACTTAAACACAGCCACTGTAGATAAGGAAAAGGATGATGACTTCGTGAAAGTTGTTCTAACTTTTCCTAAAAACGTCAAACCATCAGGTATTGGATTGAAACTCAAACATGAAGGTATGAAGGTTAATGGCGAGAAAAAGACATTCGATTCTGCGGTCGTGCGCGAAGGTGCGAGCCGCCTTAACTTCTACGATACTCAAGGAACCAAGCTAACCGAGGCAGATCTCAAAATTGATGATTTGGCCAACCCAGGAAATGGCTATATGGCGCAGATCCTGAAAGATGGAACGCTCACGTTGTTTATTGAAGGGGCAAATGACTTCGGTGCAGTGGGAAGTAATGAAAAAAGTCAATCCAACGCCAAATTGATGGGCGGGGCATTACTAACTTTCGAAATGACTGGAGCTGGAGAAACAAAAGGCCCTAGCTTGCTAGTCTTCCGTGGAGGCTTTTTTCGTTACGCTCACGAAAAAAACAAACCTGGAGCAGAAGGAACTCTTGAGTTTTTTGATGGAAAAGGAAGGATTACTGATTCCACTATCGATCTTGGAAAATCTATTAAAAAATGGACGGCTAAGAGCGGATTACCCGGTGGCGATCACTACAGTGTTGAAGACGGTTATGGACACACTCCTCCCGGCTGGTGGTTGCTTTATAAGCGTGATTCTTTTGATCAAGCTTCTCAGAAAAATCAAAAACAAGGCACTGGAGATAACCTTATCATACAACAAGGAAGCTATTGCCGATGGTTACAAGATGATTACGCACCACATTATACTGCGTTTAAAGAAGATGAGGGTAAGCTTAAATATAGATATCAACAAAAATATGAAGTGGATCGCAATATTGGTAAGCCCGACATGCCAAAAAAAACAACAGCCGAAGGGCAAACCGTCATGTTCAAATTCGAAATGTCAGTTATTCCACCTAACCAGACGGAACGCACATATATTCAAATTCATCCTGATGGTTGGAAGAATGGAACCAGCGGTTGTATAGGTATTCAAACTTATGATCACTGCAAGGAGGCGTATCGTTACCTCAACGATTATCGTGGAATGAAAATCAAAGTTGAGTTAAAATAAAAAAACCATGAACAAAAAAATTATTTTCGTTATCGTTCTCATTTCGTGCTCAACACTAGTGTGGCATTGGATTACAAAATCAAATCGAACAAATCAAACCGCATCTTCAGAACCTGTATCTTTATCATCAAGTGAAGAATTTTCACACGCAGATCGAGATGACACTATTGTCCTGAGTAAGGAGAGGATGGAGGCATTTCAGATCGTAGCTGATGACATGAAGCAAGTTCTATTGGCTGCTCCGGACGACCTAACAGGAAAAAAGTCCGCTTGGTATAAGATACTTACAGAGTGCCAGATCGCATTAAATCAGGCCGCAAAAACAGGAACTCGAAAGGATCTTTTTGCGACTATTCCTCCAACAGCCACGTTTTTAGCCCGTGACCGTGAAGCAGAGGATTTGCACGCGTCGCTGGGTGACTTGCGGCATCGGTTAGAGGTATCGGGTGTGCCAATCATCAAAGAAATAGCGAAAGTAGTTACCGAGAATAATGGCACGCTTGACGCGGCCACAGCAGAATTAGCAGTTAAGGTCTTTTCCGTTCGTGGATTTAAGAATGAGCCAGATTGGGAAGATGAGATTGATGGATTGCCAATCAATGCAGCGGGCGTATTGATTGCACGACCAGAGATTATGCCTTTACTGGAAGTCCTCCCAATTGAACAACTGGACATTTTTGTCTCAGGAGATACGCCCGAAATTTTTTTCCGTCGCTACGTGCAAGACGCAGAAGGAACACCCAAACGTGATAGGCGTTACTATGGCATGCCAATACTTCGCCAGCGATACAGTGAAAACCGTGTAGCTCTTCACGAAAGCTTTAACAAACTAGCGGCAAAAGTAGCACCCCACCGCGCAAAGTTATATGGTGAGGAACAAGAATAGATTATCGGAATGATCCCGCTTCTGATCACTCAAGAATAGCGAGACTTTCAGAAATGATTTGGTAGAGTCGCGGGATGAAGCGTCGGAAATGGATGGGGTTGTTTGGGGGATTTTGTTTGGTGGGATGTGGAGGGAAAAAGATAGCTGTGAATGTCAGTGCGGTGGAGTCGCCGTGGATCGAGCTGAAAGGTGAGTGGGAGGGGTTGAGCGGCGGGCAAGTCGATGATGGGGAGGAATTAAGCATCGGTTGGGGCGAGAGTTTGACGAATGTTCGCTGGAAAGGGGAGGTGCCAACCGCGCCATTCGAGCTGGAACTGAAGGCGAAACGGGTCAACGGCACGGATTTTTTCTGTGCGGTGACGTTTCCGGCACGTGGCGTGGAGGAATGCGTGACCCTGATTGTCGGCGGTTGGGGCGGGAGCTTGGTCGGGATTTCCTCGATCGATGGCAAAGATGCCTCGGAAAACGACGCTCAGGAAATTCAGACCTTCGAGACCGACGTTTGGTATCAGATCCGGTTGGTCAGGGATGGGGAAAAGATCATGGTGTGGATCAATGGAGAAAAGCTCATCGATATTGATACGACGGGTAAAATCCTGTCGCTCCGGCAGGGCGGAATCGAGGAATGCGCGCCTTTCGGCCTAGCCACATGGCAGACCACCGCACGGATCAAAGACATCCGCTGGAGGGGTCTTTAGAGGGGAGAAATAGTCAAAACAGCCCGAGAAATCGGCATCCGCCGTCTATTTGGAGTCATTTTCCACTAAGACTTTCGGCTTGCAACGGGCTAGGAAACTGAATTAAAAGCCTGCAACGAACAACCTCTGCGACATGGAGAGTGGGTCATATACCCACTCTTTTGCGTCTACAGAACCTTCAATCACCATAGGAAAAAGCAATTTTTCCACTAACTGCCTGTCCACCGCTAGCCATGACCAACGACATCGTCGCACTCATCGAATATTACGAAAAAGAAAAAGGAATCGACCGTAACAAGATCGTTTCCGCTCTCGAGTTTTCTTTTGTTTCCGCCTATCGCAAAATGGTTCCCGGCGCTGATGCGATTGAGACTCTGCGGGCTGAAGTGGACACCAAAAAAGGCACCACCAAAATTTTTGCAGCGCTTAACGTGTGTGCAGACGGCGAGCAAACGGACAAATTTAACGAAGTTCCCTTCAGCATTGCGCAGAAAAAGAATCCCGAGATCGAGGTTGGTGGAGTTCTGGAATTCAACGTCACGCCTAAAGATTTCGGTCGTATTGCCGTTCAGACTGCCAAGCAAACGATGATGCAGCGCCTCCGCCAAGCGGAGAAGGAAATGATTTACGAAGAGTTTAAAGACCGCGCGGGCGATGTCGTCTCCGGAACGGTCCGTCGCTTCGAGCGTAACGACGTGATGATCGATCTCGGAAAATTCGAGGGTATCATGCCAAACCGTGAGCGCGTCCAAGGCGAAGATTACAACATCGGTGACCGGATTCGCTGCTATGTGTTGGCAGTAGAAAACGAAGGTCGTGGCCCAGAAATTATCCTTTCCCGCAGTCATCCGAACTTTGTCCGCCGCTTGTTCGAGGCCGAGGTAAATGAAATTTCCGACCGCACGGTCGAGATCCGCTCGATCGCTCGTGAAGCAGGTTTCCGCACCAAAGTAGCGGTTTGGAGCAGCGATCCTAAAGTCGATCCCGTCGGCGCCTGCGTTGGAATGCGCGGTGCTCGGGTAAAAAACATCGTCCGTGAGCTCAACAACGAGAAAGTCGATATCATCCGCTGGAGCGAAGATCCGGCTGAGTTGGTCCGCGAGGCATTGAAACCAGCCGAACTGATTTCGATCACGATTAACAAAGAAGAAAAAATCGTTCTCGTGACCGTGAGCGAAGAAGATCTCAGTAAGGCGATTGGCAGAAAAGGCCAGAACGCACGCTTGTCCTCACGCCTCATGGGCTGGGACGTTCAGGTCCGCAAAGACGAGACCAAAGAAGAACAATTTAAAGAAAAAATCGGCGGGGTCGCTCACACCCTTGGTGAACAGCTTGGCATCTCCGATGAACTCGCCGCGAAACTCACGCTCTTCGGTGGAGTCAGCGCAGAGATGATTGTCGATATGCCAGTGGATTTCCTCACTAGCTCGCTCGAACTCAGTGTCGAAGAAGCAGAAGCGATCCTGGAACGAGCAAAAAGCATCGCTTCAGGAGAAGCTGCCACCAACTGAGATATTGCTACGCGCCATTGTTTAAACCTTTAAGATAAAACTTCAGACCGATTACTCTCATACTCAGAACGCCGAATGCCTAAAAATAGCGATAATTCCTCAGACAAGCCTAAAAAAATTCTCGATCTGATCGAGGATAAGAAAAAGCCTTCACGTAGAGAGCGTCAGCGTCAGGATGCGGAAATCGCAACGGCACCGAGTAAACTGGACACCGCAAAAGCGAATGCTTTGGATTTGTTCACTGAGGACGAAAAGCCCAAGGTAAAAAGGGTCCCCGGGGTAGGAAAGACAGCTTTGGGAAGCATTTCCAAAACCCTAGATAAAAAGAGCGAGGATCTAAATTTTGTCAAAAATCAGGACATCGCGCCAGTTGTCGCAGCACAGGTTTCAGTTAGCCCGGTTTCAAGCGATTCATCTGATCCTTCCGATTCAAAGTTAATCGTCATTAAGCCCCCGATTTTGGTTCCGGATCTCGCAGCACGCCTCGGCTTGAAGCCATTCAACGTGATGGCGGATTTGATCAAGCTGGGTGTTTTCCCAGCACCGAATCAGCCGCTTGAACCAGAAATCGCGGCACAGGTTTGCGAGATTCACGGATTCACTTTTGAGCGTGAAAAACGCGATAAGGAAAAAGGTTTCCACAAAGTTGAGGAAGTCATCGTCGAGCCAGAAGCTCCGGTTGCCGAACCAAAGAATTTACTCACTGTTAGACCGCCCATCGTCACGATCATGGGTCACGTCGACCACGGCAAAACCTCGATTCTCGATTACTACCGGAAGAGCAAAGTCGTCAGCGGCGAGGCCGGCGGGATCACTCAGCACATCGGTGCTTATCAGGTGAACCACAACGATCAATTGATCACGTTTCTCGATACCCCGGGTCACGCCATTTTCTCCGACATGCGCGCACGCGGGGCGAGCATCACTGACATTGCGATCATCGTGGTTGCAGCCAATGACGGCCTCATGCCGCAGACGCTTGAAGCAATCAAGCACGCTCAAAAAGCCAAGAAAACCATCATCGTCGCGATTAACAAATGTGACCTTCCTTCTGCTAACGTCGAGCGCGTGAAATCGCAGCTCGCAGAAAACGGTTTGCAAACCACTGACTACGGTGGGGATACCGAATTCGCATGCATTTCCGCACTCAAAGGCGATGGTATGGACGACCTGTTAGAACTCATCGTTCTCCAAGCAGAAGTGCTTGAGCTGAAAGCCAATCCAAAAGCCACTACACGCGCTGGCGTGATCGAGGCGCGCGTGGTTCCCGGCCGCGGCACCACCGCAACTGTCATCGTTGAATCCGGAACGTTAAAAGTCGGCACCCCTTTCATCTGCGGTCCGTTCTCAGGAAAAGTTAGATCCTTGATCAACGATCTTGGCGAGAGCGTGAAAACCGCACTTCCGGGAACTCCCGTCGAAGTCATCGGTTTTGAAGAACTTCCAAACGTCGGCGATCACTTGACCGAAATGAAGACTGAGCGCGAAGCGAAATCACTCGCCTCCGAGCGTCAGGAAGAACTGAGATTGAAACGTCTCAAACCCCAACACCGCAACCGCATGGAAGACCTGTTCTCCATGGTCAATGATGGCGGCGGGAAAAATCAGCTTAAAATCATTCTCAAATGCGACGTTCAAGGTTCGGTTGAGGCGATCAAGAAAGCGATTGAAGGCATTGAATCCGAAAAAGTGGATTGCCAGTTCATCACCGCAGCTGCAGGTCCGATCACGGAATCTGATATTACCTACGCCAGCTCATCCGATGCGATCATTCTCGGCTTCAATGTCAAAGTGGAAGCCAAAGCCGTCAAATCAGCGAAAGCAGCCGACGTCGAAATCAAACTTTACTCCATCGTTTACGAACTCATCGATCAAGTGCGCGAAGCAATGCTCGGACTTCTCGATCCGCTGTCTCGTGAGTTGATTATGGGCCACGCTGAGTGCCGACAAGTTTTCAAAGTCAACAAAGGCAAAGCCGCTGGTTGCTTCATCACGGATGGCAAGGTCCATCGGAAAGCTCACGCTCGCGTTATTCGCGGCGGAATTCCGGTGTTCGACGGCAGAATGTCCACCCTTCGCCGCTTCCACGAAGAAGTCGACGAAGTCAGAACCAACTTCGAATGCGGTATCCGTCTCGGCGAATTCAACGAATATCAAGAAGGCGATATCATCGAGTGTTACACTCTCGAAAAAGTGGCGCAGACGCTCTAAGATTTGTTGAAACCGAAATCGGTTAGTTTTCTAAACCAAATATCTTCATCCTGTGTCCCGCCGTATTGATCGAGTCAACGAACTGCTTCGCCGTGAAATTTCCACGGTGATCCAACACGATTACGAATGGCACGGCAAAATGGTCACTGTCAGCGCGGTCGAAGTCACCGATGATCTCAAAGAAGGCCGAGTCTGGATCGGCGTGATCGGCGGCTCCGCTGAGCCCATCATCGAAAAACTCAACAAAGCTCACGGTTCGATTCAGAAAGCCGTCATGAAACGTGTGGTTTTAAAATCCACGCCAGTTTTGCGCTTTAAACACGATAACTCCGCCATTCGCGGTGTGGAAATCGTGAATCTGCTTGAAGAAGTGGATAAACTTCCAAAAGCACCGCTTGAGGACGAAGAAGTCTGAGGCTCACCGAATCTGCCTCAACCGCCTCCCTATTTTATTTCACTGACTTCATCGGGCGCCACGCATTATCCTCGCGCGAATCCCATTGTTTACAAATGGTTTCTAAGTTTTTATCCACAAAAAAGCACTCCAAAATTTCACCCAATCGCAAATGTATGCTTGGCAGTTTGTTCTAGCACTCAAATTTCTAGCATTCCAGCCAAAAACTGATACCCATGCTTGTACATGAACTGAATTGTGTTTTCATCCACGTGCCAAAATGTGCCGGACAAAGCATTGAAACCGCCGTAATGACCCACTTGGGGTATGAATGGGAACAACGGGGCCGGTTCATGATGGGGCCAAACCGTGATCCCGCCAAAGGCCCCGCAAGGCTGGCTCACATGACCGCAGCCGAATATGTGAAATTCGCTTATATGACCCAACAGCAGTTTGATACTTATTTCAAGTTTTCGATCGTCCGGAATCCTTGGGCCCGGATTGTATCGGAATATCATTGGGCTGGTCATCACAAGCGGTTCGGTTTTGAAGATTTTCTGACAAAATATTTTCCAGTCAGTGACAATCATGCGACCGCCTCCGATGCGCTGCGCCACGTCATCCCGCAGGCGGATTTTCTTTACGATAATGAGAACAGGTGTTTGGTTGACTACCTCGGGCGTTTTGAAACCCTGCGGGACGACTTTATCAAAATATGTGACAAGATCGGTATTCCGGAACTCGAGCTGCCAGTATTGAACAAAAAAAGCTACAAACCCTATCAGGAATACTACACTGAAAAATCCAAGGAAATCGTGGCTGAAAAATACGCCCGCGATATAAAACTGTTCGGTTACAGCTTTGACAAGTAAGCCATACCGCCCCAATTCCAATCGGATCACCAGAAGATATGGTGCCGCCTGCGATTCCGAAAAATGCGGGTCGCATTTCGGATCGGGATAGGGAGTTATACCTCCAATCAGACTTTGATTTGATAGTGATCGGCAATCGTTGGGAACAGCCCTTTTTCACAGACGACACGTGTCAAAGACTGGTGACCCTTGTAACCGATGACTGGATGAAGAGTAACATTCTTTACCGATGCAAGCATTTCAGCTTGAATGCGATCTTGCGGCATCTGGTCTCCATAATACAAAAACACACGCGTGTTTGAATTTTCATACTTTCGAAAATTCGAACGAAGGTCTAATTCGTCCAAGCTGTAAATTTGAAGCAATCTTTTCTGGAGAAGCTTTGCACGGGGTTCCTCCTGATGAATACGCGTCACGGTGCTGAAACAAATTATCGCTTCTGCATTCAACATGAGTCCGTATCTAATAGCGCCATATCCCCCAGCTGAAGTTCCGAATGTGAAAATCCGCTTTGTTTGGAGTCGTTTTAGAATATTTCCCAATTCCGACATGGTCTCTTGCAAGTCCTTCCCCAGTTCTGAAATCCCTTTCAAGTAAAGGTACCGCTGCTGGTCCCGCAAATAGACGACCGAAAGCCGAAGAGCTGAGAAATATTTATCAAGGAATTTAATAGACATCATCGATTGGTCCGCAAGACCACAAAACACGATCACCGTGCCTACCGCATCAGGAGTCTCTGCGATGATAACCTCGTAATCGGAAATGTTTTCGCGCTGCCCCGGTCTTGTCAGTGAATCGGCACCAGGCATATCGTCTATCAATTTAGTCAGGAATTCACCTTCTTCAGGCATGGTTTTGGAGGAATCGATGACAGAATGAGCCGGGCGTTTTCTAAATTTTCATGCTCAATATAAAACTTGGCAGCTCTCACTTTTTCATCATCAGTTTTATATTCCTCAACATTTACAGTCGTGTAATTGTTAAACAATCGAGGCGTGGAAGAGATCACCGAACGTCCCAACAGCCCCAATTTCCCCAAATCCAACTCATCGAGGTCATCGAGATTGTCACGGACAAACTGCGCTAGCTGCCCCGGATTGGTTATGTTCATGAATTTAAAAATCTTATGGAGCAGAGGCTTGCAGTCCTTGTGCCTCAGATAAAGCGAGACCAACAAATCCATGGCAGAATCCAAGTCAGCAGTCTCTTCCACCGCAGCCGCCAGTATTGGAACCGGCGGCATGAATGAAGGCGCATGCGCCATCGCATGTCGGGCGCAATCCAAGATGACTTCAGTATCCTTCAGATTGCGATAAAATCCAATCAACTTGGGAACCGCGATTTCCGGCTTGTAGGGAAGTTCCTTCTCCCAGATTTCCTGCAGGCATTTGATGGCTGATGGATAGTCTCCCTTGATGACCGAGATACGTATCTGCCAGCGGAATAGAAACTCTGAAGGCGGATTCGTGTTCTTCATTGCTTCAAATGAAACTTCGAGCTTTTCGATTTCTCCTTTTTCCGAAAACTGTTCGCATTGGTTTCGATAGAATTTCCACCCCCTCGGCTGTGCGGGCCTAGTCGTCTGAACTTCATTACCTGCCTTACTTTCTGTTTTCTTCATACTGCTATTTAACAAGATGTCTTTTCAGGGGGCGGAATTAAGCGGCCAGTGCATTCAGCAATAAAAATGCCAAGCATACAATTGTCGCTGCAAATAATTTCTAAAATCCGCAGTTTCAACTGCGGATTTTAGGTCTATTTGGCACTTTAAGCCGCTCGGCGGGTTCAAAAAATCACCACTGATAAATACTCTTGCCTCAGTGGTCGGAATAGCTATGTACAAATTCGAAATAAATGCCGCCCAGATTCGAGCCTCGGTACGGAGAATGCTAAATTCGGTTCTCAATAAACCAAATCATGAAATACGCTCTCCTCTCAATCATCGCGCTCGCAGGCTCAGCCAATGCAGCCGTCACCACCCTTGCAGTCTGGCGGGGGGGCGAAGATGATGCTGGTGCCACTGGCGGCGGCACGTCTTCCTCCACGACAGGTATCATGGGCGGCAATACGCTGAATGTGACTGGCACTTCTCCCTTGTATTCGACTGCCATCACCGCACCCGGGAGCACCATGTCCCTTCAATTAAGTGGCGATGATCTCTACTCCGCAGCCACCCCTGTTACCCTCACTAACAACGTCGGAATGGAGGCATGGGTTCGTCCCACCTCCATCGACGCATTCGATTTTGCCATTTCCAATGGGGGTTTTTCAGTCAATACTGGCTACGCGATCTTGCAGGACGGAGGGTTTTGGAAAATCCTTCACCCCAACGTAGCTGGGGGAGCCGCCGGGGCAGCAGTGCAGTTGAATACCTGGCAACACATCGCATATGTTCGGGACAACGGACTCAGCACTCTCTACGTGAATGGCGTGGCGTCCGGCGGTACAATCGCCGCTGCTCCAATCACACCAGACTTATTCATGCTGGGTGCCGGCCGTAATGTTACCGCATTCGAAGGCCAGTTCAACGGTAATATCGATCACGTCCGGTTGTTTTCGTTTACTGCTGGGCAGTTCAATGTTTCCGACCTCAACTACCCCACCGTGGTGCCGGAGCCTTCCGTTGCTCTCCTCAGCGGGCTCGCTGGTCTGGCGCTGATCATCCGCCGCCGCCGGTAATCTGAATTTTCTTTTTCATATAAAATCCCAGACATATTATATGAGGGGACAGATGATATTTACTACATGCCGACGAGGGCGTCGGTGCTCCCAGCTAGGGGGGAAATAAACTGCCAAGCATGCAATTTCATGGGGGCCTAAGCTTTTAGCATCCCGTGAGAGACTGGATGGCTAAAAGTCTTATTGATGCAAGATTTACAGGTTGATTTCTGTATGCTTCGTGGTTTTCTACTGCATTCCCTTCCATTCATGAATCATTTCAGACCCGTCATTTTTCTCGCCATCGCGTCTTCCACGTTGCCTTTGACGGCTGAGGTAGATTTCGCGCATGAAGTCGTGCCGCTCATTCAGAAACACTGCATTGAGTGTCATACTGGGGCGAAAGCAAAAGGCGGGCTTTCGATGGATACCAAAGCACTGCTTCTCGAAGGGGATGTGATCGAGCTCGGTAAGCCAGAAAAATCCCT
>JANPEG010000022.1:0-12339 GCA_031431855.1 Akkermansiaceae bacterium | reverse complement strand
GGTGATGAATTTCACCATCTGCCAATCTAACAATTTTAGATAAGCTTCTGCCTTGCCCATCGGAAACCATGCAAGCGCTAGGGCACTGAACGTCATCAGCAATCCCCCCAACGGCACCCAGCCGAGTTCGATTTTTTTCCGTAACAACCACGAAGCGAAGCCGAAACCTATCGCCATACCGAGTGATGCGGCAGCCATGAAGATGGAAGATAAAGTTCCAAAACCCTCCCCGCCTTCGGTCATCGCTTTCGCAATTTTGACCGACCATAAATTAACGAACGCCGCGAAGCCCCAGAAAGACGCAACCCCGAACGAGGCGCGACGCAACCCCCGCTCTCTCCAAAGCTCACCCAAATCACGGAAATGGCTGAACAACAATTTGGCAGAAACCGCTGTTTTAGCATGCGCCGAAACTCTAGGGATCAAAAGTGCCGCTCCTACCGCCGGAACCGATAGGCATGTCAGGATAAACAATGGGAAAAAGCCCGCAGTCCAAGCATTTTCGGTCTGCGAACCTAGCGCTTGATATCTTTCATCATACCACCAACCCGCAATGATCTGACCGACTAAAAGAGCAAGCATCGCCATCATTTGCTGCACGCCTGAAGCGAAGCCAAGATGCCGTGAACCGACCAATTCTTTGTTGATCCCGAATTTGGCCGGACTGAAAAACGCGGCTTGTGTGGCAAGCAGGAAAAATCCAATCAGCGCCAGCGGCATGTTTTTTATCCAAATCGCCGTAGTGATAAGCGCCAAGATAATAATCTGCGCGATTGCCGAACCTAACAGAACATCACGTTTCGAAAAACGATCACTCATCCAACCCGCGAGCGGCGCAAACAACACAAACGGCATTGCGATCATCAACCCGGCCCAGGACTCCACCGCGTAACCCACCGCACCGCCCAACGGAACCAGAATAAACTGCGCTGCCTTATCATTGAACGCATTCTGCGTCTGCTGAACGATCATGCTCCAATAACCCAGCCACTGTCGCTTGGTCGGTTCGCCTTCGGGGGTGTCAGTTTCCATGTGAAAAAAATTGTTAGATATCTGCGCCTCTGCAATCGAGCTTCTGATTCATTTCCATGGCAGGATTACTTTCACGTGCCTCACCAACGATGACCGCCGGAACGCCCGCCACCGTCGTGTGCGGTGGGACATCGTTCAACACCACGCTGCCTGCGCCGACTTTTGCGTGTGTGCCGATCTCGACCCGACCCAAAATTTTCGCGCCCGCGCCGATCAAAACACCCGAACGAATGATCGGATGCCGCGCACCCGTGTCCTTACCCGTTCCGCCGAGCGTGACTTCGTGGAGAATCGAGACATCGTCTTCGATGATCGCGGTTTCGCCGACCACAAACGAAGTCGCGTGATCGAGTAAGATCCCGCATCCAATCGTGGCCGCTGGGTGAATATCCGTGGAAAACACCTCGGAGGAAATGCTCTGCAAGTAGAGCGCCAACCAACGGCGACCATCTTTCCAGAGTTGGTGACTCACTCGGTATGTGCTCAGCGCCATGAAACCTTTGAAAAACAACAAGGGCTCCAGCGGAGAAAAGCAGGCAGGATCGCGCTCAAACATCGCCAAAAGATCGCGGCTGCAAGCCCGGGCGATCGATTCATGTTTGGTGAAAATATCTTCAATCAAGGGTTCGATCATCTCACGCGGCATGTCCTCACGCGCCAACCTGCGGCTCAAACGTACGGATAGAGCCTCGGCAAAACTTCCACGCGAAAGCACCACATCATCTACCAAGGACCGCAATCCCGGTTCCTCTTCATACAGTCGCTCGGCCTCGGTGCGGAGTTTTGCCCAGAGGTTTTCTAAATTCGCGGCTTCCCCACCGCACAACTTCGTTCCACTCTCTTGCACCGCTGATTGTTGTTTGTTGCTCATGAAGATTTCCCAAAAATTAGAATATGCCTGCCGAGCCCTCGCTCAACTCGCGAAGACCTATGACGGCAAAACTCTTACTCGTCTTGACGACTTAGCGCAACGTGAAGCTATCTCCGCGAACTTTTTAGTTCAAATTCTCAATGATCTCCGCCGTGGCGGAATGATCGATTCCCGCCGCGGGGCCTCTGGCGGCTATTTGCTTTCCCGCCCCGCCAACCAGATCACCCTGCGCCAAATTGTTGAAGCTGTGGAACCCTCACAACTCCAGAATACCGCGCTAGATCAAGGCGAATCCGGCGTTTCCGTCCGCCGCGCTTGGGAGAACGTTTCAGTCCAATTGACCAAAAATCTCGACGAAATTACCCTGGAATCCCTCGCCAGCCCTACATCTGACCCGATGTTTTATATCTGAAACGACAACCCAGAGCATCAAGTCATTTCGCGAAAACGCTCTTCAACCATTCATCGACGACTGGAGTCGCCGGGTAATCGGGATCTCCGAGGCGGCGGTTGATTTCCGCGTGTCCTTTGAGTCCGACACCATCAAATCCCTGAACCTCCGCGTTGGTGCCTGCCTTTTTCAAAGCATCGCAAAGCGCTCGGGACTGCTTGGTTCCATCGATTCTTTGCACATGCAGAATGAGGAAAGCTGGGGAATTTGGCGCGCTGGCATGATGGGTGGGGGAAAGAGATAACTGCCGTGCCTGCTCATTGCCGAATGCTTGGAGATACGTGTCATGCATCATATCTCCGCCGTCCGCGACCTGCTTGGGGACATCGTAACAAGCTCCATCGAGTGGAATGATTCCGCGCAAAGATTTCGAGTTCAGCCCGGCATTTTTCAAATACGTCATATCTGTCCCAACCAAAGCCGAGAGATGCGCTCCGGCACTGTGCCCCATCAACACAACTTTCGTTTTATCGAAACCCAAATCACCAGCTTGCTTCATCAGAAATGCCAGGGCCGTGGCCACATCCTGCGCTTGTTCCTCCACTGTGTTAGCTGGAACCAGTCGATAGTTCAGCGACGCAAAAGCATATCCCTCAGCCAAATAATGCGTGGGCTTTAATTCCGTCGCCTTCTTGTCTCCACGCTTCCAACCCCCGCCATGCACGAACACAACCAATGGCGATCCCACTTTCTCGGGTCGCCAGTAATCCAGCTTCTGCAACGGATCTTTTCCATATTCCATCTCCACAACTCCCGGTGCAGGTATGGCGTTTTCCTTCCGCTCCGCAAGGCGCTCGCGCAGTCGATCACCCAGCGGTGACTTCGCATAAGCGCAAGCGGGATGAAGCACGATAACTGCGGAGGCCGCCAATAATGCGAAGATGGATCGATTCATGATTTTCTATTGAATTACGATAGATGAAACGCCATTCCGCTTCATGGGTTGCGAAATGATTTTTAAAAAATCACATCTTACGCTTTTCTAGCAGATGAATCAGGTCAGAGATTTAGCCAGCTTATCCAGTCTCTTATCCAAAGTCCAAAGAGGCGTTACATGCATGACGGATGAGCACAGAAGATGGGCATCTGTATATCCGATGCCCTTACCATGCAGTTCATGTTCATCGACGAGAAACAGGACTTCATCTTGAGAGCATTCTTGGATCTGTGGTAAATTTGAGAGGAGCAGCAAAAAAGCCTTTCTGTCTTTGATGTTACCTAAATGCAGCTCCCCAATGATCACAGGATGCGTCGCGACCTCACCTTCCAACAACAGATCCTCAAGCAGCTTGTTTCCCTGCCTGAGAAAATCGATCCAAACCGATGTATCAACCAATACCATTATCTGCGAGGAATAGCAGCGGATTTTGGTGAACTCCCCGCCAACTTGGACAGCCTTCTGGCACTTTCCCGCTGGATCAACAACTTCAAGCCCTCATGCAATAGTTGGGTTTTTTCCTTAATTCCCGTTAACTTTGCAGCTTTCTCGTAAATTTCATCGTCCAGATTCAAGGTCGTTCTCATGCATATATGTATGCATATATCATATGCTAGTCAAATTTATTTTACCTAAAATGACTTCGATGGGATTTCATTTCCCCGTCAGCACGTAGTGATGAACGAAATACAGCTCTCGAACTAAAAACCCGAGCTTGGTCCGCAGGGAACGATAGCGAGTCGTCGGAGTCGGAGAGGATACGGCGGCAATTCCCAGGTCATCAGCCATCATCATCGCTCTCTTCATGTGCAGCGGATCACTGACGATGATTGCGGATTTAAGGTCGTGTTTCTTCATCAGTGATGCGGCTTCAGCGATATTCTGTTGGGTGGTTCTTGATTTTTCCTCGATGTAAATATCATCTGCTGAAACACCGCGCTGCGTCGCAACTAACATTCCCACACCAGATTCAGAAAACTTCTGCCCCTCACCGTATCCACCCGTGAAAATGATTTTTAGAGCGTAACTCGTTTCGTAGAGACCGATCCCATGACGAATGCGTTCCGCAAAAACAGGCGAGGGATTCTGCTCCTGAACCGCAGCCCCGAGAACGATAATGCAGTCAGCTTTAGCCGCATCATTATGCGTTCCATAACGCCAGATCGATGTCGCAACGATCACACACCAGATCGTGACTGCGATGATTAATCCGAGACCGATTCTCTTGATGCGTTTTCTCATTTATTTTATCACAGAAACATGAGATCCCGCGTGGCTATTCACGTATTCCAGAGCAGCGCGGGCGGCTTCGATGCCGACATCAGCAATGGGGATTGGGTAGCCCATGGGTCCGTTCAAAAAGATAAACAGATATTGATCCGTCAACGTGACTCGATCGACTGCTGACCAGTAGAACGTGCTCTCCCCACTTGGCGATCTGTCGTGAAGACCTGATTCAGATAATGTTAGTTCGCAGGGACCAAAATTCTTACTATGTGAACCTTCATCAATGGTTTTCTCACAGTATTTTTCAACATTACGATTAAACAGAACAGGATAGAAAATGAACCATAGTATTCCCATACCGAGAAAGATTACGGTGTTGCTAACTTTAAATCCGGAATGGTTGGTAGTCAGCGTCAATAAAATTAACATCATGATGGGTAACATGAGACGAGCTCTTGTTTTAGCGCGCCGATATGTGGGCGAGGCCGCGTAATACGCTCGTGAAAAAGCTAGCACGTCTTCACGGCCCATTTGAAATCGCAGTGTCATTGTGTTTATTTTTTAACAGCCGTTATCGTTTCACTTTAACCAACCCGCCGCAAGTTTCTCAACCTGCTTCAAAATCTCATCTGGATCTTCTCCCAAGAGAGTTGCATGTCCCATTTTGCGCATGCTGGGGGCGCGGCGTTTTCCGTAGAGGTGAAGGACAGCGCCGTCGGTTTCTAACAGTGGTTTCCAATCTGGTGGTGTGGTCTCGTCCTGCCAGAAATCTGCTAACAAGTTGAGCATTACGCAGGGCGAGACGAGTCGGGTGGAACCGAGTGGAAGCTGAAGGGCTACGCGGAGTTGTTGTTCGAACTGCGAGGTCGCGCAGGCATCGAGCGTGTGGTGGCCGGAATTGTGGGGGCGCGGGGCCATTTCGTTGACGACGAGTGAGCCATCGTGATTCACGAAAAACTCGACTCCCATGATTCCTTGATAATCCAACGCGATCGCGACCTTTTCCGCGACCTCCCGAGCTTGGGCGGCGGTAGCTTCGGAAATGCGGGCGGGGACGATGGAGACATCAAGCACGTGATTGCGGTGACGGTTCTCCGCTGGATCGTAAGTTCTCACTTCACCATCTGCGGAGCGCACGACCATGACGGAAATTTCTTTTTCAAACGGCACCCATTTTTCCAACACCGCGCGTTCTTCGCCGAATTGCTTCCAAACCGCCGCAGGATCTTCGTTGCCTTGGATCTTCAGCTGGCCTTTGCCATCGTAACCGAAGTCGGCCGTCTTCAAAACGCCCGGTCCGTTGAGCTCGGCCATCGCGGCTTGCAGATCTGTTAGAGTTTCGATCACACGGAACCACGTGCAGGGAATGCCGTGTTGTTTGAGGAAATTTTTCTCGCGCTCGCGGTTCTGGCAAATTCCCACGGCTTCCGGCGAAGGGAAAATTCCTATGTGTTTTTTCACGCCCTCAAGTGTCGTCCGCGGAATGTTTTCAAACTCCACGGTCGCGACGGTTGCTTGCTTGCAGAACTGCTCCAGTGCCTCTGCGGAATCGAAAGGAAGATCGATCACTACATCCGCGACCTCAACTGCCGGAGCCTCAAGCCCACCAGTCCATACGACGGAACGCACACCCATCCGCCGCGCCGCGAGTGCGAGCATGCGCCCGAGCTGACCGCCGCCGATCACGCCGACGACTTGTTGTTTATCCAAAGGGAAAAATACCGAAGCTGACATGGTAACAAAAAATCAATCCAACTCAGGCAACACCGCCTCGGAAACTTTCGCGGTTTGTTTGCGACGAAACTCAGTGAGCTTCGCGGCCAACTCCACATTATCGACCGCCAACATCGCCACGGCGAACAGCCCGGCATTGGTCGCGCCTGCGTGGCCGATGGCAAATGTCGCGGTCGGGATTCCCGCCGGCATCTGCACGATGGAGAGTAAAGAATCCATGCCTTTGAGAGTTTTCGATTCCACGGGCACACCGAGCACGGGGAGTTCGGTCATCGCCGCAACCATGCCAGGCAAATGCGCCGCGCCACCTGCACCGGCGATGATGCATTTCAAACCTTTGCCTTTCGCCTGCTTCGCATATTCCACCAGTTTTTCCGGTGTGCGATGTGCGCTGACTACTTCAGCGTGATATTCCACGCCAAAATCTTTCAGCACCCGCGCTGCATGCTCCATCGTCGGCCAATCCGACGTGCTTCCCATGATGATGCCAACACTCATAAGCGGCGAGATTGCCTGCACCACCCGCTCACGTCAACATCTGTGATGCATGGAGTGTTTGAAAAAACCTAAATTCCTTGGTTCCGCTCATTGATTTGGCGATTCAGCGTGCAGAAATCATAAAGCCAACCAATCCCGAACACCCCACCCGTCACCAACCAAAGCAAACCGGTGAGAATTTTCCCGAGGTAAAATCGATGAATCCCGAACAACCCTAAAAAGGTGAGGAGAATCCACGCCACCGAATAATCATAATTACCAGTGGTGTAGCGATGATCCGCACGACGATCCATCCCCGGAATCAGAAATAAATCGATCAACCATCCAACCCCAAGCAGACCTAAGGTGAAAAACCAGATCGCGCCAGTGATCGGCCTTCCGTAATAAAATCGATGAGCTCCGGTGAAACCGAAAATCCACAATAAATATCCTATTGTTTTGCTATGTGTATCGCCGTGCAGTTCATTCATTTCCATAGTCTGCATCAACTCGCTTTTTAAATCAATCTCTCTCATGGTTTGGCTCGCTAACTGCTAAAGTTTGACCTCTACATAAAACCCATGCTCAACGGATACCTGCCAGAAGCTTTTTTTGATGAAATGTTCCATCCAGATGGGACCGTTCGGCCTCATTGCGCCCCACTTTTCGAGCGCATCGCGGCATTGGATCAGAACGATTTTGAGGCTCGAAAGGCGACCTGTGAGCTGTATTTCCTGAAACAGGGAGTCACGTTCAACGTTTACCACGATTCGCGCGGCAGCGAACGCATTTTCCCTTTCGATCCCGTGCCACGCGTCATTCCCGCCAATGAATGGGATCATCTCGAATCCGGCCTGATCCAGCGAATCACCGCGCTCAATCTTTTCCTCCACGATATTTATCATGATCAACAGATCCTGAAAGACGGCATCATTCCGCGCTCATTTATCGAGCAAGCCCGGCATTACCGACCCGAATTCCGCGGCATCGATGTCCCCGGCGATATCTACATCCATATTTGCGGCAGCGATCTGATCCGCGACGATAAAGGCGAATGGCTGGTGCTCGAAGACAACGGTCGCTGCCCTTCCGGTGCATCTTACCTGCTGGAAAATCGCAAGGCGCTGAAAAGGGTTTTCCCAGATTTGTTCGATACTTCGTCAGTTCGCTCAGTCGATTCCTACCCGCGCGAAGTGTTGGAAATGCTGCGCCACATCGCACCGCGTAAATCCGGTAATCCCGTCTGTGTGCTGCTCACCCCAGGTTGCCATAACAGCGCTTATTTCGAGCATTGTTATCTCGCTCGCGAAATGGGCATCGAGATCGTCGAGGGCCGCGATCTCGTCGTGCGCGACAATGTGGTCTACATGCGCACGACTCGTGGTTTGGAGCGTGTCGATGTTATCTACCGCCGCATCGATGACGATTTCATCGATCCTGTCGTTTTCCGAAAAGATTCCGTGCTAGGCGTCCCGGGCATCATGAATGCCTATCGAGCAGGAAACGTCGCGCTTGCGAATGCGGTCGGCACCGGCGTGGCGGATGACAAAGCGATCTACGCATTCGTTCCAGACATCATCCGTTACTACCTTGCTCAGGAGCCAATTATACAAAGCGTCCCCACCTATCTCGCCGCGAAAGATGATGATCTGCGTTACATCCTAGATCACTTGCCGGAGCTCGTCGTGAAAGCCACCAACGAATCCGGTGGCTACGGCATGCTGATGGGTCCCGCTGCGAGTAAATCGGAAATCGCCGAGTTCCGCGAACGCATCATCGCAGATCCCACGAATTACATCGCCCAACCCGTGGTTTCACTCTCGCGCTGCCCGACTTGGTGCGACGGAGACATGGAAGGTCGCCATGTCGATCTCAGGCCCTACATCATCTATGGTGAAACCCCGCGCATCGTTCCAGGCGGCCTCACCCGCGTCGCACTTAAAAAAGGCTCCCTCGTCGTGAATTCCTCCCAAGGTGGCGGAAGTAAAGACACTTGGGTGCTACGCCATTAAAAACCCCATCATTTTTCCTAACAACCATGCTCTCTCGTGTTGCTAACACTCTTTACTGGATGGCCCGCTACGTAGAACGGGCCGATAACCTCGCGCGCCTGATCGATGTAAATCGACATTTATTATTGGATAACGAATCGCTCGGCAGCAATCGCATCGCGGACTTCTGGCACCCCATCATTCTCTGCACTGGGGATGAAGAACAATTTCAATCCCTATATCCGGAAACCCGCGGTGAGGATGTGATTCGGTTTCTAACAGACGACCCGAGAAACACCAGCAGCATCGCTTCCTGCGTTGCCCAAGCACGCGAAAGCGCCCGGACAGTTCGTGATCAGCTTTCCGATGAAATGTGGGAGGAAATCAACGCGCTACATCTTTTTGTTCGCTCGGAAGAAGCTGCATTTTTGTTAGGAACAGCGCCGCCACGTTACTATGAGAAGATCCGCCGCTCGGTCGCCACATTCCTGGGAATTTCCGCTACCACCCACCCACGTGATGAAGGTTGGGAGTTTATGGAACTCGGACGATATCTTGAACGTGCAGATAAAACCACTCGCTTCCTCGACACCACTTCCTACCTCCCGGCTGACGGGCAGGGAGGCATAGGCGCACCTGGGATGTTGCATTGGACCGCCATTCTAGGTTCCTGCGGCGCACTCGGGGCTTTCCGCTCCGTTCAGCATCACTTCGATGCCGAAGGCGCACTGAGTTTTCTTGTTTTCTCCAGAAACTTTCCACGCTCCGTTCGTTACTGCGTAGAGCGAGTAGACGAATGCATTCACCATATTTCCGGCAGTCCGCGCGGTGGTTTCCTCAACGAGGCGGAACGTGAGAGCGGCAGGCTGCTGGCCGACATCAGCTATGGCACCGCTGAAGAAGCGATGGCACTCGGTTTGCACGCTTACCTTGATGAACTGCAGCAACGTTTCAACAACATCGGAGGCCTGGTCTTCGAGGCCTTCGTCCTGATGCCAGAAATGTTCGAGTCTCAACGCAGCATGCAACAGCGTGGCCACGACGCAGTCACCGCATGGAAAGAACAACAAGAACAACAGCAACAATGAAGTTGTTATTGGTTATTAGTTATTGGTTATCTGAGATCAGTCTACCAGATTGATCATCGTCCTTTTCATCGCATGAAGCTCTCCGTCGTCCATCGCACTATCTTCCGTTATGGAGGACCTGTCACTGACAGCGTGAACGAGCTGCATCTCGAACCACGCACGTTTCCGTTTCAGAAAACGATCTCATCACTGATCCGTGTGCTGCCAGCCACGCGCTTGAGTAAATTTCAAGACCTGTTTCAAAACACCACGCACCATTTCGAAGTCCTGAGAAATCACCAATATCTCGAAATCGAAAGCCGGATCCGCGTTCATAATTTACCTTTAGAAATTCCAGACGAAGCCCGCACCGCGACCAAAGAAATTTATCGCACCCCCGCCGTGCGAGATCGCAGTTGGCCTTATCTCAATGAGAGCGCGCGCGTCATTTTTCGCCCGGAAATTTGGCGACAAGCAATCGATCTAACATTTGGCCACGATGCTTATTTTGATAAAGCCACGGCGATCATGAATTGGATCCATTCTGAGTTCCGCTACGAGCCAGGGAGCACCAATGTGGCCACCCATCTCGATCAATGTTTCGCAGAGAAACGTGGGGTCTGCCAAGATTTCACCCACGTTATGCTTGGGCTCTGCCGCGCCGCTGATATTCCCGCCCGTTACGCCTCCGGCTATCTTTACAACGGCCCACGGGATCACCTCATCGGTGCCCAAGCCTCCCATGCCTGGGCCGAGGTGTTTCTCCCCGTGGTCGGCTGGATAGGCTTCGATCCCACTAACAACACCCTGGCCGATGCCCGATATGTCAAAATCGCCGTCGGTCGCGACTACGAAGACGTCGCCCCTATCCGCGGCACCTACCGCGGCTCCGCCCACTGCCAATTGGAAGTCGATGTGCTTGTGGAGGCGATTTGAACGGGAAAAAGACTTGCGCAGCGGCATTTGCCGCCCTACCTCAAGCGCATGGCTAACGAAACCACGCTGATTCTTTTTAAACCTGATGCTGTCACCAAAAACCTCGCCGGTGAGGTGCTTGCCCGCTTTGCGAAAGAAGGTTTCGTCATCCGTGGGATCAAAATGATGACCCTCAGTGACGAAATCCTCGCCGAGCATTACGCCCACATCGCGGCCATGCCGTTTTTCCCATCCGTGCGTGGCTTCATGCAGGAAACCCCCGTCATCGCCCTCGCACTCGAAGGTGAAAACGTCATTTCCCGCGTCCGCGACCTTCTCGGCCCAACCGATTCCACCACAGCCGCCGCTGGCACGATTCGTGGTGATTTCGGCGACAAATCTGGCGACTCGAAAATGCGCAACGTCTGCCACGCCTCCGATTCCCCAGAAGCCGCTGCTGCAGAAATCAAACGCTTCTTCAAAGACGGCGAGATTTTCGCTTACTAGAACTTTCAAACAAAAACCCATGCCGCAATATCTGCAGCATGGGTTTTTTGTGTTTAAAAATAGGTATTAGAAATCACGCCCGCATTTTTGAGTAGGCGCGCAAGTAGCCAACGCACTGAGCGATTTCAGGTAAGTTAGTGGCCCAGTTGTGCTCGTATTCGATCGAGACATTACCTTTGAATCCGTGTTTACGCACTTCATCGAGGATGGCGACGTTGTCGATGATACCAGTTCCGAACGGGCGGTCGTGTGTCCATTTTTCAATCGATTCACGATCTTTCATGTGGAACGAAACCACCCGAGGAGCGACTTTTTTGATCACTTCTAAAGGATTCAATGCACTGGTAGCCCAGTGACCAATATCAGCGCAGATGCCAACGTTTGCATGGCGATCTTTCACCGAATTAAAAACGAAATCCGGATCCCACATCTTGTAATTTGGCTTTTTCGGATGGTTGTGGAAACCGACTTTGATATCGTATTCCTTGGCGAGTTTTTCGATGAGATCGATGGAATCGATGCTCTCGGTGTTAATGCTGTAGAGTCCGAGTTTTTTGCCCAACTCGAAGATGGCACGAGCTTCAGGCTCGTTGTTGGGAATGGCGATCACGCCCATGCTTTGGGCGACGATATTGTTTGCTTTGATGTGCTCAATGAGAGCCGTGAGTTTATCTTCTGGCATGCCCGGGCCGAAGTTCACCTTGTCGTGACCGCCGCCCAAAGCTTGGCCGGAGAAGACCTCAACTCCGCCCACCCCAGCCGCGGCTGCCATTTGGATAGCCTCGAACAAACCGAATTTTTTGAGCGACCAGCATTGCACCGTGATCCCAAAACCTGCCTCTGTCACCGCAGCTTGCGGGATGGGAGCACCTTTGGAACGGAGAGCCAACAAAACGGATGCGGCAGGAATCATGGTAAAGAGTGAACGACGTTTCATCATGTAGCGGAAACTACCAGAGCATCGCTGTGGATCAACCTCTGATTGCGGTTCCTCGATAAAAGATGGTGGATCGTGGCTTGCAAAGTTGGGCGGGATGGAAAGAGTTTCCGCAACGTCATGTCCGCATCCCAAACCGCCATCCAACCGACCCGAGAGCAGGATTTTCCTGAGTGGTATCAACAAGTCATCA
>JANPEG010000021.1:0-29015 GCA_031431855.1 Akkermansiaceae bacterium | reverse complement strand
GAGGATTTCACGCCACGTGATAACTGGCCGAAAGCTGATACATTGGGATGGCTGAAGGATCACCTGTTAGATGATTTCGAGCTGAGATCCGAGAGCGACGAGCCGTTCTTGATTCGTGAGACGGCCCGGAAGTTCCAATGGACTCGATCAATGATTACCGTGTGGACGAGGCGATAAACTGGAGATCATTTCTTCTTCCGAAGGAACGGAGGCAGATCGAGGTCTTCACCGTCTAGGACGTTTGGATTTTCACCTTCGAAGCGGCCGCGTGGCGTTTTCTTAAATGATAGTTCGTCTTGATCAGCAGGATTCTTTGGATCGAGTTTGAGTTGAAATGAACTTGCGAGATCAACTTTTGGTTCTCTTGGAAGAGGTGTGGAAGGTTCATTTTGGACATGAACAACAGGAACCGCAGGTTTAGGTTGTTCGACTTGAGCAGGAGGGGATGGAGCAACGACGGGTGGCTCAGGTTTCACTTCGGTTTTTGCAATCGGTGCTGGAGGGGTCGGAGCGTGCGCAACTGCAGCAGGAGTGGGGTGCGATGGAATGAGTTCGGGTTCTGCGAAAGGACGGTCGTAGTTTTCCGTCTTTGGTGGGTCTTTGGGAAGCTGATCAGCTTTCACCGTTGTGTAGTTTGAATGCTTTAAATCTGGATGATCTTCCTTTGGAAGGGAAGGGGCAGCTTCAACTTCTGCTTTGGGAGTTGGTTGGGCTTGAGGAGCTTGAGTTTCAAAATTCTCAAAAATCTCATCGATCAATTTGGGTTGTCGAGGTTCAGGGATGATTTTTTCGGGAAGCTTGAGAATGGGTCTTTGTGGTTCTGGCTGTTCGGCTGGGCTGGGGATATTTCTAACAGGCTCAGGTGCTGGCGTTGCAGGAGCGCTTGGCGTCGAACTTACCAATGCCTCTTCTGGGAGAGAACTGATTAAGGTGATCGATAAGTAATCGCCCATTGAGGGATCGATGGCGGCACCGAAAAGAATTTGGGTGTGATCGGGAACGTGCTTCTGCAGGCTTTGCATGAGCAGTTCGATTTCGAAGAGGGTGAGCGATTCACCGCCTGAGAGGTGAACGAGAACGCTTTGGGCATCTTTGAGAAGGGCGCCTTGATCGAGAAGTGGACTGGAAAGAGCGTTGCGCAGGGCTTTGGAGGCACGGTCTTTACCATCAGCAATACCGGAACCAAACAAGCAGCGTGAACGAGTGGTGCGCAGTGCGGTGATCAATTCATCTAAGCCGACATGGATGAGTCCGGGTTTAACCACTAACCGGATTACAGCTTTGATCGATTCTGAGATCATTTTATCAGCCGCGCCGAAGGCTTCATGAATACCTTGTTTCGCTAGAACGAGCTCGCCCATGCGGTTGTTGTCGAATGTGACAAGTGCATTGGAAAGAACAGCGAGTTGATTGAGCGCGGTTTCTGCCTGCTCTCTACGCCGTGAGCCTTCGAAGAGGAAAGGCATGGTGGCGAACACGATGACAAATGCTCCTTCTTCGCGAGCGATCCGCGCGATGATTGGAGCCGCTCCCGAGCCGGTTCCTCCGCCGAGACCGACGCATAGGAAAACGATTTTTTGATCTTTCAGCACATTGCGCACTTCAGTTTCTGCTTCCAGGACAGCCTGTTGACCGAGCTCAGGATCGCCACCCGTGCCGAGGCCTTTCGTCAGAGTGATGCCAAGTTGGATTTTTTCCTTCGCCAGTGATGCGCTGAGTGTACGCATGTCGGTATTAAGAGAAACGAGTTGAGCGCCTTCTTGGCTATCAAGAGCGATACGTTCTAACATATTCGCTCCAGCTCCACCTAATCCGAGAATTTTAACAGATGAGGTAGGGATCTCTTGTTTGGGATCGCGTGAATAGGAAATCATAATTCAAGTTTTTGATGTTGGTTTGAAGGCCGAAGGTTAACGACCAAAGGGCCAGAATAAGCGTAGGATTTTTCCGAAGAAGCCCGGGGGGCGTTGTGTTTCAGTTTCGATGATTTGCGCGTAGCGGATGAGTCCGATCGCGGTGGCGAATTGAGGGTCTTTGAAAGATGGGTGAGCCAGGTCGCTGTTTTCCGGGGTTTCTGGGCGGTAGATATCACGGCCGAAAACATCGAAGGCTAATTCTGAAAATCCGCGCATCAGCGAGGTGCCGCCTGTTAGATAAATACCTGCTCCAATGGATTCGACAGCGCCTAGTGGGAGTCGCTCTTTTACCAGAAGCAAGGTTTCTTCTAACCGTTGGCGAATAATTTCATTGAGTATCGCACGTTTGACTTCGACATCTGCGAAGCCGTTTTCATCGGTAAGTTTGGCGATGCCCACGGAAAGTGCGGGATCGCTAGATGCGTTGCCTTCGAGAATTTTCAGTTTTTCCGCTTTGGAAAATGGAAGTCCGGTGACGAGGTGGATGTCATTCGTTACGTGATCGCCGCCGACAGGAATGCAGCCGGATGCAGCGATGGATCCATCGAGGTAAAGAGCGTAGTCGGTAGTGCCGCCGCCGATGTCGATCAGCAGTGCGCCGCGTAGGCGTTGCTCGCGATCAAGTGCCATTTGTGCAGTGGCGATGGGCGCGAACACGATGTCATCCACTTCCAACGGGCATTCACGGACGAGCTTGATGGAGTTTTGGATACGGTTGCTGATGCCGTGTACGATGTGGAAATCGACTTCGACAGTTTTGGCGAAAAGGCCGATGGGCGAAGCGGTTTGTTCCAGTCCATCGACCAAGTATCTGCGGACGATGGTGTGGAGCGAGGCATGGTCTGCGGGATAATGGACATCACGAGCCATTTCCCGTGCTTCTTCGAGATGTTCAAACTCGATGGCCTCGTGGTTGTTAGGCAGGCGGAAAATGCCGCGGTTGTTTACTCCCTGCATGTGGGCGCCTGTAACCGAGAGGAAGACTGATCCGATTTCGACATCGCTGGAATCCTCGGCACGAGCGAGTGCGTCTTTCAAGCAGGCACGGGCTTGAGGAAAATCTGAGATCTCACCTTTTCTAACACCTGCGGATTTAGTGACGCCGATGCCGAGAATTTTAACTGCGCCATCGGGTTTTACCTCGCCAACAACGATGCAGGTTTTGCTGGTGCCGATTTCCAGTCCGACATGAATTTTGGTGCGGCGTGCCATGAGGGTTAGTTGCGATTTAAAAGGGATTGGAGATCGTTATTTCGGCGGGATTCTTCTTTGTTGGTAACGGGAATTTCTTCAACTGGAATAGCGCGTGGCGGTGTTGTCTTGGCACCGATGGTGATGGGGACATTCTGCTTTGGAATCAAGTTGATCGTTTCGATTTCGTAACCTTTTTTTTGAGCGTGGCTCAGAGCTTGGGTGAAATATTCGAGCTGACGGCTGTGATCGTCTAGTCCGAAGGTTGCAGTTGTCCCTGTACGAGTCGATAGGTTGATGGACCAGAGATTGGGTTGATAAATGGTTTCTATGATACGGATGTCATTGGGGAAAATGGTGCGGAAGGAATCGAGTAAATGGCTGCATCGGCGGAATTCCGGATGTTTCAAGGTGACGCCCAGTGCGATGGGGTGTTTCGGGTCGGCTTTGACCTGAATGATGGGGAGATTTACGGCAAGTTCGAGTTGCTGTTCTGGGCAAGGATAGATGAATCCGTTTTGATCAACAAGGAACTGGTCGATATTGCGGGTGGTTATCAGCCCTTCTTCAGAGCAGGCGATCCAAGCCTGTGGTTGCCGAGTTGCGAGATGAAAAATTAAGGTTCCAGGAAGCTCGCGCTCGATTGTTGCTGTTTGAATAGCAGGAGTTTCCAATAATTTCCGCTCCATCGCATCAGTATCGAAATCAAAGATGTTTGAGTTAAGGTCGATGCCGAGTTGTTCGACCAACTGGGTTTCATCGATGACATCATTCGGGTTTAACTGGATGGCTTGGAGGCGGAAATCGGGGTTTTGGTGAAAAGTGTAGTGAATGGCTTCTCGGACGCCGTAGCCAATTGCGCCAAGAATCCCAATAAACACGGCGATTTTTGTGAGTAATTTGAGGAAATCGAGAAAATTGAACCACGCAATCCGAGGCGACATGACCTCTGATTTAAGCACCTTGACATGGTGTCGATGGATTCGATTTTTCGAGCTGTGTTTTCGCATGTTGCTTTGCGGAGGCAGGTTGCTGACGCGAATCAATTGATTCCCGCCAAGCTTGATCTGATGGCATTTCACGCAGCTTCGCCACGTTTGCGGTAGATTAGTAAACTCATCTTTAATGTCAATGCACTTAAAGGATGAAGGCTGTTTGGTTGGGAGTTTTTTAGAAATTTAGATTCTGCTTCTCGTGATTATAAAAATTCTTGCAATCGGAGCCTTTACCCGCTTCATTCCGCGCACCTAGGACGGCTCGGCGATGAACGCTGAGCTTATCCCTTATACAAAATGAGCGTAAAAACAGAAAAAGCAGCCATCGACCTTAAGTCGTACCAAGCCCACGAAGGAGACACCGGAAGTTCACCTTACCAAGTCGCCCTTCTTACCCAGAGAATCCTTGATCTCACGGATCACCTCAATGCCCACAAGAAGGATTTTTCCTCACGTCGTGGACTCCTCAAACTCGTTTCCTCACGTCGCAAGCTACTTGATTACATCAAGCGCAAGGACGAGGCGAAATACCAAGAGCTCATCAACAATCTCGGCCTCCGCCGTTAATTTGAACCATTTCGCTACAGCAGCCACGGGAGTCTCTCTCGTGGCTGCCTAGCAAAAAGGGTGCGCGTGATTTTCACTGCATCCTCGGGATTATCCCGGAAACCTTGATAGCTAGGGCGGCACAGGGCTGCCCTGCTCAGATGTAAGTAAAAGAAGAAATAAGAAAAATGAATATCCATTCCACCACGATCGAAGTCGGAACCAATCCGATGACGATTGAAACCGGCAAACTTGCCAAACTCGCCGATGGCGCAGTCACCGTCCGTTGCGGCGAAACCATCATCTTGGTTACCGCAGTTTCACAAACCAAAGTTAAACCCGGCCAAACTTGGTTTCCACTCTCCGTAGAATATAAGGAGAAAGCTACCGCCGCAGGCGTGTTCCCAGGTGGTTACTTCAAGCGCGAAGGTCGCCCTACCGAAAAGGAAATCCTCACCTGCCGCATGACCGACCGTCCTCTGCGTCCGTTGTTTCCTAAAGGTTACCTCTACGAAACCCAAATCGTTGCGATCTTGCTCAGTGCAGACGGCATCAACGATTCCGACATTCTCTCGATGAACGGTGCTTCTGCCGCTCTCGCGATTTCCGACATTCCTTTCGACGGCCCAATCGGTGCCGTCCGCGTTGGCCGCATCGATGGCAATTTCGTCATCAACCCGACCCACGACGAGCGCGAAGACAGCGATCTCGACCTTGTTTACGTTGGCAACAAAACCGACGTGATCATGATCGAAGGTCAAGCCGACGAGCTCCCAGAAGATGAGTTCATCAAAGCCCTTCACTTCGCCCAAGCAGCCGTTGCTAAAATCGTTGCTGGCCAAGAAGAACTCGTCGCGAAATGCGGCAAAGTGAAACGCGAATACGAACTCACCCTCGCTAAGGAAAACCTCCTTGAAATCGCCTACGAAATCGCTGGCGACCGCATCGAAGCTGCCATCTACGCGCCTTCGAAAACTGAGCGTTCCAAGAAAGTCGGCGCGCTTCGTGACGAAGTTGAAGCCGCTATCAAACAACGCGCTCCTGAGGCAACCGATTTCGATGTCGAGCAAGCCTTCGAATACCTTCAGAAAAAGGCATTCCGCATCTCGATCATGGAAAAAGGTATCCGTGCAGACGGCCGTGCAATCGGCGATCTTCGCCCGCTTTATGGTGAAACCGGCACCCTGCCGCGCGTTCACGGTTCCGCGATTTTCGCTCGTGGCGAGACCCAAGCACTTGCCATCACCACCCTTGCCCCAGCTGACGAAAAACAACATTTCGACAACTACGCAGGCGGCGAGGACGAGAAGCGTTTCATCCTTCATTACAACTTCCCTCCGTTCTCCGTCGGTGAGTGCGGACGCATGGGCGGCATCAACCGCCGCGAGATCGGCCACGGCTCCCTTGCCGAGCGCTCGATCGAGCCTGTGATCCCTGCTGAAGCAGATTTCCCATACGCCATCCGCGTTTCCTCCGAGGTCATGGAATCTAACGGTTCCACCTCGATGGCTTCGGTTTGCGCCGGCACCATGGCTCTTCTCGATGCCGGTGTCCCGTTGATCCGTCCAGTGGGTGGTATCTCCGTCGGACTCGTCACCGAGCAAAACGAAGACGGTTCACTCAAAGCGCATAAGATGCTCCTCGACATCATTGGTTCCGAGGACTTCTACGGCGACATGGACTTCAAACTCTGCGGCACCGACGAAGGCGTCACCGGTTATCAGCTTGACCTCAAGCTCCCCGGCCTCCCAATCGCCATGCTCGAAGAGGCGATCAAAATTGCCAAAGACGGCCGCACCAAAATCATTGCAAAAATGGCGGAGTACATCGTTGAGCCGAAAGAACTCAGCGCCCACGCACCACGCATCGTTTCCGTGAAAATCCCAGCAGATCGCATCGGCGAACTCATCGGACCTGGCGGCAAAAACATCAAAGCCATCCAAGCGGAATCCGGCGCTGAGATTAACATCGAAGACGACGGCACGGTTCACATCTACGCTTCCAAACAAGCAGGACTTGAGCGCGCGAAAGAGATGATCGATCGCATGTTCCAAGAAATCGAAGTCGGCCAGACCTACACTGGTCGCATCGTTTCGATCACTGCATTTGGTGCATTCATGGAAGTGCTTCCTGGAAAAGACGGACTGATTCACGTCTCGGAGTTGGCCGAAGGCCGCGTCGAGAAAGTCGAAGACGTCGTCAAGAAAGGCGATTTGCTCACCGCAAAATGCTTGGGTGTGGATGAAAAAGGCCGCGTGAAAATGTCACGCCGTGCTTGGCTCCGCGACGAGAAAGCCAAAGAGGCGGAAGCCAACGGCACTCCAGTCGAAGAGGTCACCACTCCTCTCGTCTAATCCATCGCAACGGCGCAAGCCATTGCTACAAAATCATCAGCCGGTGTCCGAAAGGGCACCGGCTTTTTTGTGGCTTTGACTCAAATATCAATCACCGGGCCAGAAGGAACGTCTGGTTCATTGAGCAGAGGCTGCGGACAAATTTTGCCCATGAGTCTTGGCCAATGTTGATTAGGTTGAAATGGATCAGCCTCTTTGATCGGTGCTTCTTTTTCGGGTTTTTGAGGTGGCGGGCAAACTTCGCCCATGAGCCGCGGAGGGTTCGTTGGTGAAATAGGTTTAGTGGCGGCTCCGTGTGTATTCTTATCAGTTACTGAGCTCGGAGGAATAGGAAGTGGCGTGCCCGTTGTGCGTTCCTGCTGGTTGCAAGCAGCTGCGGAAAGTGAGAGAGCAACCATCGCGGCCTGTGTGACTCGAACCGATCCACAAATTGATCCATGTTTATCCTGAAGCGCATGAACCTCATCGACCGAGCAATTCGTTAGATCAAAAACCTCCTTTCGGCACTTGCTACAAAATTTTCCGTTGGCGGAATCATCCATAGCATCCCAGCTCATGGGACATTTGAATGAGAAATCTTTATCACTGAGTCGGCTCATAATAAGATGGGTTTAAATGGATCAATAAATATCCTATGAAACAAAAGAGCCCTTGGTCGATCCTCTTTTTCAATCTCTAGAGCGGCATTCAACCGGCGATAGCTTGGCTGTTTTTCCTGAGATCTTTTTTCAGAAGCGATCGCACCGAGCGGTAGCGTGTTCCGCCGCGTAGATATTCATCTAGCGAGTGACGAGTTAACGCATCCAGGCAACGGATCAGCGGCTGATCGACATGAGGAATCAGGGACATGACAGATTGGATGGATTTATCCCATGACCGGAAATACATCATCGCATCCGAGGGGCGGATCATGCCTCGGCAGGCGTCATGACCACAGGCGCATTCCATTTCCCATTCTAGGTTAAACAAACTGTATTCATCTGTAATTTCCTCGCCGGGCTCAATGTCGCGCAGAGCCACTTCAAATCCCCATGCCGTGCTCATGGTGTTTGGACTGCATGAATGGTTAACATATTTCGCTGCGTCCCAACTCAGGATGCGATTTCCCTTCGCATCGAGAAAGGAATACTTCTCGGCCAGTTGGCGGCTCGTATCATCCAGGCGTTTGTATTGCTCTGGGGTAATTCTAATATCCAATGGATCCTGGACATAAACCAGTGAACCTTTGGGGATATGCTGTGAGGCGAATACGCCGTAACCGACGTGTGGGCTGACGAGTCGCAACTCGGACGATGGATGGATCATGGCCGTTACTTGTCCGGCTCATGCTCTTTTTCGGCCAAGGGTTTACCTAACCCTCTCTAACGACCCTTCGAAAACACTACCGTTATATTTAGCCATTTACTCTTTTTATTTTGCCTGTCAAGCGAGCTCGTCACTCATCAAAGCAGTGTCAACACTGACGAGCCTCATAAAATAAGACGAAGTCTTGACCGCTTGGACGAAGTGAAACGGAGTCCAAGCGTAAATCATCAATCGTCAATAAATTCTATGTCGGTAGGAGTATCGATGTACTAATCGTTGGATCATTCGGTTTAATTGATGAATGACGATTGATGAGGTTTAATTTTTGAATGAAGAAGTTTTCTCTCCAAGAACTTCAAGATCAAAAATCGCTATCCGGATGAAGCTGATGGTATTTGATTGCCTCTACGGCGACGGCGGCGGTGGTGCCGAAGATGGTTTCGACGCTGGCGGTGCGGGGGACTTGAGCGGCGGGGCGGGATAGACCGAGGATGATTTGGCCGTAGTTTTGGGCGCCGGCGAGGTGCTGCAAAAGTTTCAGTGAGATATGTGCGGCATCCAGGTTGGGGAAAACTAACACATCGGCACTGATTCGGCTAACGGCGTCGGGGAGTTTGGTTTCGGCTGCGATCGGGCACATGGCGACATCGGCTTGCAGTTCGCCATCGATATTGAGATCTAACAATTCCTCTTTCGCTCGACTTTGCGCGAGAGCTGTTGCGGCGGCAACTTTCTGAGCTTCTTGAGTGCTTGAAGTGCCTTTGGTGGAATGGCTGAGCAGGGCGATCTGCGGAGTTCTGCCTAGGAAATGGAGGGCGAGTTTTCCGGTTTCGATGGCGATGGTGGAAAGTTGAGCGACATCTGGCTGAGGAATCAGGCCGGTATCAGCGAGAAACAGCGGTCGGTCTCCAAGTAGGGGGAAATGTGGTGCGACCAACATCGTCACACCGAAGATCCGCGAGACATTGGCGTCCGGTTTGATGTTTTGCATCAAGGCTCGGAAATAGTAGGCAGGAATCGCTTGGTTACCGCCGACGATGGCGTCCGCGTGTCCGTATTGCACCATCATCGAGCCGAAGTGATGGGGGCGGGTGATGGTTTCTTCATTTACCAGCTGTGGATTATCGCGGTAGCGCGCCATGTTTTCCGCTCGTTTCATGAACAGCGGCAGGTCTGAAGAGGTTTTCGGATTGATCACCCGGATGAAGTTCATCGGGATGTTGTGCTCCGCGGCTAAGGCTTTGATACGCTGGGAATCGCCAAGGAGGATGGGAGAAACGGCTTCAAGCGCGACAAAGCGTGCGGCGGCTTGGATGACTCGAATGTCCTCTCCCTCGGTGAAAACAACGCGTTTTGGATGGTTGCGCAGTTGTTCAACTAAGCGCCGTGTCATGTCGTTGAGGTCGGCTGGGGAGGTATCTGGCATGAGATTTCGGTAAGATGAAGGGCGCTAGATTGAACGTTGTCGAGAGGGAATCAACACTTGAGATCGCAGAAATGAGGATTTCAGCGCTGGTTGAACCGTGACATCTCGCGCTGGGCTTCACGTAGCTCGACCTTTTTCTTCAGGTCATGGCGCTGGTCGGAATGAGTTTTGCCTTTGCCGACCCCAATCTCGACTTTAACCCGGCGGTTTTTCCAGTAGATCCGCAGCAGTGGCAGGGAACAACCTTTGATGGCGGTTTCGGCGGCGAGCTTGAGGATTTCGCGTTTGTTCAGCAACAAGCGCCGCGGGCGTTTGGCTTGGTGGTTGAACCATTCGCCGGCGGTTTGCCATGGCTGGATATCACAGCCATAGAGGAAAACCTGATGGCCTTCCACGCGTGCGAAGGCATCGGAAATATTAATTTTCCCGGCACGGATCGATTTTACCTCAGTGCCCTTCAGTTCCAGCCCAGCTTCGTATTTATCGAGGATGTTGAAATCTCGACCGGCCTTGCGGTTGGTGGCGATTTCAGCACTCATTAGCTAGAAGAATCAACCCAAGAGGGCGATCCCAATCAGATCGCCATAGGCTTGTACACGTGTTTGATCTTACCTTCGATGATTTCGGTAAGAGCAATATCGGCAGCGCCCATGCTTGGAACGGTTGGAATCAGAGGTGAGCGCCCGCTGTTGAGCTGGCGAACCCTTTGGGATACGAGGTTAATAAGGACCAGTGGGTCAGTAACAATTTCTGCAGCTTGGTCGACAAGTTCGCTTTTCATAGTGGAGCCGGGTAATTGCGAGTTTGGCCGTGCTTGTTCAAAAGATACGAGGCTCTCAGGATCAGGTGACATGGCTTTTTCGCTCAAAACAGTTTGGTTAAGTCGGAGACGGGCTGGGTGTGAAACCAGAGAAGGGGCTTCTTTGCAAGGGTAAACTCTCTTGTGAGCAGGAAATTCCCTTATTTTTCGGTAAAATGAGGATTTACGGGCTCGGTGAGGCTGCGGGGTGGGGAGATTTGAGTCAGATTAAGTCATGTATTATTTTCCTTGTTTTCAGTAAATTCTGAAAGTATTGTTTAGTCGAAAGGAAAAAACATATGAACGAAACAGTAATTACCTATGCCATATATCTTGCCATCGCAGTCCCAGTAACGATTTGGGTTGCGCGAACGCTCCATAAGAACGGGAGGATATTTTTAGTGAGTTGTTTTAAAGAGAATGAGGAATTGGCCGATAGTGTGAATCATTTGCTGTTGGTTGGATTTTATTTGGTAAATCTGGGTTTCGTTATTCTTTTCCTGAAATTGGATAAGCTGGTGACGGGGACGACGGGGATTTTTGAGGCCCTGAGCAGCAAGATAGGAGTGGTGCTGTTGGTGCTGGGGGGCATGCACTTTTTGAACATGGTGATCTTCGCGAAGCTCAAAGAGCGGGGCGAGAAGCCTTTTGAAACGCATCTTCCGCCGGCGTTGCCTGCAGGGAATCCACATCCGACATGGAGGGGTGAGCTTAAAAAATAGTGGAGCAATAAGTTCATTTTAGGCGAATTTCTAGGTTGGACGAAACGCAGTTGGCGGTCAATCTACCCGCACATGCGCATACTTCGGATCCTAACGAGAAAGGAACTCAATACCTATTTCCTCAATCCCTTTGGCTGGGTGGTGCTCGCATTTGTGGTGCTGATGCAGGGGCTATCCCTGTCTTCGGCCATGAAGGGGTTTCGCGATACGCCGGTGAAAGACAGCTTGGTTTACGTGGTTTTTCATACCCCGTTGTTTTGGTTTTATTTCCTTTTTATCTTCCCCTTGATCACAATGCGATTGTTCGCGGATGAGGAGCGGAGCGGGACTTTGGAAACTTTGCTGACAGCACCGGTGCGGACGTGGCAGGTGGTTTTGTCCAAGTATTTCGCCGCGATGATTTTTTATGTGATCCTCTGGATTCCGGCATTGTTGCAGATCAAGGCCTTTTCCTGGATCACAGATATACCACCTGCTTATTCTGAGGGGGCGCTATGGGGGAGTTTTCTGATCATATTTCTGATGGGTTGTGCGTTTACCGCGATTGGCTGTTTGGCATCGGCTTTGACATCCAGCCAGATAGTCGCGGGAATCATCACGATAACTGCATTGGTGATCATGTATTTTTTGGGCTTTGTTACGGTCATCTGGGGTGAATCATTTTCTGGGGCAGGAATGTTTCATTATATTTCTTCGCAGCGGCACCTGCATTATTTTGCCAGTGGGTTACTCGATACGAGGCCAGCTATTTATTATCTCTCAATAACAATTTTCACGTTATTCCTCACACACCAAGTGATCGATTTACGCCGTTGGCGTCCATAAACGCGCACTACTATTATCATGGCATCTTCTTCTACCCGCTCCTCAAGACCTAACCGATTTGGCATGGGCTTTCTGTCCATTGTTCAGATTGGTCTGTTGCTGTTTGCGGTGATTTCCTTGAACTACATTTCGTCTCACAATTATTCCCGTGCGGATTACTCGCGTACGGCGGATTACAGTCTTTCAAGTTGGTCGGTGAATTATTTGAAAAGTGAGGAAATGACCAAACGCGAACGTCCCGTGAAATGGATCATGGTGTTCCGTCGATCTTCGCCAATATATGAAAGGGTGAGAGTTTTGGCTGAGGAATATGCAAGGAAATCGGGTGGAAAGATTGAATTGGAAGTCATTGATCCGATACGCGCGACAGATCGGGCGCAGCAGTTTGCGGCTGCATACAATTTGAAATTAGTTAGGGACATGATTTTGATCGATGCGAGACCAACAGATGACGCTCCAGTGACTCGCGAGGTGCAAACAGGAGCTGCTGCGCTCAATCCTCATATCACGCTGGCTCTTGTCGAAGAGATGATCACTTATGCAGTCGATGAAAAGGGGCAGCGTCGGCCAGAAAAGTTTCGTGGAGAGAATTTGCTTACCGCAAGATTGGTTGAGGCTATAGAGGGAAAACCCAAAACTTTATTGTTTTTGGCAGATAAATCCCGTGTGGACTCGGATGGAGAAGATTCACCGTGGAGTAATCTCACAACCATTCTTCGTTATCAAAACATTCAGCTCAAGCCTGTTAATTTGGCGGGTTTGAAGGAGATTCCAGCAGGAGTGAACGGTGTGGCATTGATAGCGCCAAAATATGATTTCACCGAGGAAGAAATCGCAACCTTGGAAACATACTGGAATACCCCGCGATCTGCGCTGTTGGTTTTGTTAGATTCAGGCGAATGCCCTCCGAGATTGAAAACTTTTTTACGTTCCAAAGGTGTGACGCCGCGCAACGATCGGATTATCACGAAAGATGCTACGCGCGTGATCACAGCTGCTCGTGGAAATTTCACACAAGGGATTTCGTTTCTCAAGGATCTCGAAGGGCAATCAGCTGTGTTTGAAGGTGCCTCATCTTCAATTGATGTTCGAGAAAACGCAGATGATTTAATGGTTCGGAAGTTATCGCCCATACCATTGATTCAAGTGATGGAAGGATATTGGGGTGAATCTGATTTTGGCAAAAATACGGCAGATAGTAATGCAAGTGAAACTTTTGATTCGATCCGGGATAACGGCGCGCCACTTTACATTGCTGCTGCGGTGACTCGAGGAGCGGCTAATGATGATCGCGTCGCAGCTGAGACTTCACGTATGGTGTTGATTTCAAATACGGACTTTCTGCAAAGAAACCGTCAACGAGCAGAAAATATGGATTTTCTCGCGGCGTCCTCAAATTGGCTCGTGATGCGTGAATCCTTGATTGGCTTGCAGCCTCGTACAATTGGCATTTATATGTTACCATTGCTTCAAGCACAGGTCTCATTTATCAACCGCATGAACTTGATTTTCGCGCCTTTGGCGTTTCTGTTAATTGGCGGTTTGGTTTATTCATCTAGGCGTTCTTAGACTCACAAAAATTTCATCGTGCGCTCTATATTATTAACATTAACCGTTGCGATCAGTGCGCTAGCTTTGGGTGCAGTTGCACTGTGGCAGCATCGTGATGGCAATTTGCACCGCATCCTTGGTCAACCTCCTACAACCATAGGTAATAAAATTTTCCCTGATTTTGATCCAAATGAAGCTGTATCGATCAGCCTTGTATCTGGAGGTGTTGAAGCCGACTTTATCAAAACGTTGGATGGTTGGAAATCAACCAAACCGTGGGATGACAGAATGGATATGCGTGCGGCCATGGCGATCATTGGTTTCACAAGCAGCACGACTGCTGAGGATCTGGTCGAGCGGGATAAATTGGATCCAGATCTATCTGGTATGGGTAGCACTTCCCATAATGTTCGTATCAAAAATGTTAAAGGAAATACGATAGCATATTATAGATTGGGTCGTAAAACACCATGGGAGCATTTGTCGCAAGCTGAAGGCGCGAAGCCAGCGCCAACCATTTATCTTTTGCCTCTGGAACGGGGAAGGAAATCTCATGTTTATGCGGCAACAGGCGATATATTGCCGTTGTTTAAAGATAACTTCAAATATCTACGTGATCATCGTCCGTTGTATTTTAATCCGCTCAATCTTCAGAAAATTTACATTAAGACATCAGAAGGCGAGCTGACTTTAGGAAGAGAAAAGCTTAATTCGCCTTGGCGCATTATAAAGCCGCTTGATCTGGCGACTGACCCAGCGACGATGAAAAATTTGTTAGAAAAATTATTTGAGATGCAAGCGATCAAGTTAAGCGATCGATCCGAAGTAACGATTTCCAAAGAGAGAACGAATTCAAATAAGATAGAAATTTCGATTGTGAACTATGGTTCTGATCAGCAGACCAAACTTGAAATATTTCCCGCAGAAAGCGCATCCGCCCGCACTTCGCTGGCGATTGTAAGTGATCGTCCTGATACCGTATTTGATTTACCGCTAAAATCAGAGCCCGATTTGATATCGATTTCTGACTTGCCGCTGACGGTGAATGAACTGAGAGAGGCTACACTTACGAATCTTAATATCGCCTCGATTCGTGGTATCGCGATTGAATCCGTTGCTTCGCCAACGATTTTGGTTTCTAGGGATCCGCCTGCTCCATGGATTGTGACGGTAAGTAATAGAGAGTTGGAAGCTAACGAACAGCGACTTTTTGAGTTATTAAAAGCGGTGACTGAAACTCGTGCGCTCGCATTCGTTACGGATTCGGCACCTGAGGACCTCAGCCCATGGGGATTTGATCGTCCAATCCTCAAACTGATTTTTTTGGCAGAAAATCATCAGTCACTAACATTGCTCTTTGGTTTAGACACGAGTGGTAATCTTTATGCGATGAGGAAAGGTAGCACGAGTATCATGTCGCTAGACGTTGAATTTTTAGAGAAGATAGCCGTACGTCAGCATGAATGGAGGCATGCAAGGCTGGGTTCATTTAATCGGGTCGATCTTATGAGTCTTAAACGACAAGACATCCAAGCTGAATCTTTGGAGCTGAGTTATGATTTTATAGGTGATACATGGAAAGCAAAACGTGGAGAGAAGGATGTCTCTGCAAATTTGGATCCACTTAAGGCGAATTTCTTGATGGGTGTCATCGAAAGCCTAGAGGTTAAAGAATGGCTATCTGAAGACGATGAGGAAGCTATCAAAACTCTTGAGAATCCATTTCTCAAATTTGAAATTCAGCAGCGTTTAGTAGATGATTTTGGCGATAAAACAGGAGAAGTGACGGAGGTAATTTCCATTGGCGTTAGTAAAACCAGTGGTAAAATTTTTGGGAAAAAATCATCTGAGAACTTATATTTCAGTCTCTCAGAAGAAACGGTTCTCAAGCTGAGTATCCCATTGTTAGATGAATAGGACGAGAATGATTCAGCGGTTGCCCTTTTCGTATGAGGGGATTGATGGAGATATCCAGCAGTTGGGGGATCTATTGAAAAATTCATTTTCCGCCGTTGATCTAAATTCAGATGAAAATTTTTCAGTTCTCAATCTTGCCTGCGGGCGTGCGGATGAAACCGGCGTTTTGGTGGGGGCCTTAGTTCCTGTGAGTGTAGGATTTTATCTAGGAATCGATCTTCGAGGTGATGCGATTCAAGAAGCGACCCGTCGTTGGACATCAACAGATTGTGAGATCCATTTCATGGAAGGAAATGCGGCGATGCTCGGACGAATGAAGACTTTACCTGAGTTTGATCTGATTTTTATCCGTCATCAGAATTACTGGCACGAGCCTATGGTTTGGGAGGGTATTTTGGATGAGGCGATTTCAGCGATGAAGCCAAGTGGTTATTTGGTTTGCACTTCCTATTTTGATTTGGAGCATGATCTCTTCAAGGCGAGTATGCGGGAGCGGGGCGCAAAGCTGATACTCAATGTGAGAAATGCTCATTCCCGTGTGCTTCCAGATGCGGATGGGAAAAGCGTGGATAGGTGGCTTGGAATCTGGCGGAAAACCTAGGAGCAAGCTAATCAGACGTGAGAGACGATGGTGTCTTCAGGGAATCGGGCTTTTTTGGCCTGAGAATATTTGTCATCTGGTGAGCGGTAGCCTAGAGCACATGCGACCACAGTTGCATATTCTGAGTTTTTGAGGCCAAGGATGTCGTCGTAATCGCTCGGTGAAATTCCTTCTAAGGGGCAAGTATCGATGCCCATTACAGCTGCCGCAGTCATGAGTTGACCCAGAGCAATGTAGACTTGGCGGGTATTCCATGCCTGTTTATCAGCTGCGCTCATATTGCTAGTAAAGGAGGAGATCATACCTGCATAGCCTGCAAGGTTTTCCAGAGGAGTGCTTTGCACTTCAGAGAGATGGGAGATCCACTTATCAATGTCTTTTTGGGTCAGATCTGTGCGTACTGTAAAGATCACTAGATGGGACGCATCGGTCACTTGGCTTTGCCCCCAAGATGCCGCTTTGAGTTTCTCTCGGATTTGTGGTGAATCGACGACGATGAATTTCCATGGCTGCAAGCCGAATGAAGATGGGGTTAAAGTTAGCGATGATTTCAAAGCTGCCCACGCCTCTGGAGTTAGTTTTCGGGAGGGGTCGAATCCTTTGGTTGCGTACCTAAAATGCAGGGCTTCTAACAGTTCGGATGGTGATATAGGCATGATGTCGATTTTAGTTCTGGCCAAAACTTAACGGAAGGGTTGCGGATGGGAAGCTTTTCAGTGAGAGACTAAATAGGACTGCGAATTCGTCTTCGAAGCGATTATCCATGTGGCTAAGTCCTACGCCAGCAATCCAGTCTCCGAGTTCTCGCTGGATGGTGTATTCTTGCAATTCCATGATGCCGTCATCCATTTCAAAGACATGTCTTGATCCGATGCCCCAGTTTTCGCTCAGTCGAATGTATGTTGAAAGGTCGATATGATTGGAGTCTAATAGAACTGGATGATTGTTAAGCTCGCGGTAGGCAATGGAAAACTCCCAGTTTTCATTGGGCATGAATCGAACTTTGGTGCTTAATTCTGAGAAACCAGAACCGCTATTTAAGACGGGAATTTGAGTTTCCAAATCGATTCCAAGCCAAGGCAGAGGTTGCCAGCGGACATCATTGTATAAGTTGGAGTAGTCTCGATTTCCTTCCGGATCATTGATGTATGAATCCATGTAGGTATCGAGATATAGCCATTCATAAGATTGATCATCTCGGTGGGTGATGAGCTGGTGGCGTCCACCTATCCTGACGATATTCCAACTCTCGAACTCATCGATTGCGGTGTAGCGCAAGGGATCTAGTGAACGGGGGCGAGTGGTGAAAGTGAGTCGGTCAATTTTCGGATAATCAGGGTCTAACTCGTCTGCTGAGGTAACTGACCAATTTATATAAGGTTGGAATACGTGAAGTAGTCCATCGACGCCAAGGTTTCTATTTTGAATATCACTGTAGTTTTTGGAGAATTTTAGAGCCGCCTCTACACCACCGTAGAGCATGAAGCGCGCATCTGAAGCCGCCGGACCTTGAACGCCTGAGTAGTGCGTATATGCGCCGCCTATGTGGGGCGTTAAGGTGAACCAATCTTGGTAAGTAAATGGAGCGGAGAATGAATGGTTGGTATGAAATCTTTGGAATCCGGTGTCTAAGAGCTGGGCTCTGAGTAGTGCTATGCGTGGGTCGCCAGGAGCCAATGCCCGGATTTGCTCAACGAGATTTCTTTCATATCCGTTTAGCTGGTTAAGCAATCTGCTGGCCGCAGGATCGTTGTCTGGGAGTGCCAGTAAAGGAGCTGTGAGCAAAGGATTGATGATGTTGCGGCGAGTAATATCCGCGGCTTCGACACCACGAATGGAGAAAGATGTCTGTCCTTCGTGTAAGATAGGGCTGCCAAAGATGGGTTTGCGTGTTTGATCAAATGCGATTTCTGGAGATTGGGTATCAGTGCGATAGAAGTCGTTCACGCGAAAGCGGCCAAAGATAGAGAGTAGGGAATCATCATCCTTGCGATAGATACCAATGGTATTATCTGGGGCGGGATTGGTTCGATAGAGACGAGGATCAAAATCTTCCAAATAATATTTATCGGAGAGATAATTGAGATTGGTGTCCAATCTCCAATTTGCGTCTTGCTCTAGCTCTAGGTCGTAACGAGTTTTCAGCGCGATCTCAAGACGGTTGTCATTTACAGAACTACGGGGAATGCCGGTTCGGGAATTCATAGGATCCAGATCGTATGCGTAGTAAAAACTAAGCCCGCTGATTTCATCCTGGTATTCATGCCTGGTATCGACGAGATCCAGTCCAATTGCTGCGCCACGGGTGGCTCTGAGATCCAGCTTCCACCTCGAAAGAAGCCATGCATCTTCTTTTTCGCCAGTAACGGGATTGGGTTCGCCGCCGAGCATGATGCCGTAAGTATTGAGTAAAAACGGTCCCCAGTTCGTGCGAGTCCCGGGTACGAATTGATATCCGAGTTCGCCGTCGAGAGGTTGATTCATGTAGGGAAGCCAGAATACTGGTCGATCTCCCGCATAGAGTTTGAGGTTACGAAAAGTGACGCGTTCGCCAGGGTATACGGTGGTTTTATCAGACCGAATCCAGAAGCTCGGATCTTTGACATCGTGAGTGGATACACCTGCGTTGTTCCCGATAAAGACGCGGTCAGACCCTGAACCTTTGCTGTAGAACTTTCCGGATTCGAGGAGAATGGAATCCATGGATATACGCAATTCCTCGGCATTGATAATGCCTGTTTCATAAAAGTATACCGCGCTTTTACCGCGTTGCAGGAGACTGCCTTGGTAGACAGATACATCTTCATCAAAAGTCACCGATTTTGCTTTGAGATCGACGCTGGCGCGCTTTGAAAAAATTTCCAATCCGTTGTCGCCGCTGACATGAATGGGACCGCCAAGCTTGATGCCATCTTCAGGATTTCCCTCGATAGTTCCACCATGGTTATTGATTTTGAGATTTTCAGGTAGAGCTGGAGCTTCTTGTGATTCACCGATGGGAATTTCCGGTGCTGGTACGGGTTGGATACTTTCGACGGCAGGCGCCACTGCTTCATTATTGGGAAGGACCTGATTATCTTGGGCTTTTAGAATCAAAACCAGGAAACACAGCGAAGCTAGTGTGGTTAGAGAGAAGCGGAAGTGTGACATCACCGCAGAGTGAACAGGATACGAGGTGGGTAAGTAAAGGCGCAAGATAGATTATGGCAGAGAGATCGGTTCTCCACAGAATCAGAATTATTTGATGCCTAGCGCTTTTTTAACCATGGGATCGTTGATTGCCTCTGTGAGTAGAGGGTGGCGTAGGAGGGTGCTGAAGCGGCCTTTTTTAGCGAGCGAGACGAGCTCTGGGTTATCGACAATCTCGGCGCGGGGTATGGACGGGTCGTCTTCCAGTGTCGATGTGTTCTCAGAGTTTCCTACGATCAACTTTGCTAGCTGGATCCGAGGCTCAGAGGCCAGAGGATCGAGTTTTTCCATGAGCGAGGCGGGTATGGTGCTTTTTAAGGAATTCTTGAGTCGCATCGCAAAATTATGATGAGTTTCTCCGAATTTTGCGTGATCTCGAATTTCAGCTACCGAGGTAATGTGATGCAGCACTGCGGCGGCAATCAAACAGAAAACAGTGGCGAAGATGAAAGTGACACATAATTTGCCTGCGAACGAGCGCGAGGGAGGAGGGGCGTCGTCGTATTCTTCATGTTGCGTGGAGATGGGGGTGAAGAAAAATCTGATGATTTTCCGGATGATAATGAACGACAGGATAAATGATAGAATGGGTAATCCGGTGGTGATCAATGGAGAGGTTTGGCTGGTCCATTGGAAGGCGATAGCTGGGGCTTTCTGCCAAGTTATAAAACCGATCCAAATGCTTAGCCCAAGAATTGTGAGGTTGGAAATGGTTCTGAGCAGGCCGCGGATCAGCATGTATACGGCGCAGACTGCGAATATAAGCAGTACGGCAGCACCGAGAGAGATCTGGGATAAAGCCTCCATGATCTAACAGATCGGACTGCTGGCTCGTTGGAGAAGCGCGTGGTCAATGAGGACAAGGGTCGCCATGGCCTCGACGATAGGAACGGCGCGAGGAAGCACGCAGGCATCGTGGCGGCCTTTTCCTTGCAGGGTGGTGTTTTCGCCTTTGCTAGTAACGGTTTCCTGAGTGGAAATGATGGTGGCTGTGGGTTTGAAAGCTACGCGGAAGAAGATGTTTTCGCCATTGGAAATACCGCCTTGCACACCGCCGGAGCGGTTGGTGGTGGTGCGGATTTTGCCATCGCGCATTTCGAACGAGTCATTGTGCTCTTTGCCGGTGAGAAGGGTGCCCGAAAATCCAGAACCAATTTCAAAACCTTTGGTCGCTGGAATGGAGAGCATGGCTTTGGCGAGCTCTGCTTCAAGTTTATCGAAGATGGGTTCACCGAGGCCTGGAGGGCAGTTGCGGATCACGCATTCGATCACTCCGCCTACGGAGTTGCCATCGGAGCGGATAGCTTTGATATGGGAAATCATTTCCTCGGCGATTGATGGATCACCGGTGCGAACGATGTTAGACTCAATCATCTCGCTGGTCACTGTGTTAGGATCGACGTTGGCTTGGATGTGTTGGATGGATTTGACCCAAGCGAGGATTTCGATTCCTGGGTAGAGTTGGTCGAGCACTTGTTTTGCTATGGCTGCTGCTGCGACGCGGCCGATGGTTTCACGAGCTGAGGCGCGGCCGCCACCGGAAGCGGCGCGTATGCCGTATTTAGCATCGTATGTATAATCGGCGTGGGAGGGGCGATATTTTTCCGCCATTTCATCATAAGCGGATGGCCGTTGGTCGGTGTTACGCACCATGATGGAGATAGGCGTTCCCAAGGTGAGTCCATCTTGAACGCCGGATAAAATTTCTGCGGTGTCGGGTTCTTTGCGTGGAGTTACGATCTCGGATTGCCCGGGGCGTCGGCGATCCAGTTCTTTCTGAATGATCTCGGTGGTGATTGGGACACATGCGGGGCAGCCATCGATGACGACGCCGACAGCGCCGCCGTGGGATTCTCCGTAGGTGTGGATGCGAAAGAGTTTACCGAAGGTGGATGACATGAATGGAAGAGAGTTAAAAAGATCGGACGCCGGAAATATGGGCTTATTCCATGTGTTTGGCGAGCTTGAAGGGAATCAGAAAACGCAGTGTCGCATTTCTCGATGGTGGAAGCACCTCCACGCAGGTGAGAGAGCCTTTGCGGATTTCCACTGAATCGGCGTTGGAGCCCAAGAGAAATTGGACGAGTTGGGAAAAATCTGGCTCGTGACCTACAATCATTACGCTTTTGAAATCCGAAAATCCGCACAGTTCGGAGAGCGCCATTTCTGGATTCATGCCACAAGCGAGCCATGATTGAATGACAGGGCCGGGCATATTGGCGGCTTTGGTGAAGGATTCCGCGGTCTCTCGAGCGCGGACTAGTGGGCTGCACAACACGATGTCAGGCAACATCCTAGAAGCGGATAAAAGTCGCGCGGCGTTGCGTGCTTGTTCATGTCCTTTTTCCTCCAAAGCGCGCGAAAAATCGTCGGGAGTGATCGCATTCCTATCTTCGGCTTTTCCGTGGCGAAGGAGGAGTAGTTGCATGATGTTATTTGTTAGAAGTGATTCGGAAAGGTAGGCTTATGGAAACTTTAACAAAAAACTTTAATCATACGCATCACATCGTCATGCCACCATCAACAGCAAGCACTTGTCCTGTGATGTATCGCGCATCGCGGCTTGCGATGAACAGCACGGCTTTGGAGATGTCCTCGGTGGTTCCGAAGCTTGCGAGAGGAATTTTCGCGATGACTGCCTCTTTCACATTTTCAGGAAGTTCGTCGGTCATGTCGGTGGTGATGAAACCGGGTGCGATGGCGTTGCAGGTGACAGCGCGACCCGCGAGTTCACGTGCGACCGCTTTGGTGAAACCGATGAGTCCCGCCTTGCTTGCGGAGTAGTTCGCTTGGCCGGCGTTTCCGATGAGGCCGATGACCGAAGCGATGTTGATGATGCGGGAATGTTCGCCTTTCATCATGGGGCGCATGAAGGCTTTGACGGTGTTGAATGCGCCTTTGAGATTGGTATCGAGAACCGTGTCCCAATCGTCTTCTTTCATCCTCATCAACAAACCGTCGCGAGTGATGCCGGCGTTGTTGACCAATATCGATACGGCACCGATTTCTTCGCCGATGCGTTTGGCGACTTCTTGAACGGCATCGTGGTTTGAAACATCCACAGCGTATGCGCTACAAGAGCCCGGAAAAGTTTGATTGATCTCATTCGCCGCGCCTCCGCAACTTGATTCGCTGCGGCTGATCAAAGCGACTTTTGCGCCCTCGGCGGCGAAGGCTCTAGCGATTTCTTGGCCGATTCCTCTCCCGGCTCCGGTGACGACAACGATTTGGTCTTTGAACTGCATGGTGATGTGTTGGATGAATTAAAGGCTTAGATCTGGGACTCTAGCAATCTTTTGAATTGATCGAGTGCTGCTGCGTAGTTGGCCGCTAAATGGGTATCGGGCTCGATTCGAGAATCAGGCGAGGGTTTGCAGAAGATAGCTTGAAGTTTCACGAGGTCATTGCCAGCAGCAGTTGCGGCGATGAGTGCGGCTCCCAGGGCAGCGGAATTAGCGACTTCTAAACGCTCGACCGGCGCCTGGAATACGTCGGCAACAATTTGGGCGATGCCGTTATTTTTGGATGCGCCGCCTGTGAGGAGAATGCGTTGGGGTGCGATTCCCATCCATTGAGAATGCAAGCGCATGTTGAGGAACTGGCCTTCTAACAGCGAGCGGATGCGGAGTGCGTCTGTCGGGTCTTCTGTAAATTCCGTGACTGGTTTATCAAAGTCATGACGAGGTGTGATTTCAGCTCCGTAAAATGGAAGGGTGAGGTTTTTTCCAGTAGAGGATTTCGATGCGGAAAGCGCATCTTGATCGAACGCGCTCCAATCGACACCGAGTTCATTGCGCATGGCCTCGCGAGCGAGGGATCCGTTGCGGAAGCAAATCAGCGACATGAAGCCACCAGCTGGATTTCCGAACACGTGACCGAAGCCTTGAGGATCGGTTTTCGGTTCTGTCATCGCAGCGAAAAACGTATCGCTAGTGCCGAGAGAAATAACAACTTGGCCGGGGGTGGTTGCGCCCATGCCGACAAGTGATGCGGGGTTGTCGCCGGTGAACGGGCAGACTTGGCAAGTTTCAGCGAAGCCATATTTCCTGACAAAATATGAGTTGATGGTCACCTGTGGTTTTAGACAAGAGGCTGCGGGCAAAAGTTTATCTGAAAGCTCGGGTGCGGTTGCATTCATCAAATCTTGATCCCATGTTAGACTTTTTAGATTGAGAAGGTTCATGCCCGCACCATCGCCAAAATCGATAGGTAGAGATTTGCCGGCGAGAACCGATGCGATGAATGAGCTCACCAAGTGAACGTGATCAGTAGCGGCGTAGGCTGCTGGATCTTGTTTGAAAAACTTACGAATTTGTGAACCCGTGAAGCGTTCGATCGCAATAGAACCGGTGCGGGCACAGACTTCAGCATCGCCGCCGATTGCATTGGCGATTTCCACGCACTCCACACCGGTTGAAGTATCCATCCAGATTGGTGAAGTCGAGCGGGTTAGCGAACTTGAAAGCTGTGTTTTGAGAGAGGTAGCGGGATTGAGATTCGCGATGATGGAGTCAAAGGTCTCATTCACATAAACTGATCCGTGTTGCTGGCCGGAGCCCGCGAGCATCGTGATTTTCGATAAATCGATCTGAGCGGAGATTTTTCCTAAAACCAAGTCGAGTGCTTCCAGCCACATCATGGGATCGGCGTGAACTTCTCCAGCAACGCCGCCGGGGATAAAGCCGCTGGTCGCTGCGTAATGCGGAAGATCGTTGTCGAAGTTTATCGATGCCTCGGCAATGATTTTGTTTTGATCGATATCAAGAACGATTGCGCTGAGAGATTGAGTGGAAGAATCGAAGCCAAGGAACATGGCGGGAGTTTTGGTTTAATTTCGCGACGTTCAAGGATGAAACAAAAAAAGAGCGGCTGCCGAAGCAACCGCTCTTAAGTTAATTAGTTTACGTAAACTTCAAATTAGAAGGTAACGGAAAGCATGGTGCCAGCAACGAGTTCGTTGTCGGTGTTAGCATGGGTGCTGCCTGCTTCGTTTGTGAGGCTCCATGAGTGAGCAACGAAAGGCGAGATGGTCGCTGTTTCGCTGTATGCGTAGTCGAGAGCGACTTTAGCAGTCACGTGAGCGAATTCGCTTTGCTCAGCGAGGTAGCCGAGAACGGCGCTGGTGCTGAGTGTGAGGCATGGGCTGAGCTCGAAGCCTTTGCTAGCAGCGAGTTCTGTGTAGCCATCGTTGTCAAGGTCGATGTCCCAGAACCAAGCAAGGGAGAAGTCAACGCCGTAGAAGGATTTCGCAAGAGCGAATTTCACTTCTTGGGCATCAGCACCTGCTGCACCAAGGTATGCATAATAGATGTAACCAACGGATGCGGTTGCGAATCCAAGGTCTTTGGAAACTTCACCGTAAAGGTCGAGTTCATCGAAGCTTGCGCCGGTGCTGTCTGAGAATGAACCGTACCATGCACCTGCACTGAGGCCGAAGCCGTTGTATTCAGTTGAGATGTCAACACCAGTCTCGACGAGGTCTTGACCAAGGTTGAGTCCGCGGAAGAGATACTCGGAAGTATATCCAGCGTGGATTTCGGATTCGATTTCAGCCGAAGCGTTGCCAGCCGCGAAAGCGGAAGCTACGACGAGGGCGCCAATAGTTTTGTAGTAGTTTTGCATAGTTGTGTTGTTGTTGGTTTCGATTGCTTTATACATCCCAAACTGCTCCGCGAGGAACAGACTTGGTCTGCAGAAGTTAGCATTCTGCGTACCAAGGAGAGGTTTAGGCAAACCGTTACTGGGGAGGTATTTAATCAATCCTTATGATCTGTCCAGACAAAAATGACTTTTTAGTAAGATCTTTAAAGCGGATAATTGGGCCAATCGGCTCTAAATTGCTGAAAATTATCATTCTCTCGTCTGAGTATATTTATCGGTTTTTTTTAATGGAAATTAGGGTTCAAACCTAGAGTTCGTAGATTTGGCACGGTCATTGCTTTGGGATAGCACTGCTGTGTTCCATGCACTCAATCCGCAAGGTAACAGCCCAACATCCGACAACCCTGACTCATATGATAAGAAGACATCCAATAACAATGCGAGCTCTAGCCCTAGCGGCGATGGCTTGTTTCGCCATGCCGTTTGCGTCCACGACCGTTCTTGGTCAAGATGCTACTACGGCACCTGCCCCAACCGAAGCTGCTGCAGAAGCCGCAGAAGCAGCTCCAGCAGCTCCAGATGCAGCTGCCGTAGCAGCAGATACCCTTGCGTATTTCAACAACGTGATGCCTACAGGACCGCTAGTCGGACTTCCTGGTCCAGGTCACAATGCCTTCTTGATGATCTGCGCGGCTCTGGTTTTGTTCATGACACTGCCAGGTCTCGCACTTTTCTACGGAGGTCTGGTTCGTAAGAAAAGCATCCTTTCTGTGATGGCTCAGTGTCTCGGCCTAGCAGGCATGGTCACGATCATGTGGTGTGCTTTTGGTTACTCCATGGTTTTCGGCGAGCATGCTGCGGAAGGTGCACCAAGCTGGGCTGGCATCTTTGGTGACTTCAGTAAATACGCTTTCTTGAAAGACGTGGGCGGAGCTCCAAACACCAACTACACCGCGTGGCCATCCCACAGCACTTTTGCGATGTATCAGCTGATGTTCGCAATCATCACACCAGCCCTCATCGTCGGCGCAATCGCTGAGCGCATGAAATTCTCCGCAATCATGATTTTCTGTGCCATCTGGATGGTGTGCGTTTATTTCCCAATGGCTCACATGGTCTGGGGCTTCGATGGTCTTTTCAACGGCGTCTGGAATGACGGCGCGAAAATTCCAAGCATCGACTTCGCTGGTGGCACTGTGGTTCACATGACTTCTGGCTGGAGTGCTCTGGTTCTCTGCATCATCCTTGGCAAGCGCAGTGGATTCGGTAAGGAGAAAATGTCTCCGCACAGCATGACTCTCTGCATGGTCGGCACTGGGATGCTTTGGGTCGGCTGGTATGGTTTCAATGCCGGTTCCGCTCTCGCAGCCGATGGCCTTGCATCTCAGGCATTTATGACCACCACCATTGCAGCTGCCGTAGCGGCCTTCACTTGGGGTCTTATTGAAAAGGTTCTCAAGCGCAAAGTTAGTGTTCTGGGTCTTTGCTCCGGTGCTGTGGCCGGTCTCGTGGTGATCACCCCTGCGGCAGGTTTCGTTACCGCGCAATCTGCCTTCATCATGGGTATCTTGGCTGCCGTTGTTCCTTACTTCGCTTGCACCTTCCTTAAATCCAAAATTGGTTACGATGACTCGCTTGATACCTTCGGTATTCACGGAGTTGGCGGCACCCTTGGAGCCTTGCTCACAGCGGTTTTCGCAAACAGCAAAGTAAACCCTAACTTGGTGAGCGATGCTTACGCCAAAGTGAACGGCTTGCAAGCGATGTTTAACCCAGAAACTGGCAAAGCCACCAGCGCATTGTTGATCAATCACCTCTACGTTGTGGGTATCACGATCGTTCTTTCTGTGGTTGCGACAGCCGTAATTGCTTTCATCATCAAAGCAGTTATCGGCCTCCGCCCAACACCTGAAACTGAGACCGCAGGTCTCGATATCACGGAGCACGGCGAAGAAGGTTACGATTATTAATTCTTTAAGAATTTAGAATTCATCCTACGGGCGAGCTGGTAACGGCTCGCCCGTTTTCATTTGCGGGAAAGGGAAGATGAGATAAGTATGGGGCATGAAACGTCAGGCGTTACAGTTTTTGATGGCATTGTGTTTGGTGGGTTCCACGATTTTTTTGGGAATGTTGTTGATAGAGAAATACGAATCCTCGCCAGATCCGAAAGCACGTTTTGAAGTGCAGGCGGTTCGTTTGAAGCAGGATAAAGGATTTGTTTGGCTGGAAGCGCATTTGAAAAAAAGCGGAGATAAGGAGCATGATCTCAAGCAGGAAGTGCGTTTGGTAACGGCAGATGGGGTGAAACATGAGCCTGCGGATTCAACCTTTGCGGGAACTCCGGAAACGGGATACACCGAACTTTGGTTTAAATTCTGGTTGGATAAAGAAGCGCTTAAAGGTGAGATAAGTCTCAATATGAACGGTGGAACGCTGAAAATCAAAAGCTCGCAGCCGGCGCCTGTGGTTGGATCTGAAAAAGAAACCGTATTTAAATCCTCCAATTGGGAACCATCATGGCTTGGCTTTTGATCGATAACTCGAATTCTCGCACCAAGTTCCGCTTGGGTGATGTCAAGGGCTTGCTGGAATGGAATGCGGTGCTGCCGACGCAGGATTTAGAATCTAAGCCGATTCAAGCTTTGGTCGAAGGCTTGGATTTCTCGGCGGTGGTAGTTGCTTCGGTAGTTCCGGAAAAAGAAGCCTTGTTTAGGAGGTTTTTTGAAAACACCGCTGCCTACCACAAGCTGACGCATGAAAGTCCATTGGGCTATGGGTTTGAGGTCGATGCGCCAGAGCAAATCGGCCAGGACCGCTTGGCGAATGCCGTTGCTTTGAAAGATCGTTACGGCGCGCCAGCCATCGCCATTGATTTTGGAACCGCCGTCACATTCAGTGTGATTTCAGCGAATGGAAATTTTGCGGGTGGAGTGATCGCGCCGGGGATGGGCTGCATGACGGAATACCTCGCATCGAGAACCGCGCAGTTGCCGCAGGTGAAACCGGAAGCATATGAATCAGCTATCGGCAAAACCACAATGGAAGCGATGCAGATCGGGGTTGTTGTGGGGCATCGCGGAATGGTTAGAGAAATTTTGTCTGAGATTGTTTTGGAAATTGGTGATGAGGTCGCGATTGTTGTCACGGGTGGGGGAGCAACATTCGCGGCACAGGGCTTACCAGAGATTTCCTCAGTGGATCTGGATCTGACTTTGGAAGGTCTGCGGCTGGTTGCAGGGCGAGTATTTTAAATTTAATGTAGATATTTTCCCCGATGCTCTTTAGGCAGGGCGCGGCAATGAGTGAACATCCTTTAGCAATCGGCATCGATTTCGGTGGCACCAGTATAAAAACTGGGGTCGTGCGTGGTTCGGAAATCGTGGATCACGCACCGCCGATCGCTACTCAAGACTTTGAGGGATCCGAGCCGCTGATTGCGATGATCGTGCGCACGGTTGAGGATCTTCGTTTGAGACATCCGGGAATTGCGGCAGTTGGAATCGGGATGCCGGGATTCGTCCATTTTGAAAAAGGTATCGTCTTCAATCTAACCAATGTCCGAGGTTGGCAGAATGTGGCTCTGAAAGAGATGCTGGAAGCAAAATTGAAACTACCAGTGGTAGCAGATAATGACGCGAACTGCATGGCGTTTGCGGAATGGAAACTCGGAGCGGGTAGAGGATTTAATCACCTCGTATGCGCTTCGTTGGGCACCGGAGTGGGTGGGGGAGTGATTGCAAGCGGTCAGATGGTGCGAGGTGCAAATTACGGCGCGGGTGAGATCGGCCAGACATCGATTGATTTTCAAGGTCGCAGAGGTCATTATGGAAATCTGGGTGCGTTAGAAGATTACATCGGCAACCAAGAGATCGCGCACGATGCACAGCAGGCCTATCGTGCTGCGGGGATTTTATCCAAAGACATCGAAGACTGTTCGCCAGCTGCACTTGCGGAGGCCGCGCATCACGGCGATGAAATTGCATTGGAGCGTTGGAACATCACCGGCCGCATGCTCGCTACTGCGATGATGAATGCGTGTTGGTTGTTGAATCCTGAGGCTGTGATCATCGGCGG
>JANPEG010000020.1:0-2804 GCA_031431855.1 Akkermansiaceae bacterium | reverse complement strand
GATTCTCCGACGAGTTCAAAGCCCATTCTCGAATCAGAACCTTGCCCCACCCATTTCTAACAGTAAAAACCGTAAGACAAATTTTATGGGAAAAACATTATTTTACCTCTTGACCAACAAGCAGCCATAGCAACGTCTAGGCCATCCGCGGTGGAAAAGGAAGCCGGAATTCAAAGAAGGACGTTACCCGCTGTTAAATGTGCCGTCTTGTTCGCCGCTGGTTTACTTACCGACCGACGCTGAAAACAGTGATCTGATTCCGTCGCGGTCATCTTCGGGGATCAAACGCTTAGGGAGGCACAACGGCAATAGTGGTGATACGTAGAGGAGAAATAGAGATCCGCTTTCTTGAAATCTCACAAAATTGTTCCACGCCGTGTGCGATGGATTGCCCTTGTCATCGATAGCCTGTAATCCATCTTCCAAAATTGTAATGTTGAATTCCTTCTTCATTTTTGGGTAGCGATCCCAGTTCCGCTTGACGCGAAATCGAAACTGGATCGGTGATATAAAAATCCCATACACGGCAAAGAATGCACCAATAATGATCAATGGCATACTGGGACTAGGACCGGCCATGAACATACCGTAGATAAGTGCACCAACTCCATAGATCGAAATGATGCCGCGGACCCAGAATCGGCGCTTCGCTGCGAGAATCTTATGACACTCAAGATACTCATCGAAGGTTACAGTTCCGTTGATAGAGTATTGGCAAGGCATAGTAAATTATTATTGGCGAACGATATAGCAATGGCGGCGCCGGCTTGCACGCTCAAAATCAATCAATCGGCTTCCTCGGCGTCACCATGTGCGGCTTGTTCGGGATCTTGTTGTCTGCATCTGCTAAGATGGAACGCTTGTCAGAATTGATCGACCATACGATTAACTTGAGCAAGAAATACAATGGAGCCGCAAGGATGATGAGAACTAGGGAAGCCTCGTTCTGGGATCCAGCATTCATCCATGATTCTGCGGTCTTGTCAGAACCAAAAATGGCACCGAGTAACACCATGATACCGAGAATAATCATGCACATCAAAACGGGACGTGCCCAGTCAGGCCATGACGCGACATCTTCGGAACTATTGATAATGAAAATAGGTAGCGCTAGAGATAGCGTGCCGAGGGAGAGCAGGAAACAACGCGGAAATGTAATCCACTTATCGGATTGGAATCTACGTTCCTTTGATTGTCGATTCATCTCTATTTCTTTCCCGAACAGTATTTATTAGTAGGACGTCGGGACCGTATATCCAACAACTGTCATTTCTAGACCTGATAGAAAAATCCTTGATTTGAAAAGGATTTTTTCAGTCTGCGTATGTGTATCAGGTTCTCTTTTTTCGACTTTGGCGGCAGCGTTTGGATTTCTGATATACATACGTTTTGATGATTTAGCAGTTCGATCCCATCTTTGTGTTACCTCATTTGAAAATCCGTAGAATGCCACCTCTCTTTGAATTCATGGCTAGCTTGATGGATTTTCATTCGAGTTGCATTCTCAGGTCTTGATTCGGGGCGATGGGCGGGTGAGGCTGGGAAATGGTTGAGCGACTTAGAAATGCGATTCGGGATGTCGAGGGATTTCCCAAGGAAGGGATTGTGTTCAAGGATATCACGCCGATCTTGGGCGATGCGGAGTTGTTTCGGGCAGCGATTGATTTGCTGTGCGAGACGGCGGGTGGGGTTAAAGTGGATAAAATTGTGGGGATTGATGCCCGGGGATTTATATTTGCTGCGGCGGTGGCGGACCGTTTGGGTGCGGGATTTGTGCCGGTAAGGAAAAAAGGCAAGTTGCCATGGAAATGCCAAGAAGCAGCCTACGCCTTAGAATACGGTGAGGCGGTGGTCGAGATTCACGAGGACGCGGTGAAGTCCGGCGAGAAGGTGCTGCTAGTAGACGATTTACTGGCCACCGGCGGAACGGCCGCCGCTGCCGCGAAGTTACTTTCCGGGCTCGGCGCGGAAATTGTGGCGATTTCTTTTTTAATCGAGCTTTCATTTCTCAATGGACGCGAAAAACTCGGGGCGCACCCCGTGAAGTCGATCTTGAATTTCTGATTTAATTACATACGAACGAACACAATGAGCTGGAAAGAATACAACGAAAGTTTGGTAAGATACGAAGATCTCAGGTTCTCCTTGGATCTGTCTTTGATGAATGTGAAGCAGAGCGAGAAAGACGCGCTGAATGACAACATCGCGAAAGCGTTTGACGACATGGCGGCATTGGAAAGCGGCGCGATAGCAAATCCAGATGAAGGCCGCATGGTCGGTCATTATTGGCTGCGCAAACCGGAGATCGCGCCGACAGCTGAGCTTAGAGCCCAGATCACCGAGCCAATTAAAGCTTTGAAAAAATTCGCTGAGCAAGTTCACACTGGCCAAGTCCGCACCGCGGCGGGTGGTGCGTTTAAGCAAGTGCTCTTGATCGGGATTGGCGGCTCAGCGCTGGGTCCGCAATTGGTTTCTCAAGCGATCGGTCAGAAGGCGAAACTCCCTCTCGCTTTCCTCGACAACACCGACCCACAAGGGATCGATGAAACGCTCGCCACTCTGAAACTCTCGGAGACTTTAGTATTGGTCATTTCCAAATCCGGCGGCACTCCTGAAACGCGCAACGGTATGCTTGAAGCGAAAGCCGCGTTCGATAAAGCCGGGATCGATTTCGGAAAGCATGCGATTGCTGTCACCGGTGAAGGCTCGAAGCTGGATCGTTATGCAACGGAACACGGATTTATCACGCGTTTCCCCATGGAAGATTGGGTGGGCGGACGGACTTCCGTACACTCAACCGTCGG
>JANPEG010000019.1:0-44178 GCA_031431855.1 Akkermansiaceae bacterium | reverse complement strand
CATGAATCGACCCTTTTTCTGCACTCTCGCACTTGTTTTGCTTTCTGTTGTATCTGTCTGTCAGGCGGAAAAGCCAGCAGAACTCTCCAAAGTTCGTTTAAAGACCAATAAAGGAGATATTGTCATTCAACTTGATGCCGATAAAGCCCCGGTCACTGTTGAGAACTTCAAAAAATATGTTGCGGCGGGTCATTACAACGGCACGGTTTTTCACCGTATTATCGATGGATTCATGATTCAGGGTGGAGGATTTGCTAAGGACGGTGAAACGTTTGTGGAAAAGAAGACGGGGGCAGGAATTGTAAACGAGGGACAGAATGGTTTAAAAAATGAGGTGGGAACCATCGCCATGGCGAGACTGCCAGATCCGAACAGCGCGACCGCGCAGTTTTTCATCAACGTGGCAAACAACGAAGGGCTCAATTTCCCAAGCAATGATGGCTATGCGGTTTTCGGCAAAGTGATAGCAGGTATGGATGTGGTAAACCAAATCAAGGCGGTGAAAACTGGTGTGAAAGAATTGGTGAATCTAGATCCACGCAGTGGAAAATTCGTCCCATCGCCTTCGAGTGATGTGCCTTTGGAACCGATCATCATTGAGACTGCCACCCTAGAATAGGTCGCCTTACTTTTTTTGCTATGCAACTTTGGTTATGCCCCGTCCTAGCTTTTTTGCTCGGCTCCATTCCGTTCGGTTTGCTTATCGCAAAGGCGAAAGGGATCGATATACGTCAACATGGTTCAGGAAATATTGGTGCGACCAATGTGTTGCGCATCGTCGGGAAGAAATATGGGATTAGTTGTTTGTTGTTAGATGCTTTGAAAGGATTTATCCCGGTGGTCATTGCGATCTCCGTGATCCAATTCGAAGGAATGAAAAATCCAATGAGCATAAATGCGCTAGCAGCGTATGCCTATGATTTCAGCATGCCGACGGCACAGATTTTTCAGGTGTTCACTGGTCTGTGTGCGGTGCTTGGGCATAATTACACACCATGGGCAGGCTTTAAGGGAGGAAAGGGTATCGCCACCTCGGCCGGAGTGTTTATCGCACTGATGCCAGCAGCCATCGTCATTCTGATCGTTATCTGGATGCTTGCTTTTCTGATCTGTCGCTATGTATCACTGGCCAGTATCATCGCCGCTGCAGCCTTGCCGTTTGTTACGCTTTGGGTCTCTTGGTTCCATGGAAAAATTCAGAATGGCACGTGGAATAAACCACTTTTCGTTTTCACTGTGATCCTCGCCCTGCTGGCTATTTGGAAGCATCGCAGCAACATCGTGCGCCTGCGTAACGGCACCGAACATCGTTTTACCCGTAAGCCGAAATCCTCTAATGTCTGATAACTCGATCAACTCCGCCGCTATTTTAGGTTCAGGTTCATTCGGAACGGCAATTTCCAAACTGTTGGCGAAAGATTTGAAGTCTGTGTTGATCGTCGGGCGTGATTTGGAGAGCATCGCCTCGATTAATAACGAGCATAAAAATCCAAAATATCTGAAAGGTATCCAATTGCCGGAACAGATCCATGCAACTCATGAAATATCTGACGTTGTGACTTATCCGCTGGTGATATTTGCGGTCCCTACCAGTGCCACACGGCAATGCGCTGAGGATCTCGCCAAATGTGGTCTGCCGAAAACTACGGTGTTGCTTTCTTGTGCGAAGGGAATCGAAAAAACCACTGGCGATCGCATGAGCGAAATTTTACGCGGTGTTTTTCCTGAAAATCCTATCGCTGTTCTATCCGGCCCGAATCATGCGGAGGAAATTGCATTAGGTCAGGCAACCTGTGCGGTCATTGGATCGGAAAATCAGGAAGTTGCTACCGAGTTACAAAAATTATTCACCAAATCATATTTCCGTCCTTACACGAGCAATGATCTTGCGGGGATTGAACTGGGTGGCGCGATTAAAAACGTTTATGCCATCGCAGCCGGAATGTCGCATGGCTTGGGTTTAGGCGATAACGCGGTCGCGGCTTTGGTGACGCGTGCACTCGCTGAAATGACCCGACTCGGCACTGCTCTCGGCGGGCAGCCAGAAACCTTCGCTGGTCTATCAGGTGTGGGGGATCTCATCGTGACCTGCTTTTCTGAGCATTCACGGAATCATCGAGTTGGTCTTGCGCTAGGTCAGGGTAAAACTCTCGAAGAAGCAACTCAAGTGCTCGGTATGGTCGCAGAAGGTGTGCCGAATACGTTTTCGATTTACGAAGCCGCACGAAAAGCCAATGTCCGCACGCCCATCATTGATGCGGTTTACTCGATTTTGTATGAAGGTAAGCCGGTTGCTGCGGCGATGAGCGAACTGCTTACCAGAGATACACGTATGGAATCCGAATAGTTGATCTATATTCATCCGATAATCCAAGGGAAATATGATTCAGAATCGTTGTCGGCTTGCTAAGATGTCGATGTGCGATAACGATCCATCGCGAGGCTGATGACACCATTTTTCAAAAAAATACTCGGGATGAATTGGGTGATGGTGCTAGTGATGTATGCACTGCTCATCTTCGGAGTTTTTATGATCGAAAGTGCGGCGCGGCATTTGCCGGTCAGCATAGAAAGAATAAAGGAATTCGGCTCTGCGGGCGGGTATTATGCGGAAATGCAGAAGAATTGGATTCTGTTTGGTAGTGTGGCCTATTTCGCTGCGGCATTTATCGATTACAAATGGATTCGCTGGTTAGGAGTTCCAATATATCTTGTTAGCTTAGGGTTGATGCTGATGGCGATGCAAGCGGACGATAATGTGCACCGCCTAACGATTGCGGGTTTGAGTTTTCAACCAGCCCAGCTAGGTGTGACTTCAGGGATTATCATGATTGCTTGGTTAATGCAGGATCTTCCGATGCTTCACCATCGCCTTGGAAATCCGTTGATCAGAATTGGGGTGATAGGAGTGGTCTCTGCTATCCCGTTTCTTATGGTCATGAAAATGGGCGATATGGGATCTGCGCTTGTTTGGATTCCCGTGGTCATCGTCTCGCTGTTAGTTTCAGGTATTCCATTTCGGATACTTACATTTATCGGCTTGGTCTCTGCCGGGCTTTTGCCGATTATGTACTTTGTGGTTTTACCCTTGGTTTCCGAGCGTGGGCCTGAGCGGATTGATCTTTGGCTGCGCATGAAGCAAGGTCAGGAGGTAAATATTAAGGACGATGGATACGCTCCTCATAACGTTTCGATGGCGGTTGGAAAAGCGGGTTGGAAGGGGCTTGGTTGGATGGCGACTTCCGAGCAGGGTTCTCTCCACGATAAACGTTTCATTCCTCATTTAACGGCGCATAACGACTTCATCTTCGCAGTGATCGCAGAAGAATTAGGCTTCCGAGGGGCACTGCTGATGGTCATGGCTTTTGCCTTACTATTGATTCAGGGCTTATTCATCGCTTTTTATAGCAGGGATATTTCAGGGAGACTCATAGTCTGCATGGTCGTGGCGCTGTTTTTCGCACACATCTTTGAAAATATCGGAATGTGCGTTCTGCTGATGCCTATTACCGGTATTCCGCTGCCGCTGGTGAGTTATTCAGGAACCTTTGTGGTGATTTGTATGTTCCTGCTCGGACTGGTTCAGAGCGTGTGGGTTCATCGTCGCAATCGCGAGGAAGCTACCTAACGGGGATAGATTATAAATCTTGCTCGATGGATTTGAGCGTTAGGAAAAGGTTTTTCCAGCGATTCTGTTTCGGCTCGTTGCTGAGTTCTTCTTTAGCGAGGTGCTTTTTAATTGAGCCAAGGCAAGAGGTGTATTCTTGAAAAAATGACCTGAGCGCATCTTCGTAATCGGCACGCAGCGCTTCGGCAAACGCTCCACAGGTATCTAGCAGGGTGACACGGAAATCATGTGTGATACGTGACTTCGTGATGACGGCGATGATTGATCCGCCAAGTAAAAATAATAGTGCAACTCCACATAAAATCCATGGCAGCAAATAACCGTTCATGATCCCGCTAATTGCACCAAGGCTGAGGAAGAATAGGGTAGATGCGGTGAAGGATTTGATGGCGCGGTTGCGATAGCGTAATTCTCGTTCTAGGTCTTTTCGGACGTGAAGATTTTCAATGGCTTGGTGAGCCGCGCTGCCGATGCGTTCGACGAAATGTTTGCGCGCTCTTTCCAATGCTTCATCGATTGGTAAAGATCGCTCAATTGGCAAGCCGATCGATTCGTTGATGCGGGTGCCGAGGTCCTGCCAATGTTCGAGACAAGCGGTGACGATGTCTTTGCCGTCGTTCTCCGCAACGGATTCGACTGCTGAGCGAAGCCGTTCAGTAAGTAAACTCTCAGTGCGTATCCCCGTGCTGTCTCCAGTGAAGACTTTGAAAAACGAACGCACAATACCAAGCCAACTTTTAAGTTTCAGTGTCACTAAAATTGCCTCGGTTTGGAAAATTTCCGCAACTTCATTTAGATGCTTGGGAAGTCTTGAAACCAAGCTTTCTCTCATCGCATCGATTTCGTCCTCCAACGATCTCAAAAATTGGTGATGGTTTCTTTGGAGGCGGGTATTATTATCGATCTGATTATCGATCAAATACAACGCGTTAGCTGCTTGGTCGTGCCATGCTTTTAGTGTGGCTTTTCGTTTTTCGGAATAGCAGATGTGTCCGGAAATGAATTGCTCCAATGAATCAAAGCCGCTTTCATGATAGAGTTTTCGATTCACTGCTTCGTTGCGCTTTGCTTCGAAGGCGAGTTTCGCGGAAACTGGGAAAATCGGAGCGACGATACCGATGCGTTTCATCGAGAGATCGGCCATGTGTTCCAGGATAACAGCGATATCCGCAGGTTCTAATGAGTCGCATTGTTGGATTACGAAAGCCATGCGCGCGTGGCAGGCGGCGGGTAAATCTCCAATCAGGTTCCAAGTTGACGCACTCCATGGATTTGAAGCAGGAAAGACAAAAAGGATGAGTTCGGAAGAGGGGAATGAGCGTTCGATGTACTGTTTTTGATCTGCATTGAGAGCATTTGTTCCCGGTGTGTCGATGGGATTGAAATTACGCAGAATAGGTGCTGGTAGATAGACTTCCTGATAGCGTGGGGAGATTGAATTACGTTCAGCATCGGCGTGGCGATAACGGATGATCTGCTGAGTTTCTGGAAGTGTGCTTACAGGGCAGAGATCGTGATCGAAGAGGTTGTTGATAAGGGATGATTTTCCCGAGTTCACCTCACCGCAAACCAAGCAAGAAAAAGGCGAGTATAACTCTTTTTCGATGGCTGCCGTGTCGCAGGTTCCACTGATATCTGAATCAGTGATTTTGCTAAGTTCCCGTATTCCAAGCCAAACCTGTGAGAGATGATCACGGTTAGTAAAATAGCGCTCTCCGGATTTGAGATGGCTCACACTTGGTTAGGGAAGAAGTTTCAGGACTCAATAGGAAGTGGTTGAAGCAATTTGACCAGTTGGAGGAGCGGTTGGGGGAGCGGTTTGCATCGAGATGAGTTGCGATACCGTTACAAATTTAAAACCACGTCTCAAAAGTCCATCGAGAGTTTGCGGCATGGCATCGATGGTTTGAGAGTGAAGATCATGTGCGAGGACAATTCCGCCGGCTGTGGTTCCAGTAACGATGCGACTCGTAATCACCGATGCACCGGGGCGTTTCCAATCCAGAGGATCAACCGACCACATAATGGTGGGATAGCCAAATTCTTTGAGGACGAGCTCGCGTTGACGTTGAAGAAGTCCGCCATAGGGAGGACGCATCGTGCGAGGGCGGATGCCAGCAGCACGACCGATGGAATCTTGGCAGCGCTGCATTTCTTGGCGGAGTTGCGAATCGCTTAGTTTGGAAAGCAGAGGGTGAGTCTGGGTGTGGTTGCCGATTTCGTGCCCCTCGGCCACCGTGCGTCGTAGTACGCCGGGGTTTTGGTTCACGCTGTTGCCGATCACATAGAACGTGGCCTTGATGTTTCTCGCGGCCAGCATGTCTAGCAGGCGAGGGGTGTTAACAGGATGCGGACCATCGTCGTAAGTGATGGCTATATAGTTTCCAGAAACCATTACTCGGGAGAAAGTGACTCCGGAGTTAGGAGTATAATTGTAAGGATAGTTATTTGCAGGATTTCTCGGGACTAAATTTCCTGGGTTATTGGAAAGTTCACTAATTCCTGGGACAGCCTTACAGCTTGCTAAAGTCGCTGCGCTAACAGCTGCAGTGGCTGAGATGAACCCACGACGTGAAAGATGTCCCAACGGGTTCAAATGTGATGAAAAATGATGGCGGGTAGGTGGTTTCATATAATTATTAAATGAAAGAAGGTTAAGATGTGTTAAAGATTGTACTGACGAAACGGGGATGTCACGCCTCTATTTGACCTCAAATCTCATTATTTAAGGCGAATTTCCATGGATCGACTTCTTCAATCGACATTCGTCCGGTGGCTATCTTGAATTTCCGCACATGAAAATTCTTCTCACCACTTGCAGCTATCAGGACACCCCAGGCCCGCACCACGAACTTATGGCAGCCCAAGGTTGGGAGGTTGTCCGCGAGCGGGGTCCGCTTTCCGAAATACGCATGCTGGAGCTTGCGGAACAAGGGTTTGATGCGTTTCTCTGTGGCGACGATGCGATCACCCGCGAGGTTTTGGTGAAATGCGCACCGAAGCTCAAAGTCATTTCCAAATACGGCATCGGGCTCGATAAGATCGCCCTGCCAGCCACCAAGGAAATGAAAATCCCCGTGCTTTTCACCCCCGGAGTGAACCACGACACGGTCGCCGAGCATACTTTTGCGCTACTTTTGGCGCTGACGAAAAATCTCTACCCCTCCATCCAAGCCACCCGCGAGGGGAAATGGACCCGCCTGACCGGATACGAATTGCTCAACAAACGGATCGGCCTGATCGGTTTGGGTCGGATCGGCCAGGAAGTCGCGAAACGTGCCCACGCCTTCGGGATGGAAGTGCATGGTTTCGGAAACTACTGGCCGGAAGATATCGCTGAGCAATACCAGATCGCCCGCCACCATGATCTTGATAGCCTGTTCGCAGCCTCGGATATTATTTCTCCTCACACCAAGCTCACCCCGGATTCCCATCATTGCGTGAACGCCAAACGTTTGGCACTCATGCCTGACAACTCATGGTTGGTAAACACCGGACGCGGCGAGTTGATTCATCAAGCCGATGTCATTGCCGCGCTCGATTCCGGAAAGCTCGCCGGTTACGGGACGGATGTGTTAGACGAAGAGCCACCTGCTACCGATCACCCGCTCCTGCATCACCCGAAAGTCATCGTCACTCCGCATATCGGTTCGCGGACTTTCGAATCCGTCCCGCGCCAAGCGATGAAATCTCTTACCAACCTGATCAACGCACTCTCCGGACAAGGCGAAACCAACTGCGCGAACGGGGTGATTTGATTCTGGGACCGCGAGTTTCCAAACTCGCCGTTACGACGGTCCTTTGCGATTTTTTAAAATCTGTTCGTAGAGCTCATAAACGGCATCACGGGTGCATGCGAATTCCAGAAGAATTTCACTACCGGATATTTGACGATAAATCACACGTAACCCACCGATACGTAGGCGATTGAATCCTTCAAGCGGACCTTGAAGTCCCTTGATATCGCCTTTCCCTTTCGTAAGGGAACGCAGCGCCATTCGAACGCGCCGCTTGGTGTGGGGTGGTAGCGCGACGAGCCACGCCGCGACTTGCTCAGAGGCCGAAATTTTCATCGTCGAGATCGAGTGGACGGTATGTGGCCTTGCCTAGTTTTGCTGCGTGAATGGCCTCCATCGCGGCGGGATTACCAAGCACATCCAACGTTTCCATCAAAGCTTCAAAATCCTCAACTGGCAAAGCGACAACGACTGGCTCGTTGCGGTTCGCGATGACAAAGCGCTCTCCCGAGCGGCAGAGTTTCGTCAGGCTCGCTTGAGCCTCTTTCATGTTGTACGTAGCAGCCATAGAATTTGTATATACTAGAATTGAGCGATCCGCAAGACTCAAAATTGCGGTTCCTTTCTGAGATAGGTCTATTTTGACGTTCCAAAATCACGGCTTCCGACCTTCATCAACCTCCATATACTCAAAAAAAGTCTGGATATCATCCCGATCAGCAAAACCACTCTCTTCCTTATGTTTTTTGAGTGTCTCTGAACCCGCATCTGACCAGCCACGCTTACAGGCAAAATCATTCCAAACTAAGGTGGTCAGGTCATTTGGCTCACGGCCATGGTTGACACAGTAATCCCAACATTCGGCATCCGATGCTCCTGTTAGAACGAACTCGGCAAACTTGGTGTAATCCAATTCCAGGTAGCCCATGATTCGAGCGTCAAAACCGCCACCCATCATTTCGTACAAATCAGCCCGCAATTCGTTCGTGGCTTTAAGCCTAATTTTGTCGATCGTGCGCCCAAGAAAAACTAAGCCGCCGATTTTATCGTACGGGCTGCGTGGGGTTTTGGAGGTGGTAGACATGGTTTTTGATTTTTTGAACGTTAGAGCGCATCCACAGCGGGATGGAAGCCCGAATTCAATTTGACGGCTTATTGCCGTTGGATGGCGAGGTTTGTTCGCTCTTTGTTGGAATCTCAGCCAACTTGATTTTGAAATATTGTGCCTTACTGCCTCCTTGGTGTGTGGTGAGCATCCAAATCTCTAGAACGGCACTCTCTTGCATCTTTGCGGTTATTGTAAATTTAGTCCGTTCGGCATTACGGTATGCACTTCCGCTAGTCAGTTCGGCATTGCCGAATGCACTTCCGGCAGCAACAGGAATCTCAAAACCATCACCACGCAGGACTACCTTTACCAATTGTTGGGTGAAGTTCATTTCAGCGCGGTTGTGAGGAATCGAGATCTTCCATTGATCCTTCTCTTGTGATGCTGTCACCAAACCAATCGGAGCCTTTTCAACCTTTTCGTATTGGTCCAAATTCAGAAATAATGGGTTCGACTTCGTCGTTCCTTCCTCGGCCATCGAAAGATTCAACGGTATAAGGAACGCAAACAATATGGCTAAATAGTTCATGGGATTCTTGAGCGAACGTCAAAGCGCATCCCACCACTACCAGCGGGGGCGGAAGGCAATCACGGGGTTAAGGTTCAAACTACGGTAAATCATCGGAACTGGGTGGCTGGTGGTGGTTGGATACCGCGGCTTGTTCTGCCAATCTTATGTTGATGTGATTCACGACATCCTTGGCGCATGCCCAAATCACTAGGTGGAGAAAACCGGCAGAGAATGGGCCAATCCGACCGGCCTCCAAAATCGGTGAAACAAGTGATCCCACAATAAGCATCGAAAACGGTGGTATGGCAAACGCTGCAACAAATATAAGCGTCCAAATTCCGCTCCACCACATGCAAAATGTCCAAATATATTTGCTGTAACTGGATCCAATCCCGGCAATCAAACTCAAGCAGGTAAGTCCGAAAAATAGAAGGCTCGGATAAAAGAACCAGTGTCTCAGTATCTCAAATCCATTCTGGTATGTCATCCATGCTAGAGCGCCACCACCAGCAAAGATCGCCAGGACTGAGGGCGTCGTTGGTGATTCGTGAGTGGCGTGAATTTCTTTCATTTCTCTGCAGAACAGTGTTATTGAGCGACCGGGTCGGGTACATTTCTTCCTTCGCTCTGATTTATCATTTTCTAAACTCTTTGTGATTAAACGCCAAGCTGAAAATGGAATTCGCTGAAAGCAGTCTGTTAGAGACTCCGCTCCTGAATCTCCTTTAAGAGCTCATCGATGAACTGCTCAACGGTTTTTGTGATGGGTTCTTCTTGGCCACGGATGCGGACGGAGACGGTGCCTTCTTCGACTTCCTTTTGACCGAGGATCGCCATGTTAGGGATGCGTTCCATGCGGGCGTTGCGGATTTTTGCGCCGACTTTATCGGAAGAGCGATCCACGGAAACGCGGACACCGAGATCGGCGAGTTTCGTGGCGAGGGCATTTGCATCGTCGAGAGTTTTCTCAGAAATCGGCAGGATGCGGACTTGTTCGGGTGAGAGCCAAGTAGGAAATTTGCCTTCGAAATGTTCGATGAGTAGACCGGTGAAACGTTCTAGCGAACCGAAAGGTGCGCGGTGGATCATGACAGGGATGTGCGGTTTGTTATCCTCACCGACGTAGGAGAGCTTGAATCTAACAGGAAGGTTGTAATCGACCTGCACCGTGCCGAGTTGCCAGTCGCGACCGATGACGTCTTTGACAACGAAGTCGATTTTCGGTCCATAGAACGCAGCCTCGCCAATTTCTTCCGTGTATTCGACACCGAGGTGGATGACGGCTTCACGGAGTGCGGCTTCTGCCTTGTTCCAGTTTTCAGAGGTGCCGACGTATTTGTCGCTTTCCGGATCGCGGAGTGAGAGACGGACGCGATAGTCGTTCATGCCGAGCGTGCGGAGAACTTTTTTCACGAGGTCGAGGCAGCCTTTGACTTCCGCAGCCACTTGGTCAGGTGTGCAGAAAAGGTGAGCATCGTCTTGAGTAAAACCACGGACACGGGTCATTCCGCCGAGTTCGCCGGATTGCTCCCAACGATACACCGTGCCGAATTCGGCAAGTCTAACAGGAAGGTCGCGGTAGGAATGATGGTCGCTCGCGAAAATTTTGATGTGGTGCGGGCAGTTCATCGGTTTGAGCAAGTAGCCTTCGTAGGTTCCTTGTTCGAGACCGTTGATCAGGGTGGAGCAGGTCGCATCTTCGTCAGCGAGTTTTTCTAAAGTATCGCGCTCAGCGATGGGTGCGAATTGGCTGTCTTGGTAGTAAGGGAAATGCCCGGAGGTACGATACAGATCGAGCTTGCCGATGTGTGGAGTGAAGACTTGGGAGTATCCTTGTTTGTCGAGTTCTGCAGTGATGAATTCTTGAAGTGCACGGCGGATTAGCGCGCCTTTCGGTTTCCACAAAATCAAACCTTGGCCGACGGCTTCATCGATGTGGAAAAGCCCGAGTTCACGTCCAAGGCGACGGTGATCGCGTTTTTTGGCTTCTTCGAGTCGGTTGAGATGCTCTTCGAGTTCTTCTTTGTTTTCGAAGGCGGTTCCGTAGAGCCGCTGAAGTTGGCCTTTGGCTTCGTCTCCCATGTAAAATGATGAGGAAACAGACATGAGTTTCACGTTCTTGCATTTCGAAGTGTAACCGACGTGTGGGCCGGCGCAGAGGTCGATAAAGTCACCGTTTTGGAAACAAGAGATTTGTTCGCCCTCAGGTATCTTATCGATCAGATCGAGTTTGAAACGGGAGGCGTTGCCCGGACGCTCGCTGAGCCCGCCGAGTCGGCCGGACTCCGCCATCGCTTTGGCTTCCTCACGGGAGATCGCTTTGTATTCAAACTTCTGGTTTTCCTTAGCGATCTTCTTCATCTCCGCCTCGATTTTCTCGAAATCATCCGGAGTGATGCGGTGTTGCATTTCGAAATCGTAGTAGAAACCATTTTCGATCGGCGGCCCGTAAGCGAACTGGGCATCCGGCCAGATCCGGAGAATGGCGGTGGCCATGACGTGTGCGGCGGAGTGGCGCACGCGCTCAAGGTCGGTCATCTGGTGGCGTTCTTCTAAAGTCTTACGGTCGGACATGGGGCGGCTTTTGAAGCAGGGATGGCGGGTAAAGTCAATGGCGCGGAGGCAGATTGATTTAACGGGGCATTTGACTTTGAAGCAAATTTTGCGGGGGATTGAGCCAGTAATCTCAAATAACCCAAAATCCTCGCCTAGACATTTCGCTCAAGTTGATTAAGTTCCCTCACCCCGATGCCTCAGCCCACGGTAAATACTCATCATGTCTGATCCTGAAAATAATACTCCGCCGCCAAATAACGCCAACCGTCCTCCAAATGAAGGGGGCGCGTTCAACTGGCGTGGTCTCGCTCTATTTGGTATCGCTGCCGTAATCCTTGGCGCTGCTTTATACGGTTCCCAACCCAGCGGTAAGGCAGCTCCGCTCAAATACTCGGATTTCCGCAAAAAACTCGATCAAGGCCTAGTTGTCTTGGATGATCCTGATCGTCCGCTGAAAGTGGTCACCAGTGATTCCGCCTACGATGCGACGATTACCGGTTGGGTGCGTCCGGAAATGATTCAACCTAAGGACGAAGATAAAAAAGTAGAAAATACTTATTTCAAAGTAGCTGTAAATCTGGATCTCCAAGGCGATGAAATTCGTTCACTTCTTGGAAACAATATTCGAATGGAACAGGAAGCGAATCAGCCCACGCTTCCGCAAGGGACATCCGCTGTAACCCTCTCGCTTGCTGATTTTCGTAAGGCACTCGCTTCAGGCGAAGTGATAGCCGATGACTCGATCCTTCCGTTGCAAGTCATCGCATCGACGGATAAGAATTCCACGGCGTTCATTGTAGGAAAACGTGCAGTGGTCACCAACATGATCAAACCTACCGACAAGGAAGGAAAGCCTGTTGCTGCAGCCCAATTCAAAGTAAGTGTCTCGTCCGCTATCCTTGGTGATGAGCTGCGTGAGTTACTTAAAGACAAGGCCCAGTATGTTCGCGAATCGGATTATCTCGCCCGTGCGCTTTTCACCTTTTTGCCGTTTCTCCTGATCATCCTTCTACTGTTCTTCTTGTTCCGCCAACAAATGAAATCCGCCGGCAAAGGCGCGATGTCGTTCGGTAAATCCAAAGCACGCTTGCTGACGATGGATCGTAACAAAGTGACGTTCAAAGACGTCGCGGGCATCCAAGAAGCGAAGGAAGAGCTTTTCGAAATCGTCGATTTCCTTCGTGATCCGAAAAAATTTCAAAGACTCGGCGGATCGATTCCGAAAGGCGTGCTGATGGTCGGTTCTCCAGGAACTGGTAAAACTTTGTTGGCTCGCGCCATCGCAGGTGAAGCCGATGTTCCGTTTTTCTCTATCTCCGGTTCGGACTTCGTGGAAATGTTCGTCGGCGTCGGCGCATCACGCGTTCGCGACATGTTTGAACAAGGCAAAAAACATGCGCCTTGTTTGATTTTCATCGATGAGATCGATGCCGTAGGTCGCCACCGTGGACACGGTATGGGCGGCGGACACGATGAGCGCGAGCAAACGCTCAACCAGCTCCTCGTTGAAATGGACGGCTTCGATACCCAAGAAGGTGTCATCATCATCGCCGCAACCAACCGCCCGGATGTTCTCGATCCTGCGTTGCTCCGCCCGGGTCGTTTCGATCGCCAAGTCACCGTTTCTCTTCCAGATGTCAACGGTCGCGAGGAAATCCTCCGCGTGCATGTGAAGAAAATCAAACTCGCTGCTGGTGTTGAGCTTGGGACGATTGCTCGAGGCACTCCAGGTTTCTCTGGTGCAGAGCTCGCGAACTTGGTCAACGAGGCAGCTCTGTTAGCTGCTAGAAAAGGCCTTAGCGCCGTTACCCTCGCTGAAATGGAAGAGGCTCGCGACAAAGTGCGTTGGGGACGTGAACGCCGTTCGCTTGCAATGTCCGACAAAGAAAAAACCGGCACAGCATGGCACGAAGCTGGACACGCCTACCTCAACATGGTGCTGCCGCACACGCATCCTTTGCATAAAGTTACCATCATCCCACGTGGTCCGTTCTTGGGCGCGACGATGTTCCTTCCTGATGGAGATAAATACTCGACCCAGAAAAAAGAAGCGCTTGCGAACTTGATCGTGACCATGGGTGGCCGCATCGCGGAAGGTTTCCATTCCGATGACATTTCCAACGGCGCATCCGGCGATATCCGCCAAGCGACATCGCTCGCCAGAAACATGGTCTGCGAATGGGGTATGTCTGATAAACTCGGAATGGTCGAATACGGCGAGGGCTCCAGTCCTGTTTTCCTTGCTCGTGATATGAATAAGGGTCGTAATTACTCCGAGGAGACCGCGATGGTCATCGACGCAGAAATCAAAAAATTCATCGATACTGCCTTCAATGAAGCAGAACGAATCCTCACGGAAAATCGCGATACGGTTGAAAAAATCGCGCTGGCTCTGCTTGAGTATGAAACCCTCGATGGCTCGCATTTGCAGGACATCATCGATCACGGTGAAATGCGCAACCCGCCCACCGCACCCAAACCACCTCCGGTCCCCGAGGAAATTTCCAAACAATCCGCCGCAAAGAAAACTCAGGAGGAAAAATCCGAAGACAACGGCCCGCTTCCCGGAGCTATTGGTGCGACGGCTTGAAATCATTCTGATTCGTGGTGTTAAACTCGCCATGGTTGAAATTCCGGTTGGATTTTTTTGATCAAAGATCGAAAAATTTGCGTAACCCTTTTAGGTGGTTTTCACATTTTTTGATTCATGCATCGTTATATTCCTATAAGCCTCTCTTTGCTTTTTCTCAGTCATTCCCTGAATGCCGAGATCGATTTCGCACGTGATATTCGCCCGATTCTCAATGCGAACTGCACCGCCTGCCACGGTGGGGTGAAAGAGGCAGGGGAGGTTTCATTCATTTACCGCGAGCGCGCTCTCGGCAAAGGCGAGTCCGGTAAACCTGTCATCGTTCCCGGAAATCCGGATGCCTCGGAAATGATTGTCCGCATCACCTCGAACGACCCCGAGGAAATCATGCCGAAACCCGAGCACGGTCCGGCGCTTGCCAAATTTCAGATCGATCTTCTTCGCCAATGGATCAAAGAAGGCGCGAAATGGGGCGAGCATTGGTCATTTGTTCCGCCTGAAAAACATGCATTGCTGCCCGTCAAAAAAACCGATTGGCCGATCCGTGATCTAGATCATTTCATTCTCGCACGGCTCGAAGCCGAAAAACTCAACCCCTCCCGTGTCGCTAATCCAGAGCAATGGCTGCGCCGGGCATCATTTGACCTCGTAGGCCTACCACCATCCATCGAGGAAATCGATGCTTTCAAAAAATCCGCAGCCGAAAACCTACAAGCTGCCATCGAGAAAGAAACCGATCGCTTGCTCGCTTCACCGCGCTTCGGTGAGCGCTGGGCTTCGGTTTGGTTGGATCTTGCGCGTTACGCGGACTCAGTGGGTTACGCCGACGACAGACGTCGTGAGAACTGGAAATATCGCGATTGGTTGATCGACGCTTTTAACAAAGATCTACCCTTCGATCAGTTCACCATCGATCAAATCGCAGGCGATATTATTCCGAATGCCACGCTCGATCAAAAAATCGCCACTACGTTTAGCCGGCTCACCCAAGTCAATAGCGAGGGTGGAACCGATGACGAAGAGTTCCGTGTCGTCGCAGTGATTGACCGCATGAATACCACGTGGGAAGCCTTCATGGGCGTAAGTTTCGGTTGCGTGCAATGTCACTCGCATCCGTATGATCCGATCAAGCATGAAGAGTTCTACGACTTCATGGAATTTTTCAATCAAAGTAAGGATTCTGATATTGACGAGGATTTGCCGCGACTTTCAGTGCCGCTAGATAAATCACGCTATTACGAGGCAAATCAACTTCACGAACAAATTCTAGCGGCAGAAAATTCATTGTTTGCAGAACGTAATAAAATTGATTCCAAAACCCAATGGAAGCCGGTGCGATCGGTCAAAGCCGAGGCGAAGAAGGCAATCCTGACGATTAAGGAGAGGGAGGGTTACGATGAATTTCAAGCCGATGCCAACGTAGCTACCGCCGCAGAGTATATCCTAACATTTCCTACGGATTTAAAAACAGTCACTGCCGTGCGTTTGGAAATCCTTCCTATTGATTTGAAAACCGCAGCACACACGCCGGAGTGGGGTGGTATTATCAAACATTTTCTCCTCGATGTGGTGGACGCGAGCGGCAAGGCAACTTCGGTAAAAATTCAGGAAGTCATCGCTGATGAAGCGCATCCGATGTTCGACCCGAATGGTTCGCTCACAGGAGCTGAAAAGGCTTGGGGAACTTACACAAAAATTTTCAAACCCCGCCACGCGACCTTCGTGCTGGATCAAACTCTAACAATTTCATCTGATTCAAAACTCCGCGTCACTTTGAAAAACGGCGGACTTTACTCGGCAAGTTTCCCTATGTGCGTGAAGCGCGGACGCCTTGCCCTAACGGATGAGCCTGCATGGATCAATCATCGCCAAGATAGCAGCTTAATTTCACATAAGCAGGCGATCACAGAAGCGGAGCAGAAACTCAAATCCATTCCTTCCACTACCACTCCCATCATGGAGGAGCGCGAGCCTGAGCACCGTCGGGATACTCACATGTTCATTCGTGGAAACTGGTTGGATAAAGGTCACCTCGTGAAAGAGGGGAATACACCCAAACTCTTCCCATCGCTTAAGAAATCCGGTGAACGCGCCACTCGCCTCGACCTCGCGCGTTGGGTGGCATCGCCGCAAAACCCGCTGACCGCTCGTGTTGCCGTGAATCGTTTCTGGTTGGAACTTTTTGGAAAAGGCATCGTTCCTACTCCAGAAGATTTCGGTTCAGCCGGAGAACCACCATCGCATCCAGAATTGTTAGATCATCTTGCGGTCACCTTTTCGTCCGATATGAAATGGAGCGTGAAATCCATGCTGCGTGAAATCGTTACCAGCGCCACCTACCGTCAGGATTCATCGATCACCGATGAACTCGAAGAAAAGGATGCTGATAATCGTCTCCTCGCCCGTGGCCCACGCCAGCGCTTGACGGCTGAAATGATGCGCGATCACTCGCTCAGTGTTTCAGGTTTGATCAGTCAGAACATCGGTGGAATGCCTATCCATCCTCCACTCCCACCCGGAGTGTGGAATCCTTTTGTAGCTGATGCCTGGAAAACCCCGGAGGTCGGAAACCCCGAGCGTTATCGCCGCTCGGTTTATATCTATTTCAAACGCAGTATTTTGTATCCGCTCTTCAGCTCCTTCGACGTCCCACCGCGCGACCTTTCCTCAAAACGCCGACTCGTTTCCAATACGCCTCTGCAAGCACTGACGACACTGAACGATGCTGCTTTCCATGAGGCAGCGGTCGCTTTTTCACGTCGCATGCAAGCGGCGAGTCCTTCTGAGATCGATCAACAAATCGCCGTGGGCTATCGCTTCGCGTCTTCACGCGATATCACCCCGGATCGCACGCAGGAACTGCGCAATCTTTACCAAGCACTTGTCACGGAATACAAAAACTCCCCCGATACCATGAAGGCAATCGCCAAAACACCCGAAGAAGCCGCACTCGCCGTGATCGCTTCCGTTTTAATGAATCTCGATGAATCGGTCACCCGATAATACCGCCATGAACCTTCTCCAACACCTCCAACAAGAAGAACTCAGTCACGCCACGCGTCGGCATTTCCTAAAAGAAGCCGCCTTCGGCTTAGGTGGTCTTTGTCTCGCGGGACAAAATCTTTTCGGCGCAACGGCAGGAGCTAGTGTCAAACGCGATGTGGAGAATCCACTGAACACCATGGCTCCATCTTTCGCTCCTAAAGCGAAGCGGATCATCTTTCTTCACATGGCAGGAGCGCCAAGCCAGATGGAGCTCTTCGATTACAAACCCGTGCTGCAAAAATACGACGGCAAGGATTGTCCGCAGGAATATCTCGAAGGTCAGCGCTTCGCTTTCATCAAAGGTGTGCCTCGTCTGTTAGGTCCGCAGTTCCAATTCAAACAACACGGAAAATCAGGCGCATGGATTTCCGATCGTTTGCCATCCCTCTACCAACACGCGGATAAACTCTGTTTCATCAAATCGATGGTGACGGATCAGTTTAACCACGCTCCTGCAAAACTTCTCATGCACACGGGCCACCAGAATCTTGGTTATCCATCCATGGGCTCATGGGTCACATGGGGTCTGGGCAGTGAAAACCAAAACCTTCCGGGATTCATGGTGCTGCTCTCGGGTGGACGTGCACCACGTGCTGGCGCGGCTCTCTGGAACAACGGATTTTTGCCTTCCGTTTATCAAGGAGTGCAGTGTCGTTCGGGTGGCGATCCAGTTCTCAATGCCGCGAACCCTCCGGGCATCAATCGCAACATCCGCCGCGCCGCTCTGGATTCTCTGAACCGACTCAATACCAAAACCCACGAGGAAATCGGCGATCCTGAAACGGTTACACGCATTTCCCAATACGAAATGGCGTATCGCATGCAGGTTTCCGTGCCAGAGGTCATGACGATCAATGACGAACCCAAGCCGGTGCTGGAAATGTATGGTGCTGAGCCCGGGAAAAACTCTTTCGCAAACAACTGCCTGCTCGCACGCAAACTCGCGGAAAACGGAGTGCGTTGTATCCAACTTTTCGATTGGGGTTGGGATACTCATGGATCTAACGCAAAGGAATCGCTCAAAGATGGTTTCGTCCAAAAATGCAAAGACATCGACAAAGCCGTTGGAGCCCTTCTAACAGATCTCGAAATGCGAGGTATGTTGGAAGATACATTAGTGGTTTGGGGCGGCGAGTTCGGCCGCACGCCCATGCAGGAAAACCGCGGCGGCGGCGCGGCGAATGCCTTCGTCGGACGTGATCACAATCCCAACGCCTTCACCATCTGGATGGCTGGCGGGGGAGTGAAACCCGGTATCTCCTACGGCGAAACCGATGAACTCGGCTATCGCGTAGGCTCCAACCCCGTCCACGTTCGCGACTTCCACGCCACCATCCTGCATCTCTTCGGCTTCGATCACCACAAACTCTCCTTCCCATTTCAGGGCCTAAACCAAAAACTCACCGGAGTGAAACCCGCCAAGGTGGTGAAGGCGATTTTGGCATGAATGATAGAAATGGTAGATGGAACTGATTGGTTTTATGCCGTATTTTCAGACACCTATCTGCTTCATGGAATAGATTTAATGGTTGATAATTTCCACGTGATGCAATCTAGACAAAAATTGCATGATTTGTTTCGATGTATCCTCATTTCCCTGCTCGCTGGCTAGGCCGCATTCGATAGCCATTCGACTCCGGTTTTAAGAGTTGCTTCAGCCTAAAATCACGCCTAAATCCCAATCAACCTAGTTTACTCACCATACCCCCATATTCATATGATCAAGCCCATACTCGGACTCCTATCGGTTCTCACTTTGACCGCCGCCGGCAACCCCACCGACCTAACTTTCACCAAGTATGCCGGCAGCGACATTGCTCCCTCTCCAGCTTGCCTCGCTGCTGCTGCCACCGGCGAAGTTTATGTCGGCGTTGATCTCCTCGGTTCGCTAGGCAAAGGTCCCGGAAAAGGTCGTATCGTCCGCCTCGTTGACGCTGATCACGACGGCATTGCCGAAAAGCACACCATCTATGCGGAAATCGACAACCCGCGCGGCATCATTTCCTTCGGCGACAAGCTCTATGTCCTCCATACTATAATCCCTAAGGACAAAGGCGTCCTCACTGGGATGAATCTCTCCATGTTAGAGGATAAGAACCAGGATGGCATCGCTGACGGCCCGCCTAAAACCCTCATCCGCGACATCTCCGTCGCCAAACACAACCAGGACCGTGGCGCCGACCACACCACTAACGGTATTCGCATGGGTATCGACGGTTGGATCTACATCTCCGTTGGCGATTTCGGATTCGTCAATGCTCAAGGCACCGACGGCACCACCCTCACTATGCTCGGCGGCGGTATTGTCCGCGTACGCCCCGATGGCTCCGAACTGGAAGTCTACACCCACGGCCACCGCAACGTTTATGATGTAGCCATCGATCCCTTCCTAAACGTCTTCAGCCGCGAGAACACCAACGATGGTGGCGGCTGGAACGTTCGTTTCGCTCACCACATTCAGAGCGGTGAATACGGTTACCCTATTCTCTTCAAAAATTTCACTGAAGAGATCATTCCCGCCCTCGCAGATCTCGGCGGCGGCTCTGGCACCGGCGCCCTCTTTCTCGACGAGCCGACATGGCCAGAGAAATACAACAAGACTCCTATGATGGCCGACTGGGGTCGCAACATGATCTACATCCATCGTGTCACTCCTGACGGCCCCTCCTTCACCCAGAATCCGGAAGACTTCATCGGTCTCTCGCAACCCGCCGATCTCGATGTCGACGGCTCCGGTCAGCTCTACATCGCTGCCTGGGAAGGTGCCGGCTACAAGGGCAACCCCAGTCGTGGATTTGTTCAGCGCGTTGTCCCGAACGGTTGGACTTACAAACCTTTCCCTGACCTCGCTAAGCTCGCTCCCGACGCACTTGTGAAAGGCTTGGCTTCCGACAGCGCAACCACCCGCCTCGCCACCCAGCAGGAAATTCTCACTCGCAGTGACAAGGCTCTCACTCCCGCCATCTTGGCCATCGCTAAGGATGCGAAGATCTCCCTCACCGCTCGCGTCGCTGCCACCTTCACCTACAAGCAACTCCTCGGCACCGCTGCCAATGCGGCTCTGATGGAACTCGCAAACGACTCTGCTATCACCGAGTTTGCGCTCCGTGCTGCCGCCGATCGCCTGAAGCAGAACTCAGCCCTGCCACTCGCTCCTTTCGAGAAAGCGCTCGCCAGCACCAATCCGCGCGTTCAGGCCGCCGCCGCTGTCGCGCTTGGTCGCATCGGCAAGAAGGAAGCTGCTACAGCCCTGCTCTCCGTCGCTAAGCCGCCTACCTCTGCTCCTGCCGCAGTCGCTGCTCCTAAGCCGCCGCTTTTTGAAAGCGCCAAAATCAGTGGAAAGCAGACCGCCGAGATTGAAGTTAGCCTCGTCGGTATTAACAACCTATTCCTCGTCGTCGAAGATGGTGGCAACGGCACCGGCGGCGACCATGCCGGTTGGTTCGATCCCGTCCTCACCAATCGTGATGGGAAAGAAGTTCCACTCTCAAAACTTAAGTGGAACTCCGCCACCCAAGGTTGGGGTAAAACAGAGGTTAACAAAGCTCCGAATGGCGAGCCACTCGTACGAGCCGACGGGACTCCTTTCACCCAGGGCATCGGCACTCATGCTCATTCTGTCATCCACTACATCGTTCCCGGTGCAATGCAGAAGCTCAAGGTGACCGCCGCGCTCTGCAACACCAGTAATCCCGATTCCGTCGTTAATTTCAAACTGCTCTCAGAACCGCCGGCCGGTACTGTGCTTACCAAAGAAGGTCCCCACGCCACCCCGAATCCCGGCGTCATCGTCCCACACCTCGCCATTCACTCGTTGGTCACTCTCAAGGCTGTCGAAAAAAGCCTCGCCGCTGTCGGCAGTGAGAACAGCGACGGCGCCCTCAGCGCGCTAAAGCTCATGCACGACCCCGCGGTCGTCGACGGTCTACTTGCCAAGCACACCGCCGCCACCGATCCGGCGCTGAAGAACAAAATCCTCACCACCCTCGCACGCCTTTATACTAAGGAAGCTCCCTACGACGGCAGCTGGTGGTGGAACACCAAACCCGACACCCGCGGCCCCTACTACAAGCCAATCGCGTGGACCAAATCCGCCGACATCGAAAAACGCTTCCGTGACATCTGGGCGACCGCTGACACCGACCAGAAGGATTTTCTCACCCAACTTGCCAACAAGTACCGCATGAACCTCGAAGGTATCGGGGAAGTCGAAAAGTCAGCGGGTAAGAAGGATAAGACCATCGGCGAGATCTCTATCGAGAACGTTATGCTCGCACTTGATAACCTCAAAGGAAACCCTGCCAATGGTGCCGAGCTCATGAAGACCCAGGCTTGCGCCGCCTGTCACAGTGTCGCCGCAGCCGACCCTAAACGCGGCCCCGAGCTGAACCAGATCGGAGCGACTTTAAACCGTGAAGCCATCGCCGAAGCCATCCTCAAGCCCGACGCTGTCATCGCGAAAAGTTGGGTCGATGTCATCGCTAAAGACGGCACCACCTATCAAGGTACACTGGTTGAAAAGACCGACGCCCAAGTCATAATCCGCAACATCGCCGGCATCCCCACCACGCTTAAAGCCGCCGACGTCAAAGAGGTTAAAACCTCAGCCTCCACTCTTATGGGTCCCCACTTGTTAGATGCCTTGACGATGGAGCAGTTCGCCGACGTCATCGCCTACTTGCACTCGCTGAAGTAAGTTGTCTCCACACGCCGGATATTAGTCTGTCTTGCTCCTTTCTTCATCTTAATTTAAGCGGCTCGTTATCATGTCCCTCAAATATTTCATTTCCTCCGCTATCATCGCGTTATGTTCCATTGCTCCTGCACAGGAGGCACCACGGATGAACATTGTTTTGCTTTATGCGGATGATCTCGGTTACGGCGATCTAGGTTGCTTCAATCCGAAATCGAAGATTCCCACACCGAATCTCGATCGTCTTGCGAGTGAGGGCTTGCGATTTACCGATGCGCACAGTTCATCTGGCATCTGCACGCCTTCGCGTTACGCAATGCTTACGGGTAGGCACCATTGGCGGGATTTTCATGGAATCGATTCAGGTTTCGATAAGCCCTTTTTCAAAGAAGGACAACTCACCTTGCCAGAGATGTTGCGAAAAAAAGGCTACACCACCTCATGCATCGGCAAGTGGCATTTGGGTTGGGATTGGGATTCGATCCGTCTTCCTGGAACCGATAAAAAATCGAAGAGCCACAAAGATTTTGATTGGTCGAAACCGTTTCGTGGAGGCCCATTGGATCATGGGTTCGATCACTACTTCGGTGACAACGTTATCAACTTCCCTCCTTACGTATGGATTCAAGACGATCACGTTCTATCTGTTCCGGATATCACTTTTAAATCGACGCCGAAAAACACCAAAGAGGGAAGCTGGGAATGCCGGGAGGGTCCTGGGATGTCGGATTGGGATTTCTATCAGGTGCTTCCGACTCTGACCAAAAAAGGCGTGGAGTATATCCAATCACGCAAAGGAAAAACCGAGCCGTTTTTTCTCTACTTTCCTCTGCCATCGCCTCACGCACCCATCGTTCCGCTTGATAGCTTCGATGGTAAATCGAAGGCCGGTGCTTACGGGGATTTCGTGGTTCAAACCGATGATGCTTGTGGTCAAATCCTAAACGCTCTTCGCGAAGCCGGACTCGATTCTAACACCATCGTGATTTTCTCCGCCGACAACGGTGCGGAAGCCTATGCCTATGCACGCGATGAAAAATTCGATCATTGGTCCACATCTCCCTTGCGTGGATTGAAGCGGGATATTTACGAAGGAGGCCATCGCGTTCCTACGATGATCAAATGGCCTGGCATGACCAAACCCGGTGCGGTGACCGATGCCCTGTTCGCACAGATCGATCTCATGGCGACATTCGCTCATTATCTAAGTTTCGATTTGCCTGAAAACTCCGCGGAGGATTCCCATGACTTTTTTCCTTACTTGAAAGGTGAATCAAAAACCTCACCGCGCACCACGATGGTGCACAACACAAGCAAGGATTACGCGATCCGCGATGGCGATTGGGTGTTGATCGATGCGAAGACCGGAGCAGCCCGTCAGCCTGGTAAAGAGTGGTTTGAAAAACACAAAGTCCCAGCTTACAGCGGACAAGCGGTGGGTCTCTACAACCTCCGCGAAGATATTGGTCAACGAAACAACCTCGCGGAAAAGCTGCCGGACAAGGTAAAAGAATTACAGGCTTTGCTCAAAAAGATTCGTGACCAAGGTCATTCCGCACCGCGTCTTGCGAAATAAATAGGCATCGATCACATGATAAAAACCGTAACCATTCTTTTTTCTTTCGTTCTTTTCTTGTCAGAGATCGTAACGGCTCAGTCAGTGTCTTTACCCACAGATCGAGCCCGTGTGCGTGTCGTCAGTATCCCAGATGCCTATGATAAAAAAGCTCCAGAACTGAAAGTTCTCCGTACAGATTCCAATACCCCGCTACGCGCCGGGACCGCATGGATTTGGGAGAAAGACCGCAAAGAAGAGCCTAAGTCCTATTATGCTTCCATGAGTGAAAAAGGACTCAATGCCGTGCGTATGATTCTCTTCGATACATGGGAAATTGAAGCTTACACACCATCCGCCAGTTTTACTCCAACTGATTGGAACGACCCGGAATACCGCAAGCGTCAGCTCGCAAGAATGGAACGCTGCGTAAACTATGCATCCGCTCACGGAATGTATGTCATCATCAACTCTCATAATAAAATTCCCAACTACAACGCGGCATACAACGATGCCCTTTGGAAATACGTAGCTCCCCACTTTGCACGGCGCACGCATGTCATCTACGAGGCAGCTAACGAGCCCATGGATGGCATTGGCAATAACGGCAGCATGACCGCAAATGCCGCAGATAAAGCCGAAAAATCTCCACGCATCCAGGCCCTCAAAAATACCTATAACCTCATTCGAAAAGCAGCTCCAGATGCTCACATCATGATCCTATCTCCGCCGGGCATCAACGATTACGCTACTGGCACAGGCCTAGGTAATCTCGCCGCGGCCTTCGCCGATATGCCTGGCCATGTGGATTGGAATAAAACCTCCGTTGCCTACCATCTCTACAACAACGACAGCGCCTACGGTGCGGCAAAAAATGCAGCTAACCTTCGCAATCTCCACTCGCGCTTCCCAGCTTGGCCCTCCGAGAATAATTTCCCGAAATCCGTTAAAAGTGAAACTCTCGGCATCACCGATGACTGGCGCTCTGCTCAATTCGACGATGACATCTATGTAAATCAAACCTGCGAAAAACTAGGACTTGGCTGGGGTATGTGGCAAATTAACGGACAAGAGCAACTCGACCGAAACTGGCCCATCATGATCGCCGATGCAAAAGCCAAGGGCTGGAACTGGAAAGCTGATGTGATTCCGCCAACTTCTCGTATTCCACGCCGATAATTTAGCGCTGCATATTATCCGAGGGCATTCTGCTGTTGCGTTTGAGCTTTCCTTACTGTCTTCAAAGTGATTGCTTCCTCGAACAAACTTTCTATGTCTGAAGAAACTAAAAATTCCAAACCTGCCCAAGAGAATCCTTTGGCGAACATTCTTATCAATGTTCTCATTCCCGTATTGGCTCTGAGTTTTTTGAGTAAAGAACCTGGCACGGCGGAATCGAAGCTTTGGCACATCGGACCGCTTTATGCGCTCTTCATCGCGTTGGCTTTTCCATTCGTTTACGGAGTCTGGTTTTTCGTGAAAACACGGAAGATGAATTTCTTCTCCGGCCTCGGATTGTTTTCGGTGATGCTTACGGGTGGCCTCACGCTTTTCCTCTGGAACAAAGACGGCACGGTGAAAGAACACGCAGCGGTATTGTTCGGGCTTAAGGAGGCATCGATCCCGTTTGTTCTCGGCTTTGCAGTCATTGTCTCACATTGGACGAAAACTCCTTTGCTGCGTGCCTTTCTCTACAGTGATTCGATTTTCGATATCATAAAAATCGAAAGCAAAGTCACGGAGTTGGATAAGCAGGTTGACTATCAAAAAGTTCTGCTCAGCGCGACGATTCTATTCGGTATGTCGTTTTTCATTAGCACCTTTCTCAACTTCGGCCTCGCGATGTATTTCCTCGGTGATCTCGATCACACCGCAGCAAATGCCCGTGAGGTCTACAACGCGAAAGTCGCCAAAGTGACGGGCCTAGGTTTTGTTGTCATCGGGTTACCGATTATGGTGTTTCTATTTTTTACTCTCAAGAAACTGTTGAGCGGGTTACGTGACCTGACTGGCTACACTGATGATGAATTAATGATGCCGAGATGAGGTTATTTTGTTCTTAGTTCTTAGTTCTTAGTTCTTAGTTCTTAGTTCTTAGTTTGAATATGCGGAAGCGCGAAGCTCAACCAAGAACCAGGAACTAAGAACTAAGAACTAAGAACTAAGAACTAAGAACTAAGAACCAAGAACTAAGAACCAAGAACTAAGAACTAAGAACCAAGAACTCCCCCCCATCTCCTCTGCAACATCGGATGAAGTAGGTTAGCTAGAACAATCGCGGAAGCACCGATGTAAAACGCTGGTTTGAGACTGGCGTGTTCATTGAAGATAATCGCTGCAGCGATGATGCCGTAGACGGGTTCGAAATTGGCGGCTAAGTTTAAATTATAGGCACTGATGGAATGCAGTAACCGATTCGTCCATGCTTGCGCAAACACCGTGCAAACCCATGCGAGAATGATGATCCACAGCCAATCCATAGCATTAGTAACTTGAAGTGCAGGAAATCCCAGCGGATCAAAAATTGGCACCGCGAAAAAACAGATAAGGGTCGATGCCACCATTTCCCAGCCAACCATAACCATAGGATCGCCACCGTTGATGACGATGCTCCGATTCAGCACAAGAAACACAGAAGCGAGAAACGCGCTTAAAAGTGCGATCCCTAGGCCCAATGCGTGATGGGTTTCCACTCCAGCAATCAGGCAGATACCGGCTAACACGATCAGTCCGAGAAAAACTTCGAACTTCCGGATTCGCCGACGATTGAGCAGGGGCTCGGTGAAAGCGGTAAACAACGAGAGAGTGGCCAAGCCAGCGAGCGCAATCGAGACATTGGCAATTTTGACAGCGCCATACAGACACAGCCAATGCAGTCCGATGATTGCTCCGACTCCAAGTAGTTTTGCGATCTGCTTACGACCGATCCAGATTTTCCTATCCCGCATCAACGCAACCCAGAAAAACGCGCCAAGTGCAGCGAGCAAACAGCGCCACGTCACTAGAACAGGAGCGCTTACGGAAGCGAGTCGACCCAAAACGGTGGTGGCCGCAAAAATGACCACAAGCAGATGGAGTTGGAGAGTGACGTTGATGGCGAATGCTTAGTTGGCTGCCTCGTTGTGGGAAGTGAAAAGATGGGTTTTAGGCTTTGATTGTTGGTTTGTAATCCGCTTAGTGTGTTGGCGTTGCTGTGATAATACCATGCTAACGATTTCTGAAAAATGAAAGCTCTCGTAAAATCAAAAGCTGAAGTGGGTCTGTGGTTGGAAGATGTTCCTGAGCCCGAAGTCGGAATGAATGATGTGCTGATTAAAGTGCACAAGACAGGAATCTGCGGCACTGACTTACATATTTACCTATGGGATTCATGGGCGAGTAAGACCATTCCTGTTCCTATGGTGGTAGGTCATGAGTTTGTTGGTGAAATTATTGGAACGGGAGCCAACGTGAGTGGATTTCAAATCGGTGATATCGTCAGCGCCGAAGGGCATGTGGTTTGTGGAAAATGCCGCAACTGTCTGGCCGGTAGAAGACACCTTTGTAAGGATACCAGTGGGATTGGTGTGAATCGATCCGGCGCGTTCGCGGAATTTATAAGCGTGCCGATGACAAATGTTTGGTTGCATGGACCGGATGTGGATCAGGACATCGCATCCATCTATGATCCCTTTGGAAACGCCGTTCACACCGCGCTTTCTTTTGATCTGTTAGGAGAGGATGTTTTGATCACAGGCGCCGGTCCGATCGGCGTCATGGCTGTTGCGATTGCAAAATATGCAGGTGCCCGTCATGTGGTCATTACCGATGTGAATGAATATCGGCTCGATCTCGCGCGGCGCATGGGCGCAGACATCGCATTGAATGTGGCGAAAGATTCGCTCGATTCTGTTACAAAGAAAATCGGCCTGAAGGAAGGCTTTGACGTGGGATTGGAGATGAGCGGAAATCCATCCGCATTTCACTCGATGATCGATGCGATGTGCCATGGAGGTAAAATCGCCATGCTTGGGATTCCCGGTCAACCGATGGCCATTGATTGGAACAAGGTCATTTTCAGCATGCTGACGATCAAAGGAATTTATGGTCGGGAGATGTATGAGACATGGTATAAAATGAAAGTCATGCTCGAAGGTGGTTTGAATATTGCTCCGGTCATCACGCATCGTTTTGGTGCAGATGAATTTGAGAAAGGATTTGAAGTCATGCAATCCGGAGCCAGCGGAAAAGTGATATTGGATTGGTCAGTTTTTAGTTAAAAGAAATCAGTAATGAATCAGGAATTCAAAAAGCACATCGAAGCGGAACTTGCGAATATTCAAGCCGCAGGCACTTTCAAAAAAGAGCGCACGATCACAACGCCTCAGGGAAAAAGTATATCCACAGGTGATAGTAAAGTGGTCATCAATATGTGTGCGAATAATTATCTCGGTCTCGCACAACATCCACGCATCAAACAAGCCGCTCACCAAGCGCTCGATGATTGGGGTTTCGGACTGGCGAGTGTGCGTTTTATTTGCGGCACCCAAACCTTACACAAAGATCTCGAACACGCTTTGAGCGATTTCCTCGGAACAGAAGATACCATTCTCTACGGTTCATGCTTCGATGCTAACGGTGGCTTGTTTGAAACGTTGCTTGGTCCTGATGACGCGGTTATCAGCGATGAACTCAACCACGCATCCATCATCGATGGTGTTCGTCTCTGCAAAGCCAAACGATTCCGCTATAAAAACTGCGACATGGCGGATCTTGAAGCGCAGTTGATTGCAGCAGATGCCGCAGGTAGCCGATTCAAACTCATCGCTACGGACGGGGTGTTTTCGATGGATGGCTATATCGCTCCTTTAGATAAAATTTGTGATTTGGCGGATCGATACAACGCCATCGTGATGGTCGATGATTCACATGCTGTGGGTTTCATAGGCGCGCAAGGTCGTGGCACGCATGAACATTGTGGTGTGATGGGGCGTGTTGACATCATTACCGGTACTCTTGGTAAAGCACTTGGCGGAGCAAGTGGCGGGTATACCAGTGGAAGAAAGGAAATCATCGATCTGCTCCGTCAGCGTTCACGTCCTTATCTTTTCAGTAACACTCTTGCGCCGATGATTGCCGGTGCAACTCTTGAAGCGCTTCGCTTGCTAAAAGAATCGACCTCTCTGCGTGACACGCTTGAGGAAAACACCCGTTTCTTCCGAAGTGAAATGACGCGTGCTGGTTTCAATATTGTCCCTGGCACGCATCCTATTGTTCCAGTGATGCTAGGTGATGCTGCATTGGCTGCAAAATTTGCAAATGCGATGCTTGGTCATGGTATTTATGTGATCGGATTCAGCTACCCGGTAGTTCCGCAAGGTAAAGCAAGGATACGCACACAGATCAGCGCCGCTCACACAAGAGAGGACTTGGAGATTGCCGTCAAAGCCTTCGTCGCCGTAAAGCAGGAGCTACGGCTATAGTTTCCTATTATCAGCTGTTAAGTATTTATTCCAGATATGTCAGATTCAGTGCGAGCCGACAAATGGTTGTGGGCAGTTAGATTTCATAAAACTCGTGCGTTGGCGGGAGAGATTCTCGGTAACGGGAAAGTGAAACGCAATGGCCATGTGATGAAGCGATCCTCTTCCATCCACGTCGGCGATGTGTTGGAAATCCCTTTCGCCGAGGGGCCTGGCGTGCGGGATATTTTAGTGCTTGGGGTAATTGATAAACGCGTCGGTGCGCCCGAAGCTCAAGCGTGTTACCTAGATCGAACCAAGCCAGAGGTCTACGAGAACCTGCGTGCTTGGCAGATCGCCAAATTGGAAGCCGCCAAAGGCAGGCCGACCAAGAAAGACCGCCGTGCGATCGATCAGATCAAGGCGGCTTGGGAATGGGATAGTTGAAATTATTCCTTGCGTATGAGGAATGATGGGCTTTTTTGCGTCATGAAATTTCCTTCGTTGTTTGTTAATTTTTTGTGTGCACTCGGTTTATGTTCAGGTGCCTGGGCTGAGGAAGAGGTCAAGAATCCTGTGAAGAAGTTGATTGGATTTGATGATCAAGCTGTCGAACCAAAATGGATTGCGATCAATGACGGTGTGATGGGCGGCCTTTCGGAAGGTGGCCCTGAGGTAAAGGGCGGCTCATTGCATTTCACTGGCAACTTATCTTTAGAAAACAATGGAGGTTTTTCTTCGATACGCACTTTAGAACAGAAATATGATTTTAGCGGAAAAACAGCCGTCGTGATCAGGCTTAAAGGGGATGGTAGAAAGTATCAGCTTCGTCTTGCCACCGATGCTCGTTTCAGAGGTTCAGCCATTTCCTATGGTGCGGAGTTCGCTACAGAAAAAGGAAAGTGGATTGAGGTCAAAGTGCCGCTCGATTCCCTCTCACCGAGTTGGCGGGGAATGAATCTCAAAGAACCGGACTTTGACTCTTCAAAAGTAGAAGAGTTAGGTATTTTAATTGCTGATAAAAATGCAGGAGCATTTGAGATTGAGGTGGACTGGATAGCAGTGGAGTGAGATGTCCCTTGCTGCACGTATCGCTCATTTTCTCAAAATGTAACAAGATCTGTATCATTTGCCGTGTCATCTCGTATAACTTTGCATGAATCTCCCCGAATCTGTTCATCTCTCAGGATCCGATCCTTCGTATCCTATTTTCGAAATTGATCATCCAACGTGTGTTGCACGCGTTGCGTTGCATGGGGCGCATGTCATGTCATGGCGGCCAGTATATGAGGATGAGGTATTGTATTTAAGCCCGGACGCGGTTTTTAAAGAAGGGAAAGCCATCCGTGGTGGATTGCCGATTTGTTGGCCGTGGTTCAATGCACATCCTACCAATCCAGAGATGCCCTCACATGGAATTGCGAGAACGCGGTTCTGGAACTTCGTAAGTGCGAGCGCGAGTGATGAAGGTGTCGTCCTTAATTTCGACATGATCGATGGAATTTGGAACGCCGCAGTCACTCTGAAACTCGGCGAGGCTCTGGAAGTGATTCTTGAAACACGAAATCCAAATGAAATCCCCATCGTCATTTCCGGTGCGTTGCATCCGTATTTCGCACTTTCCGATATTGAACAGGTGCGCATCGTGAATCTGGATGGTGCAGATTACCTAGATACGGTCGGTGAACCGACACAGCGCATTCAAAAAGGCCCGCTGACTTTCAAAGGCGAAGTGGATTCAATTTACGATAGTTCTAGCAGTGTTCTTTTAGTTGATGATCTATCAGGTCGAACTCTGCTCATCGAAAAAAACGGAAGCCCATCGACCGTGGTTTGGAATCCATGGGTAGAGAAATCCGTAGCGCTCAGTGATCTACCAGACGATGGCTATCAAAAGTTCTGCTGTATCGAGCCCTCCATCGCTAACGATAAAGCAGTTATCGTGATGCCTGGAAGTAGCTACGTGCTCAGCACGAGAATCAGTATTGAAGAGTGAGCGCCTCTGGCGCTAGATCCCTTTTAGGGCTTCTTCGAAGACGGTTAACGTATCATCGATATCGGCTTCGGTGTGGGCTAGGGAAAGGAAGCCAGTCTCGTAAGGTGAGGGCGCGATGTAGACACCTCTTTCCAAGCAGCCCCAGAAAAACTTTTTGAACAGTCCCATATCTTGTTTCATCACGTCATCCACATTCACGATTTCGCGATCGGTGAAGTAGAGGCAGAACATCGATCCAACGCGGTTGATGCTGTGCGGGATGCCTTTTTGATTCATCAATGTGCGCAGTCCGGTTTCGAAATGGAGGCCGAGTTGATCTAGGCGAGCGAAGCCGTCGGGTTTGCCGGATGAAAGTTCGCGCAACTGCGCCAGTCCGGCAGCCATGGCGAGCGGGTTTCCGGAAAGGGTTCCTGCCTGATAGACGGGACCAATCGGAGCGACCATGTCCATTACGTCGGCGCGACCGCCGAACGCTCCAACAGGAAGTCCACCACCGATGACTTTTCCAAAACACGATAGATCCGGGGTAAGATTTTCAAGTCCTTGCACACCGGCTTTGCTGAGACGGAAGCCCGTCATGACTTCGTCAAAAATCAGTAGCGCACCGTATTTTTTGGTGATCGATGAAAGCAGAGCAAGGTAACCAGGTTTCGGGAAAACGAGACCAGCGTTGGCGGGATAGGACTCAACGATGATAGCGGCGATCTGATCGCCCATTTCTTGAAAGAGTTTTTCTAACGATTCAGGATCGTTGTAAGAAAGCACGATGGTTTTTTCCGCAAATGCACGTGGCACGCCTGCTGAATCCGGTTCGCCATGAGTGAGTGCTCCGGAACCAGCTGCAACCAACAACGAATCCGAATGTCCGTGATAACAACCATCGAATTTCACGATGTAGTCACGTTTGGTAAATCCACGGGCGAGGCGGATCGCCGACATCGTGGCCTCGGTGCCGGATGAGGTCATGCGGACTTTTTCAACCGAAGGCACCCATTCACAAATTGTGCGTGCCATATCGACCTCATACGGATTCGGGATGCCGAAAGAAATTCCGTCTTTGGCGACCTGATGGATCGTGTTGGTGATCTGTACAGGCGCGTGGCCGAGGATGTTCGGACCCCATGAACCGATATAGTCGATATAGGTTTTGCCATCGATATCAGTGATGCGGCAACCTTTCGCGCGACGGACGAAAAACGGCTCTCCATCGACGTTTTTAAAAGCCCGAACCGGGGAGTTCACCCCACCCGGGATGTATTGCTTGGCGACGGCGAAAAGTTTGCTGGAGAGATTGGACACGGAGTGAAGTTAAGTTTCAAAATTCAAAATTCAAATCTCAAAGGTGGATGAATAAGGTCATTTTGACAAAAAGACTGAGGATGGAATTTTTTCGCGCAAAATGGCGGTCGTTTTATCAAGCTAACTCACAAGCTAATCGAATTGCGGCGATCATGGAGGCGGGGTTGGCGATGCCTTTGCCGGCGATGCCGAAAGCGGTTCCATGATCAGGACTGGTGCGGGGTTTTGGGAGGCCGAGGGTGACGTTGACGGCTTCGTCAAAGTCTAACAATTTCAACGGGATCAATCCTTGATCGTGATACATGGCGAGCACGGCGTGGTATTTGCCTTGGGCGGCATCACGAAAAATGGCGTCTGGCACGTGGGGACCGGAGAAGGTGGTTATTCCGATTTCGTTGAGCGCGGAGATGGCGGGTGCGATGATGGTTTTTTCCTCGTCGCCAAACGTACCGTTTTCACCGGCATGGGGATTGAGCCCGCAGACGGCGATGTTGGGGGATGGGATTCCTTTTTTTGTTAGAAAATCCGCGGTTAGCTTTCCGATGGTTATGATGCTTTCGGTGGTGAGGAGTTTCGGGACATCGGCGAGGGGGATATGGATGGTGGCGAGGCCGACCGTGAGAGTTGGGCCGGTGAGGAGCATTCCGGATTCTGTTAGGCCGAAGGCGTGGGTGAAAAATTCGGTTTGGCCGGGAAAGGGGAAGCCGATGGCTTGCAGGCCTTCTTTGGAAACCGGGCCGGTCACGACGGCAGCGGCGTCGGTTTCACGGAGGAGGCGGGCGGTTGCTTCGAGGGCGTCGAATGCGGCTTGAGCGGACTCACGGGTGGGTTTTCCTGGAGTTCCGGCTGAGCGATCCCCGATGACGCGGAAATCAAAGCCAGCAGGAAGCTGGCCGGAAGTGAGGGCGGCATCGATCACTTCTGGGCCAATTCCAGCGGGGTCGCCAAGGGTGATAAGAATTTCGGTCACGGAATAGAGATGGACGTTGAAACGCGCGGCTGCAAGTTGGAAGCTTCGGGCAGGATGTTAAGTGAGCAAACTAAAAATCGTTTCGGAGGAATTGCACGCCTTTACGGAGAGCGGGCGTTGGAGAGGTTTTCGCAAGCACGTGTGGTCGTGGTTGGGATAGGCGGGGTAGGGTCATGGACGGTAGAGGCGTTAGCACGATCAGGCATTGGAAAAATCCGCATGGTGGATCTGGATGAAATTTGCATCACCAATGTGAATCGCCAGCTCCACGCGATGGACGGCCAGATCGGGAAACAGAAAACCACTGCGATGGCGGAGCGGGTGCGCGCGATCAACCCGGAATGTGAGATCGAAGTCATCGAAGGGTTTTTCACCGAACGTTCGGTCGAGGAAGTGTTGGGCGGCGAGGTGCACGGCGTGATCGATGCGATTGATTCGATGCAGCACAAAGCCTTGCTTATCGCGGAGTGCAGGAAGCGCGAGTTGCCGGTGGTGACTTGCGGTGGTGCTGGGGGGCGGCGCGATGCGACCCGGATCAGCGTGCGGGATCTGGCTTTTTCCGGAAAAGACGCTCTGCTAAATCAGTTGCGGAAACGTCTTCGCAAAGATCATGGGTTCGAAGCAGTGCCGATGGGGTCGAAGCCCGAGGAAATGGGGATCAAAGCAGTATTCTCAGATGAACCGCCGATTTATCCTAGTGGAGATGGCGAGGTTTCTTGTGCGAAGCCAGAGGGCGCGGACATGCGTTTGAATTGTGCAACTGGTTATGGCACCGCCACTCACGTCACTGCCACCTTCGGGGTCGTCGCTGCGGGAGCGATGCTGGATATTTTGGCGGAATGAGGCGAAAAGTTTTTGATTCTGTGCTTGGATTTTGGAGTTGGTATTGTGGAGTAAGCGGATGTCAGAAAATTCCTATACCACTCCGATGGTTCAGCCTCCCATCATTCCTGCAACTATGCCTGTCACCGATGATATTTCGAGACACATGCAGGGCGTGGTTTATCCGCTGCAACTCAGTTTCAAGCTGATTGCCCTGACTACACAAGTTACGGTGACGGATGCAGTAGGACGTGTTGTGGTCCATACCAATCAGAAATTTTTCAAATTCAAAGAACATGTCGATGTCTTTGCTGATCGGACCAGAGCGGTGAAACTTGCTGAAATCAAAGCAAACAAAGTGATTGATTGGTCAGCTAGATACAACTCGACCGATGCGTCTGGGCAGGCGATTGGATCCGTGGGGCGAAAAGGCTGGAGATCGATTTGGAAGGCTCACTACGAGGTTTTCAATCCAGAAGATAACAATCCGGACTTCACGATCAGTGAGGAAAATCCTTGGGCGAAGTTCATGGATGGTTTGTTAGGTGGAATACCTATTTTGGGAATGTTTTCCGGATATTTTTTCCATCCAAAGTATTTAGCGGTGAGCACTGACGGAAGACCTGTGATGCGCTTAACCAAGTTGGCCGCGTTTTTCGAAGGGAAATTCCTCATCGAAAAATTAGACAACATGAGCCCTCGTGAGGAACTGAATTTGATCCTGTCGTTTTTCATGCTTGTGATGCTCGAAAGGCAGAGAGGATAGATCTCCTAACCTTTCATGATAGAGGCACTAGAAAAATTTTTAGCGGAGGCGGGCTGGGTGGATCGGTTTGAGGATGAGACGCGGCTGATCGGTGGGCGCTTGGTTTCAAAAGTTCAGGAATTCCAGTTGGAAGGAGAAGAGGAGATTCAAGCTCACGCGCGGGTTCTTTCTGAAAAAGTAGAAGCAGCGTTTTGGGAGCAAGGCGGGCAGGTGTTGTTTGAGACGAATTGCAGTTGTGAGGTGGGCTCGTTCTGTGAACACGGGTTTGCGTTGCTCGGAAAAATGGCGAACACAAAACATTTGGAAAAATGCTTCGGACGAAGTGCTGTGGAGGCGGTGGCTGTTGAGTTGGAGAGAGGAGTGGGTGGAAGAGAAGAGGGGGATGGGGAAAGCGGGCGAGAGGGGGATATTTCTTTTGAATTGGTGGTGCGGAAGGATGCGGTGGATAGGGCGACGAAGCTGTTGTTGCAGTCGATGGGTCAGGAGGAGCCTGCTGAATGGATTTTTGCGGAGGCGTTTGTGAGCTACGGCGATCAACGCAAGCCATTGGCATCGGCTCGCGAAGAAGGAAGAACATCGAGAGAGCAGCAGGCGATACGCGAGCTGCGCGATGTTGGGCTTTCATCGATGCAAACGAATCCCGCATGGCGATTTCTGCTCAGTATGAGATCGCGCACGGTTGAGGCGGCGGGCGAAAATGACAAATGGTTTCCCGATCCAGGACGGGTGCCGGTGGATACGTTCTGGCATCAGTTTCGCGGGGAGTTTGCTGAAGTGTTAGAAGGCGCGGGATGGAAGGTGAAATATGAAGATGGGGTCGGTCATCAGGTGCATGATGCTGCTCCGGAAAAATGGCATACCAGTCTAACAGGTGAACAGAATGACGAGCATTACGAGGGAGATTTCTCGGATGGTGGATGGTTTAGTTTGTCAGTGGGTTTTGATGTGGATGGTGAACGATACGATCTGATGCCAATTTTGGCGGGCTTGCTGAAACAGGAATTTTTGGAAGAGACGTTGGATAGGCCGAACCAAGGATTTGTGTATGCGCCTTTGCCCAAAGGGGATGCGTTGAAATTGCCGATTGGAAGAGTGCGGCGTTTGCTTCAGCATTTATCGGCTTTGGTGGATCCTAAGTTTTTCGGAAAGGCGCGGGTGCATGCGTTGGATGCGGCGGCGTTGGCGGGGCTTGAGGGATTAGGAATCGAGACGCCGAAAGGTTTGGCGAAGCTGAAAGAACGGTTGGAAAATTTCTCGAAAGTTGAAGAAGTGGAGACTCCAGGAGAGATCAAGGCGACCTTGCGGGATTATCAGAAATCAGGGTTTCAATGGATGCAATTTCTCGCGAGGCATGGGCTGCATGGGATTTTGGCGGACGATATGGGTTTGGGAAAAACCTTGCAGACGCTCGCGCACTTGATGGCGGAGAAAACCAGTGGGCGGAGTGGTGGTCGGCCATCGCTGGTGATCGCGCCGACTTCTGTGGTTCCAAACTGGCGGGCGGAGGCGATCAAGTTTGCGCCGGGTTTACGGGTGTTGGTGTTGAATGGGGCCGATAGGAAAAAGTATTTCCGCTCCATCCCTTATGCGGATTTGGTGATTACATCGTTTGCCTTGTTGCAGCGAGATATCGAAAAACTGATGGGGTTCGAGTATCACATGTTGGTCTTGGACGAGGCGCAGTATATCAAGAATCCACGCGCAAAAGTCGCGCAGGCGGCGTGCCGAGTGGTGGCGCGGCATCGCTTGTGTCTTTCCGGAACGCCGATTGAAAACCATCTAGGTGAGTTATGGAGTTTGATGCATTTTCTCATTCCCGGATTTCTTGGGACGGAAGACGCGTTCAATAAAAATTTCCGAAAACCCATCGAAGAAGAGGGCGATGCGGAGAAAAACGCGTTGTTGAAAAAGCGGATTGCCCCGCTGGTGTTGCGGAGGACGAAAGATCAGGTGGCGAAGGAGTTGCCGCCGAAAACCGAGATGATACATTTGATTGAGTTATCGAGTGATCAAAAAGATCTCTACGAAACCGTGCGCGCGACCATGGATAAGCGGGTTCGCGAGGCGATTGCAGCGCGCGGGATCGAGCAATCGCAAATCGTTTTTTTGGATGCGTTGCTGAAGTTGCGGCAGATCTGTTGCGATCCACGCTTGTTGCCAGAAGATTTTGCTGCGGGGATACGTAGCTCAGCGAAGTTGGAGTATCTGAAGGAGATGTTAGAAACCTTGGTGGAGGAGGGTCGGAAAATTCTCATTTTCTCGCAGTTCACGACCATGCTGGGTTTGATTGAAGAGCATCTGGTGAAAACCAAGGTTCCGTATCTCAAATTGACTGGCGGATCGAAAGATCGGGGTAAACTTGTGGAGGAGTTTCAGTCCGGAAAATTCCCCGTGTTTCTTATTTCGCTAAAAGCGGGCGGAACTGGCTTGAATCTAACAGCAGCGGATACGGTGATTCACTACGATCCGTGGTGGAACCCGGCGGCCGAGGCTCAGGCAACGGATCGCGCGTATCGGATTGGCCAGGATAAGCCGGTGTTTGTGCATAAATTACTTTGTCAGGAAACTGTTGAGGAACGCATTCACCGTTTGCAGCTAGAGAAGGCGAAGTTGGCGGACGGATTACTATCGGATGCGGATGTGGTACGGAAGCTGGATGCGGCGATGATTCGTGAGCTATTGAGCTAGATGAGGTAGGATTTATACGTATTGAAAATGCACTTAAATATGAAGATATTGAACTCTATGAAAAAATTATTAAATAGCAGATTATCGAAAAGCCTGCTTTGTGCGGGTTGCACGCTGTTGATCGTGGGAGTTGCTGATGCAAAGCCCGATCAATCCAAAGGTAAGGGTGAAAAGGGCGGCAAAGGAGGTGGTTCGGATCACTCGGAAAAGCATAGTTCCGACAAAGGAGGTGGTAAGGATCACAAAGACGACAAAGGCGGCGGTAAGGATCATAAGGAGGACAAGGGCGACGGTAAGGATCACAAAGAAAATAAAGATCATAAAAACGACGACAAAGGCAAAGAGGCGAAGCATGATGATAAATCGGAGCCATGGCGCGCACATCGCTTTGCAGCTAACGACCGCAGTGAATTCTTAGATTACTTCAAAGGCTACGAAAGCAATCCACATGGATTGCCACCCGGCTTGGCAAAAAACTTGCAGCGCGGAAAACCCTTGCCACCCGGTTGGCAGAAGAAGGTGAACGAGGGATATATTATTGAGGATGGAGACAAAGATTTTTTCCAAGTTTTGGAAGATTCACTTTTCCCAAGAATGAAACCTATTCCGAATACTAGAATGTATTTGTATGGTGATCGAGTTGTGCGTGTTTACGAACCAAAACGTCAGGTGGTTGATGTCTTTCCGATTCCTACGATTAAATACTAACTCATGATCGATCGCTATCCCTTGGACATTCCAGGGGGTAGCAAATTATCTTTTGAAGGTTGGATGGTGGGCTGGGCAGGTGCAGCGGGTGCTGTAGGAGAATTGGGCGCTGCGGGTGGGGTCGGTGCAGCAGGTGCAGTGGGCGTAGTGCTTGGTTGAATCGGCGCAGCGGGTGTAGAAGTGTTTTGCTTGAGTTCCTCAGCGTGATTTTTAACTAGTTTTGCAATGATTCCATCGATGTGTTCTTTGGGGTAAGCGCCCATGAATTTGTCGACCTCTTTACCATTTATGTAAAAGCGCACATCGGGAATTCCACCTACGCCTTTCTGTGCGGCTAGACTTTTTTCTTTATCAATATCAATGGCACGAAGTTGAACAGTTCCAGAATGTTCTTTGGCGATGGAATCGAGAACAGGCTTGAGCTGTTGGCAGGGACCACACCATGTCGCTGTAAAATCGACGATATTAATCGTGCCGGGGCTAGAGATGAAGGCTGAGAAGTCAGTGTTTTCTGGGGTTTGTGACGAGCTTTCTGAATGAACTTGGGTAGCGGATTTTTTGGAACATGAGCTCGGCATTCCGATAGCGAGTAGTGGGATGAATAGAAGGAATTTCACAATACGAAACTAGTTGAGGTTACTTTGGTGTCGAGGATTAGATTACGAAAAGTTATAAGCGTCCATATCGAAAACCACGGTGACATCTTCTGGGAGGGTGGTTTTTTGGAGGATGTTTTGGACGTGGTTGGTGAGGGGGCGGGCTTGGTGGGAGCGGAGGGTGATTTGGAAACGGAATTGATCGTGGGATTTGATGAGGGGACTGGGTAAAACTTCGCCTAATGAAATACCGTGCGGAAGATTTTCCTTCAATCGAAGGTGGAGGGTTTGGAGGGTGAACTCGGCGCGGCGTTCGTGGCCGGAGCGAGCTGTTAGAACTGCGCAATGCGCAAAAGGTGGAAAGCGGAATTGGCGACGCATTTCCATTTCCTGTTCCGCGTAACCATCGAAATCATGTTTGCGTGCGAACTGAATGCTTGGGGAATGAGGAGTGAAGGTTTGGACGATGACTTCTCCTTCAAGTTCGCCACGTCCGGCGCGTCCGGCGACTTGGGTGATGAGCTGAAAGGTGCGTTCACCCGCGCGGAAATCCGGAACGTGCAGGCCGAGGTCGGCGTTTAAAATTCCAACCAAAGTGACGTTCGGGAAATGTAAACCTTTAGCGATCATCTGCGTGCCGATCAAGACATCGATCTTTTTGGATTTGAAATTTCTCAAGATATCCTTGAGCGCGTTTTTGCGGCGCATGGCATCGGCATCGATGCGAGCGAATCGGGCTGCTGGGAGAATTTTTTGTAAGACTTCTTCGACTTTCTGAGTGCCGTAACCTTGCAGAGCGATGCCTGGGTTGCTGCACTCTGGGCATTTTTTTGGGACGATGGATTGGTGGCCGCAAACATGGCAGACGAGTCGTTCATCGGTTCGATGATAAGTGAGGGCGACGGCGCAGTGCGGGCATTGGCAAACGTAGCCGCAGCCATGGCATTGCAGGGAACGGGCGAAACCGCGGCGATTGAGAAAGAGGATGGATTGTTCGCCTTTGGCGAGGCGTTGTTCGAGCGCGGTGCGGAGACGATCTGATAGAATTGCGACCTGACCTTTTTGTTTTTGTTTCTCCAAACGCATATCGATCACGCGGACCAGCGGCATCGAGTGTGCGTCGGCGCGCTTATCGAGACGTAGGAGATGGTATTTATCTGTTAGAGTATTTTGCCAGCTTTCGAGAGATGGTGTGGCGGAGCCCAGGACGATCGTGCAGGGCTCAAAAGCGGCGCGGAGGACGGCAACGTCGCGCGCGTGGTAGCGGGGAGGGTTTTCTTGTTTGTAAGAAGTTTCATGCTCTTCATCGACGATGATGAGTCCGAGATTTGGCAGCGGTGCGAACACGGCAGAGCGCGCGCCGATGACGATGCGGGCGTGGCCTTTGCGGATGCGATGCCATTCGTCGAAGCGTTCGCCTTGTGAGAGGTTGGAGTGAAGGACGGCTACCTGATCATCGAGTTGGGAAAAGCGTGCTTTGAAACGACGAACCGTTTGCGGGGTGAGGGCAATTTCAGGAACGAGGACGAGGACGGTTTTGCCGAGATCGAGAGCGGCTTGGGCGGATTGGAGATAGACTTCGGTTTTGCCTGAACCCGTAACGCCCAGTAGCAGAAAAGGTTGAACCGCCAAGTCGCCAAGTCCGCCAAGGGAAGATTTAATGGCTTCGAACGCTAGTTGTTGTTGGTCGTTGAGAGTTAAGGGGTGGGAGGGGACGATGGTGTCGGCGGCTTCGGGATCGCGGCGTATTTCTTCGGTGGAGATCGTGATGAATTTTTTCGCGGCTAGGCTTTTCAGGGAAGGCGCGGAGTTTTCACCGAGATCGGCGACGGGGAGGGTGCGATCGGGTGCTTGGAGAAGGAGGAAAAGAATCACGTGTTGTTTGGCGGCACGTTTTTCAAGCTTCGCAAGTTCGGTGGGATCGATGTTTTCGGTCGCGGTGGCGATGCGGCGGGTTTTCGCGGAGTTGTCCTCGGTGCGGACGGCTTCAGGTAAAATGGAGCGGATGACGCTTTCAATACTGGATCCGTAGTAATTGGCGATCCAGCGGGCGACTTTTAGCAGGGTCGGCGTGATGAGAGGTTCGGGATCGATGAGCGATTGAATCTCCCGCATCGCGAATTCGCTTTGCTCGGGTTTGGGAATGATGGCGAGGACGGTCCCTGAACTGGTTTTCTGACGGATCGGCACACGCACACGGCAACCCTCGACGACGGGAAGTTCGGCGGGGATGGCATAGTCGAAAACGAGCTCTGAGGGGCCGTCGATGAGGACACGGGCGATCAAGGTGGGGAAACTTTAAGTTTTAAACTTTAAACTACAAGGAAGATGGTTTTGGGGCAGGATATAGGCATGTTCTTCAAAATATGGAATGGTTTCAGGAATTGTTATTCCTTTAGCTAATGAGCAAGGTGTAAGTTTTCTGCATGATCCACCCCCGAAATTTATTGAGCCTTCTCTGCTTGGTCATACTCGGAGTGTGTTTTTTTCTATTTTGTATCCTGCCTCCTTCTGGGCCGTTAGAGGCCTATTTGGAGAGCCCACCTGTAATTCATAATCCTCCGTGGGATGTAAATAATCCGCCAGAAAAATCCATACCGATGTATATGGAGCGGTTTAATAATAAATCATCTTCATCGAGAGAGAAAGGGATCGCTCTCGCTAATTTGGCAGACATAGCCAACCAGATGTCTCAAGTTACTCCTGCCCGTAAGGCAGCAGCAGATCTTTTGGAGAATGTCGTGATGCCAAATTTAGACAGCACACGTGCGGTTGAAACTACCAGCAGTTGTTCATGGCGACAGACACTGTCGAGGTGTAAAGGCACTTATCAGAATCTGGGTAATTCAAGAGCAGCTCGTGATTGTCTTGAATTATTACACACAGAATCCGAAAATATGGATGATCAAGACATGGCTATCTATTTGCTAGCATACGAATATGCCAAGATCGAAGATTATCATTCTGCAATTTGGACAATACAGAGGTTGCCTGCGGCAAGTAGATGGACGGCATCAAGACCTGAACTCATTAGAATTTGGATGAAGAAAAAGCTGGCAGCGGAGCAAGAGCAAATCAAGTGGTTCTGTTTGTCTTTGCTTATCATCACTGTGTTCGGTGGTAGTATATGGTTGTTTGGAATTATCCGTAGATCAGTGGGTAAGGAGCAAGAAATAGCTTAGACGGGTTGCTATTGTGTAGGCGGTTTTGGGATTGTCGAGGGGGTGGGTTTTGGAAAGGATGTGGGCAGATGTTACCGAAGATTTTCACGAATGTGCCTGGGGAGAAGTCGTTGGCTTTGGGGCGGCGGTTGGGGGAGGTGGAGTGTCGGAACACGACGTTTCTTGGGGATGACTGGCCGATTTTTTGGGAACGGGCGGAGGGTGCGAATGTTTGGGATGTGGATGGGAATCGGTTTCTCGATATGACGAGTGGGTTCGGGGTGGCGGGCTTGGGTTATGGATTTACGGCTGAGGCGTTGAGGCGGCAGAGCGATGTGTTGATGCATGCGATGGGCGATGTGCATCCGGCGCGGGTGAAAGTGGAACTGTGCGAGGCACTTTCTCAAATTACCTATGAGCGCTGGGAGGGGAAGAAGGGGAAATGTTTGTTTGGAAATTCTGGATTCGAGGCGGTGGAGGCAGCGTTGAAGACCGCTGTGCTGGCCACGGGGCGGACGGGGATTTTATCATTTGAGGGAGCTTATCATGGATTGGGCTACGGGGCATTGTTAGGTCAAGGGATAGGTTGGTTCCGTGAACCGTTTGAGGGACAGATCGCTAAAGTGACCGAGCGAATTCATTTTCCCAAAGAGTCCGAGGGCTTGGAAATATTTCGTGAGGAGTTGGGTCAGGTGGATGGGAGTAAGATAGGGGCGGTCTTGGTGGAACCGATCCAAGGTCGGGGTGGAATTATTGTGCCGCCGGATGGATTTCTGCATGAATTGCGGGCGTGGTGCGATGAGGTTGGGGCGATTTTAATTTTCGATGAGATCTACACAGGATTCTGGCGGACCGGGAAAATGTTCGCCTGTGATTGGGAGGGCATTGTGCCGGATCTGATTTGTTTGGGAAAAGCGTTGAGCGGCGGATTTCCGATTTCGGTTTGCGTGGGTCGAGCGAAGGTCATGGATGCCTGGCCGGAAAGCGGCGGTGAGGCGCTGCACACCAGCACCTTTTTAGGGAATCCGATGGGCTGTGCGATGGCGCTTGAGGCGATCCGATGCTATCGATCTCAAGGAATGGAGGGTGTGGTGCAGCATGCAGCGGATCAATTAGAGTATGGCCTCAGTAGATTGGTGGGTTTGGATGTTGTGAAAGAAGTCAGGGGAATCGGTCTGATGATGGGAGTGCAAATGGACAGCGGCGAGCGGGTGCTTGATTTGGTGAAAGCAATGCTCAGGGCGGGTGTGATTGCGCTTCCAGATGGTCCGAAGGGGGATGTGTTGGCTTTGACTCCACCGCTGGGGATTTCAGGTGAGGAAATGGAATTTTCCATGGAGTTACTTAAGGGATTGATAGAATTCTGATGAATGTTCGGTATCGCCCCTTGCCCTAGCTACAAGTATCGGCTAGCAAATGTGAAAACTTTCCCTGCCAGCCCCTTTGTTATTTTTTAATCCTACAACACTCACTCTCTGGATCGGCATTCTTGTGCTGATTGGGGTTGCTTATTTATGCATTCTTTCTTGGAAGCGCAGTCCGCATCGCGGTCGCACTGCTGTGCTGGAAAGTCTGCGGTTTTTCATCACCCTTTTGGTGGTGATGTTGCTGTGGCAGCCGGAGTGGCGGACCGTGGTAAATCCGACGAGTAAGCCAAAAATCGCTATTTTGTGGGACGATTCTAAATCGATGACGACTTTGGATGCGATTTTGCCAACGGAGCTCGCTGAGGAGGGAAAAGCCGGAGAAGTTATTTCCCGTGTGGACTGGGTGAAAAAAGTTTTGGATTCCAAGTTGTGGGAGCCGCTGCGGGTGGGTGGTGCGAATGATCTCTCGACCCAGCCATTTGCGACCCCAGCTAAAGAGGGGCTTTCCGGTACGGATTTAAACGCTCCGCTTACAGAGCTTTTGGAAAACGAAAACAACCTCCGTGCGGTGGTGATGTTGGGTGATGGCGATTTCAATATGGGATCGCCTCCTGTGGCTGCGGCGCAGAAATACCGGATTCGTGGGGTGCCGATTTTCACAATTCCTGTTGGCAGTGATAAACGTCTTCCGGATTTGGATTTGCTGACCGTGACTGCTCCGACCTACGGTATTGTTGGAGAAAACGTGCAGATTCCTTTCACGATTCGTTCTTCACTGGACAGACAAGTTCGGACGATTTTGCGGTTGCGTGATGAGTCTGGGCGGGAGCGGACGAAGAACATCATCCTCGCGCCGAATGTTGAGACTTATGATTCGATTTTGTGGAAGTTGGAAAAAGAGGGCACTACCAAGCTGACCTTGTCGATCCCGGTTGAGGACG
>JANPEG010000018.1:0-10923 GCA_031431855.1 Akkermansiaceae bacterium | reverse complement strand
CGACCAATACTGAAATGATAATGGTGGTGATCACCATAGAGACAAGTAGCTCGATCAAGGTGAAACCGTTAGGAGTCTTGTTTTGATGTAATTTCATAAGACGTTGGTTTCAGATTAACGGCGAACAGCAAGGTTGCGGATAAAGACCGGTTTGAGTTTGGTGGAGGATTGGGTGGCTAAAGTGAATTTAGCAGCGAATCCAGGACCCGTTAAGTAAGATTCCGAAACTGCGGGAACCATGTGAAAAGCTGCGGAAAAAGTGATGACGGCATCCGTGTAATTGCTGGGAGCTGCGGCAACTGTTCCATCGGAATTTTTGATTGTGCCAAGTTCGCCGAGTATTAATTCATTGCCAGAATAAACGAGTTGGGTGGGAATAATATAAAACAGTGGGCCGACAATTGCATCCAGATCTTCAAACAAAGCGGCATCATTGACACGTCTTGAGGCGGTTTGAGTGACATAATCGATGCCAGGTTTTCCTTTAATTTGTTTCATGGGTAGCAGGGTGCCATCTACGCGAGGTGGTAGAGATTTATCGCCGCGGTATTGATAGACGAAAATAGCGGTAGCTGGCGCATTGCCTTTTTGAATCCATGTGAATGCTTTATCAAATCCGGTCGTCACTCCAGCGATCGTTTCTCCCTCGCGCAGGGTGGACATGTCTTTTTGGAGAGTTGCATTGAGGCGATCTGCCTGTTGGGTGCTGATCGAGCGTCTGATTCCCTGAGCAGCTGGAGTGAAAACGGTGAGGAAGCCTGTTAGCAAGACAGCTAGAACCAAGATCGCAATCACGGTTTCCATGAGTGTGAATCCACGCAGTATGTTGCGGGATTGGGCGTTCTGAGTTTTGAGGATGAAGGGTTTCATAATTTCAGAAATTTTTCTGTGATGTATCGATCTCCATATGTTCAGGATTGCGATAAGTGGATGTTCTGCCGTTTCTCCAGATGACAAAGCCTGCAAGATCTTTTTCAGCATCTTTAATCAGCCGAGGTTCCTGGCCTTTGGGACGGATGCCGCCACCGATGATAAAACTTGCGCCGATGAAGCTTTCCCCTGTTGGGGTTAGTGCAGGAATGCCCTCGGCATTGAATTCGTAAAAGACGTAGTTTCCAGCATAGCGTGCCGTGAAGTTCTCACCGCTCATATTCGCTTCAGGAATTTTCGAATCATCAACGAGTTTGGAGTGTTCACGGCTGAAAAATGTTGCGGCGGGCAAGGTATAAGCACGGCTGGAGAGAATCCATGCATTTGGATCGATGGTGCCATCATCGTTGATTTTTTGATGAGCAATGACAACTCGGCGCAGGTAGTCGTCACTGTCGTTATCATCGATATCGATCATCAATCGGCTTTTGCAGCGTTTAGAGATAGCGATGGTGCGGGCTTCGTTGAAAAGTGATTCACAGGTCGCGATAGCTGATGAGGTGCCTTTGCCTGCTGAGAGATTTTTAAGCCCCATGACGCCTGCTGTCATAAGGATTGATATGATTAAAAGGACGATGAGAATCTCGACTAAAGAAAAGCCCAGAGATGCTTTTCTAAATACACGGTTCGACTTTAGCAATGGCAGAGGGTTTTTCATGGGTTGAATAGGAGGGTATATCCCTAACGCTATTCACAACTTTGTAGATTTTTGCTCTGAGGGCAAGAATTAATGTCAATACATGGCAGTTACCATATGGTTTTTGGGATTATTTTTCAAATCTACCGCCTCGAGGACCATTTAACCAGGCCCATGCAGAGCCGACAATGTCGATTACATCGCAGCGCTGGGCTTTCCAGCCAAGGGTATTGAAAACATGATTTGGGTCGGAAACCAATTCAGGCGGATCTCCCTCGCGTCTTGGGCCGTATTTGATGGGGACTTTTTTACCAGTGACTTGTTCCGCTGCGGCGATGATTTCTTTGACGGAAATCCCTTTGCCGGTGCCGAGGTTGCACTGGATAGATTGATCATGGGTCAGGATGTGTTCTAGGGCGAGACCGTGAGCAGCGGCGAGATCTTCGACGTGGATGTAGTCGCGAATGCATGTTCCATCTGGAGTTGGATAATCTGTTCCGTAGATCTCCAGAGTATCAATTTCGCCGGTAATAGCCATTAGGACTCTGGGGATAAGGTGGCTTTCAGGATCATGGTCTTCGCCGATCTTGCTGTCTGAGGAGCAGCCACTGGCGTTGAAATAGCGGAGACAGGCAGAGCGCAAGTTCCATGCTTTATCGCAATCGCGGAGAATGTGCTCGACCATGAGTTTGCTCTGGCCGTAGGGATTGATAGGGTTTTGTGGGTTTGATTCGTCGATGGGGATTCGCGCAGGAGTGCCGTAAGTGGCGCATGTGGATGAAAAGACAAAGGCTTTGCAGTCGTTTTCTTGCATGACTTGGAGTAGGGCGATGGGCTCGGCGGTATTGTTCCAATAATATTTGAGGGGGTTGGTCACGGATTCTCCGACATAAGCAAACGCGGCAAAGTGGATCACGGCACCAAACCTGTGTTTCTGGAAAAGCTCACGGAGGAGTTTTTGGTCGCCGATGTTACCGATAACGAGTTCGACTGAGGAATCAACAATGGCGTCCTTGTGTCCGAATACGAGGTTATCGAGAACCACGACTTTTTTTCCTAATCCAACCAAGTAGCGCACGGTGTGAGATCCGATATAGCCTGCGCCGCCGGTGATGAGGATGGGAAAATCTTTCATGTGATGGGAGAAAGCAAAGCCCGAGAGCAGCCTCGCTGCAAGCACGGATGCCATTAAACTAGGTAACCAGAAATATTTGAAATCAACTTGAATAGATTCTGCTAATCCTTTGTCTATTGATCACTATGAAAGTAAATCGTGTGTTTTTGATCGCAACAGCTGCTGTTATTTCTGCTGTAGCGATCCCGTCCTGTACGTATCAACCGGGCTACTCCAACCCATCGTATTCTTCAGGCTATGGTTATGGATATGGTAGCCGAAATTTCACGACCACCTATTTTGTGAGAACCAGCAACTCACGTTGGGGATATGATCCTTATGCGCGTTGCTACTATGACTATTCAAGACGCTGCTATTATGATCCTTATTTAAATGGATATTATCCCGTGGGTTACCGTCCTGCATACGTGTATGGTACGCCACATCCTCATGGCTGGAGCACGGGACGCAGCTATATTAGCCCGCCGAGCCATTTCCATGATCACAGGCTTGATAACTATCAGAACCGAAGCGAGCGGTATCGTAGTTTAAATAACGATTGGTCGCGAAATATTCAGACCACTAGTTCATCCAGAAGCTATGACTCAAATCGTGATCGATACCCATCTCATGATCAAAGCCGTGAATCTAGAAGCGGATCGTATTTCGGATCGAGTCAGGGAAATCAGGCAGTGAGCAACGGCAATGTAAACCAAAACACACATGTAAATCATCCTCAACAACCTAGGCGTCCAGAGCCGAGAATGAGTGAGCCAAAACAGGAATCGCTTAAATCCGCACCGAAAGAAAAAGTGCAAAAAGAAGACAAGCATCCCCGTCCTGAACGTGAAGCAAATCCCAACAAAGAGCGAGGAGGACGTAAGAGTGAATCATCAACCCCAGAGGCGATGCGTCAGCCGGAAATTCGAAATAGATCCCAAGAGAATCGCCGTAATAAAGCTCCGTCTAAAGAGAGTTTGGAAATGGTGAATTCTTTCGAATGATTCGCCAAACAGGCTAGAAATATTCAATGAGCTTAACGAGCGTGTCTCGTTAAGCTCAATTTTTTAGAGGGATTTACTGGATTCTTTGGGAATGATTAACAGCCAGAAGAATACCAGAGTGAGGAGGATGGCGGCGAGGCCGACGTGTAGGAGTTGGACCCATGAGTAGATATGAATTTGCGCCATGATGAGGCCGAGAAACATTTGGGAGAATACTATAGCTAAGGCGGCCCATTGGATCTTTGTGGCTCCACCCTTTTGATTTTTTCTAGCGATCCAAAACGAGCTGATGGTTAAAATCAGGATCAGCCATGAGAAGCTGCGGTGAAATAGGTAGAGCCATGAAGCTTCGAGTTCGCCAATCCAGGTTTCGCGTGGGGAGTTGAGGTGGGATTTCGCCAATACATCGGTCATTTCGCGGATTTGTGCACCCGAGATTCCGGCCACAATAATGGCAATGAAGAGAGCTAAAGTAAGAAGGTAAGCAGGTTTGGCTTTGGCGAGAAAAGCAAGGCGCTGAGGCTGTTCGCAACCTGCCCATACACAATAGGTTAGCGTGCAGATCAAGATCATCGCCAGAGCGAGGTGAGTGGTGATGATGCCTGGTGCTAAGCCGCTGTAAACGACTCTTGCTCCCATGATGGCGTTGGCTAAAACTAAAAGCAAAGATGCGAACGATATCCAGAAAATCAGAGGACGATTTTTTCTAAATGAAAAGGAAGCGATGAAGGAGGCAAGTGAGAAAAATCCCACAGGTAGGGAGCAGAGTCGGTTGATGAACTCGGTCCAAACATGCCTTGGGTTGAATTCATTCTTCAAGCTATCCACCGTGATCGACTTAGGATCGCGACCCATTCGCTCGGCTTTCTTTTGGAATTTTTCAATCGGAAGTTTGCTGAAATCGACCTGATCGACGTGTGTCGGAGGAATCAAAAGTCCCCAACACGTTGGCCAGTCTGGGCAGCCCATTCCAGCTCCCGTTACGCGAACGGTGGCGCCTACAAATATAAGCAAAAGAAGCGAGATTAAGGCGGCAAGCGTGAGTTTTTGGAAAAGATTAGATTTCATGTTTACGCAATTTTCGATTGCATCAAATAAACGCATTGCACGAGGGGTTTTTGTAGACGATTTCTAGAATGGTTGGCAGTTTCTTTTACATTAATAGAGCAGTTGTCTGTCGTCGCAACTTTAAATACTGAGTGATTTATGAATCATAAAAAAACGCCTACCTCTTGTGAGGTAGGCGTTTTTTGGTAAGATTTTTTAAAGCTGATTACTTCGTGGGTTCAACTTGAACCGGATCACCGACAGGAGCGGCCTCAATTTCTTGGAATTTCGGATAAGGGCGAAGTTTAGGCGTCTTTGAATCGCTCGTGCAGCAGCCACATGAGGAGATAAGAATGGTGGCGAGACTTGCAAATGTTAAAACGAACAGGCGGATCATAACGGATGTAGGTTTGCGTTAGCGCTGATTTATAAAAATGTTTGGTAAGATGGAGCAAAACCCCACCCGCAAGAAATTTCGCGGGTGGGGTTAAGATTTACTTATTTAGCAGGTGCTTGATAAGTCGTTTTTGGTGCTGCAGTTTGGCAGCATGAGGCTGCGAAGAATGCTGCAACTGTTGCAATAATAGCGATTTTGATGATGTTCATAGTTATTGATTTGTTGTTTTAGTTTATCAAAAAGTTCAGTAAACGATTTGATGGTCGTGAGACTAACTCTCGATCGCTTTGCGGCAAGGCAAAACGACGGACTGATGGATTTTTGTTTTGGGGCAGGGAATGCGAGTTGACCCACAGCTTGGAGGATCTAAGCTTTTCTCGATGGGAAATGAACGGTTAACAAAGCCATTTTTAGAGACTTGGTTGCGTCGGACACGGAAGCAATTGTCAGGAAGTGGCAGGATTACTGAGTTGGCGTTGATATTAGCTAGGGATGGGTCGTCATTCACTCAGAATGATTGGATTTTGAAGCTTCAGGCCATTTTTCATGGGAATGAAGAGCCTAGTATGGAGTTGCTCACCCAGATTGATTCCTTATTAGCCAAGCCTGCTAGAAAGGTAATTTCAGTGAAATCTGAGGCTTTACTGTTTTAGTGAATTATTCCACGGGTTGGGCGCGAGGGGGCGTTTCATCAACGGGAGTAGCACGAGGTGGATCTTCGTTAACGGGCTGAGCCCGCAAAGGCTCTTTGGATGGTGCTGAGGATGAAGGATCGTAGGGTAGGGCACGTGGTGGTTGAGCACGATTTGGGGCAAGGCTGTCTTCATCGACGGCTTGAGCCCTAGCAGGGTGAATCGGGCAAAAATCGCCAAGTCCCGGTGCGGTATCTGCTGGGATTTGATCGACGTAATTTGTGTTAGCGGAGTGACATCCAGCGGTGGCGCGTTTGCCGGAAAGCCGGCATAAATCGACAGACACGAGATGGATGTTAGTATGGAGATCACCAGCTTTATAGCCGAGTCGATCCGCGGTTTTCATGATATCAACCCATACAGGTAGGGAGAGAATGGAGCCGTAGCCGCCATGGATGGTTTTTTTGGGAGTATCGAAGCCGACCCAAACTGCGCAGGTCAGGGAAGATGTGTAACCGGCGAACCATGCGTCTTTGAAGTCGTTGGTGGTTCCGGTTTTGCCAGCGGTTGGTTTGTCGAAACCGAGGCGTTTGATCGAGGCTGCGGTGCCAGTGGTGGCGACTTCTTTGAGGATTTTTGAAACAGACCACGCGGAGCCTGTGCTAGCAGCTTGGTAAGGAAGAGGTGGGGTGGAGTAGAGAACATTGTTTGCTTTGTCTCTGATTTCAGAAATGACAAAGGGGCGATAGCGAACTCCATCGTTAGGGAAAATGGTATAAGCGGTTGCGACCTCCCATGGGCTGGCTTCCCATGAGCCTAGGAATGATGAGGGAGTCTCAGGCATGGCGGTGCCGAAACCTGCATGTTTTGAGACTTCTTTGACTCTTGAGACACCTGCGTAGTTTCCAACTCTGACGGACATGGTATTCCGAGAGCGAATGAGACCATAAGAAACGGGTTGCATATCTCCAAATTTCCCGTCGGAATTGCTAGGTTTCCAACTTGCAGCACCTTTGATTTCTCCGTAGCGAATAGGTCCATCAGAGATTAGGGTATTGGGTCGCATGCCTTTATCGAACGCAGCGAGGTAGACGAAGGGTTTGAAGATAGAGCCGACTTGGCGGCGAGCTTGGATAGCGCGATTGAATTTGGATTCATTCGCATCGCGACCTCCGACGAGTGCGAGGACGGAGCCTGTGCGGTTTTCGATTAAAACGGCTGCGCCTTGGATGTATTCTGGGTCTTTGCGTTGTTGTTCGGGGATGCTCTGCCATGCGGCACGTGTTTGGTGTCGGTAACCTGAGAGTCTTTCGGTTTCCCGCAGTTTTTTATCGAGGGCTTCTTGGGCGATGTCTTGGAGCCGTTGATCGATGGTGGTGACGATGGTGAGTCCTCCAAGTTCGATATTTTCTTCTTCTAGGATTATTTCTAAGTCACGGCTGATCGCATCCATGGCGTAGGATTCCTCGGCATTCCGGCGCCAAGTTGGGCGGACCTTGATGGGTTCTTTCTTCGCGGTGTCGGCTTCTTTTTGAGTGATTTTCTTGGCGTCCACCATACGAGCGAGAGTGGTATTCCGTTCGCGCTCTGCGGCTTCCATGGAACTGAAGGGATTGAAGGCATCTGGTCCACGGACGATACCAGCGAGGAGAGCGGACTCAGATAGGGTGAGTTCTGAGGGATGTTTTTCAAAATAGATACGTGAGGCTTCACCTATGCCTTTGATCTGTCTGCCCCAGTTGATTTGGTTGACGTAGGCCTCCAGAATGCGGTCTTTCGAGAAGGCTGAATTAATGCGGAACGCGATGGCGATTTCCAAACATTTCCGATCGAGTTGGTTTGGCAAGTCTCCGCGTTTTTCTCCGCTTTTGAGCTGATAGATATCTGAAGTAAGCTGTTGAGTGATGGTGGATGCACCTTCGCGCTTACCTTGGAAGTTTTTGATGATGGCGCGGCCGATACCGATGAGGTCGATGGCTCCATGGGAGTAGAAGCGTTCGTCTTCGCGGGCTAGGATGGCTTTGCGGAAGTTATCTGAAACTTCGTTCAGTGGGATAATGGTACGTTTTTCACCATGAATGCGTCCAATGACAGTTCCGTTTCGATCGAGGATGATGGTTCTCTCTGGCATCTTGTTGATGCGGTTGAGATCGTATTTGCTGGCGCGCCAGCCGTAAATGAATGAGAGGATGATCAACGCACACAGGCCTGCAACAGCGGGGGTTCCAATGGTAAGGACGACGATGCGTTTGAATCCGGTGAAACCTCGTGTGAGGTAGAAAAATAGGTGAAATGGCCAGAACAGTAGAATAGATATCAGGCTGGGACGGCTTTTGTTTGCCGTGGATCTTGCACGCGGTCGGTTAGTGGTTTGCTTGCGTGATGCCATCGGAATGCGGGCAAGATACGCTGCTTTCAATATGGAGGAAACCTTAACTTTTCATGTTTCTAAAGTTTTTCTGGGAATTGGCAATTTGCCACGTGGGCAGTAGAAAAATGAAATTCGCCTAGACGAATCGTCAGCGTGGTGTCGATTGTTGAGTAATGAGAAGTTTTGGTATCATTCTGATAAGCGGTTGGGCTTGCTTTGGATTACAGGCTCGAGAGCCAGTGAAAAGCGTTGAAGATCTGTTAAAACTAGAAAAGCAGGTGCACACGGTGGCAGAAAAAGCACTGCCGGCGACGGTTGCGTTGGTTTCTAATGGGACGGGTTCCTCGGGATCGGGAGTGATTGTCAGCAAGACCGGTTTAATTTTAACAGCAGCGCACGTCATTCAGGGAATGAAAGAAGTGGATGTCTATTTTACCGATGGGAAAAAATGGCAGGGCAAAGTTTTAGGTGCAAATTATTCAAAAGACATAGGGATGGTGCAGATGGTCGACGCCGGGCCGTGGCCGTTTGTGGAGTTGGGTCAATCTAAGCCGTTGACGGCGGGAGATTGGTTGGTGGCGATGGGACACTCAGCAGGATTTGATCCAGCGCGCACACCGCCGGTGCGTTTCGGTCGCTTGTTGTCGGATGGGCCGGGAAATTATTTTACTTCTGATTGCACCCTAATTGGTGGCGATTCGGGTGGGCCATTGTTTGATCTCGATGGAAAATTAGTTGGAATCAATTCTTCGATCGGATGGTCGTGGAAAAATAACAATCATGCGGGTGTGGATGGTTTCCGAGAAGATTGGGAGCGATTGTTGGCGGGGGAAACATGGGGTGCATTACAGATGAATCCGTTAGCAAATCAGGAGACACCTGTGCTGGGAATTGTGATGGGAATGCGCGATGATGGTCGAGGTGTTAGGGTGCAGAAAGTGGAGCCAAATTCTCCAGCAGCAGCAGCAGGTTTGCGGGTAGGCGATACGATTGTCGCGGTGGATAATGTGCCGGTTCTAGGCGGAACGGAATTGCAGCAAATTTTAATCAAAAAGGAAGCGGGCGATCTAGTTTCGCTTGGGCTGATGCGTGGTAATGAAAAACTTAAGATCGATGTGGAGTTGGTGAAACGGGAGGAACTTTTTAAATTACGATGAAATCGATGAGACGATTATGGACTGTTGTATGCGCGCTTGGCTTCGTGGCTAGTGCATTTGGGCAAGATCAGTATGTGCCATTGATGCTCCCGGAAGAAGAGAAGGCGATCAATGCGCAAAACGATGCATTCAATGGAGTGCTAAGTGAAACGCTAGCTGAGGCCTCGAAATCGACCGTGCGGATATGGGGTATAGAAGGCCGATCCAAAATACCAACCGTGTTAGCATATGGCACGGTGGTGGGTGATGGGACTCAGGTTTTAACTAAGTGGAGTGAAGTGGAGCGGGCGGAAAATACTTTGTTTGTGCAAGCAGGTGGCGAGGAATCCTTCAAAGCTGTAGTGTCTGGAGTTTTCAGCGATGAGGATCTCGTTTTGTTAGATATTACGACAGCTGTTGGTGCGAAACGTGAAGTGAACCATGTTTTAGCGCCCGCAAAATTTTCTGAAACAGAATGGACTTATGGACGATTTATTACCGCATCACAACCAGATGGCCAGGCGGCGGGATTTGGGGTGGTGAGTGTGTTAGAAAGAAATCTACGTGAAACAGATCGTGCCCATTTGGGAATCATGGCAGATCAAGAATTCCGTGGTAAGGGAGTGAAGATCGCAAGCGTGCAGCCAGAACACGGTGCGGCAGAAGCTGGGATACAATCTGGTGATGTGATCCTCGATATAGATGGTAGAGAAATTTCTGGTCTGCTGGAGCTAAGAAATGCACTCACCAACAAACAGCCAGGTGATACAGTGAAAATTAAAATTGAGACGGCAGGGAAAGAACGTAGCTTGGAAGTTTTATTATCCAATCGTCCATTGTCTGGACAGTTTACCGAAGAGCGTCTGAATCAAATGGAGCGCATGGGTGGAGAACCAAACCGCGTGCGTAGCGGATTTTCACAAGTCGTTCAGAGTGATATGAAAATTCAGCGAAATCAGGTCGGTGGTCCAGTGGTGGATCTCCAAGGCAAAATAGTGGGAATTACCCTAGCGCGTGCAGATCGGACTCGTACTTATTTGATGAGTGGTTCTACAGTTACTAAACTTTTGAAGGGAAAACCCGATACTGTGGCTGAGGCGAGGGTGAAAATGGAGTCGCGGCGTCAGGAGTTAGCGCAGCAACGTCGGGAGCTTATGCCTAGAATGCGTATGCCGCAAAAGCCGATGGACCCAGAGCGCGCGGAGCGGCACATGAGTGATTTAGAGCGCTTGCTTGGGCGGATCAATCGCGAGTTGGACTCGCTCGAAGGACAGAGATCTCGCTAGTTTTAATTTCATCCATCACTGGGTTGCGTTTCGCTTGGGAACGCGTTTATCTTTGGACGCGATGAGTGAGAAGGAATTTTTCTATCAAGATCCGTTTCCACTGGGAGCGGACGAAACTGAATACGAATGCATCCATGAAGGGTTGGTCGAAACCTTGGATTTTCAGGGAGAGAAAATGCTGAAAATCGATCCCGAGGCGCTGAGCTTGTTGGCGGCGGAAGCGATCAAGGCCATTAATTTCAAGCTCCGCAGCAGTCACCTCGAACAAGTTGCGGCGATCCTGGATGATCCCGAAGCGTCGGATAACGATCGCATGGTTGCGCTCATGTTGTTGAAAAACGCGGAGATCGCCGCTCGTGGAATTCTCCC
>JANPEG010000017.1:0-42305 GCA_031431855.1 Akkermansiaceae bacterium | reverse complement strand
ATACGCTCCTTCGCAGCTCGTCTCTCCGAAGTGTGATACTGGTCTGGTCGCAATGCAATCACAGCGACTGCCCCCAACACAATGAGGAGAACCGCCAGCGCAATAATGATCCGGATGCGACTCTTCATTTCTTGGAGAACGATAAAGTGGTGGCACCGGCGAGATCAAGCGCCGATTTCAAGAAGGACGTTCCCGCCGGTTGGCACTCACGCCTTGATCGTGAAAAGGAATCCACGGTGCGGATGACTACGGAGACTCGGCGGAACCCAAGCACACAACCGAGCCGGAGACTCAACGGATAATCTAACACTGCAACGGTCTGTGCCATGGTCTTCAATCTCCACGATCGTCTAGCTCATCCACGGCGGGGAGGGAAGCCCGAATTTACGATGGGACGCTGCCCGACGTTGAATGTAGCGTCTTGTTCGCATTATTGATTGTTCGCATCAAACTGAGGATGTTTCTTTTTAATGAATTCCGATGCCATCTTACTTATTACTCCCATCTTCGTCTTTGGGTAGAGTTTGGTTAGCCTTTCAAGTTCTGCCTTCCAATCCTCTTGAGCTTGTTCCCATGACGCACCAGAGGTCTGGAACGATTTGGGTTGACGTATTCTGCTATCAAGGACGCTTAGGTCTTCTTCGGACAATCGTTCTTGTCGAAGGGATCGGTCAATTGCTGCTGCGAACTCTGGATCACGCTTTTGTAGTTGGAATCCCCTCCATGCACTAATAAACCACTTTATTGCCTGCACAACGCCAAGTATTCCGAATGTAGCAAGGATCCAACCACCAGTCATGGCTAAAATCGAATCGAACGTAACCAACCAAATTCCTAGGCATGCGATTGCAAAGCTAATTATCAGGTTCGAGAGCATTTGTATGGGAGTCATTTTTTTGCGAACAGTATTTATTCGTATGCCGTCTGGATCGTATATCCAGCGCGCATCATTTCTAAATCTGATAGAAAATTCCTTGATTTGAAAAGGTATTTTTCATCTGACGCGTGTATATCAGGTTCTTTTTGTTCGGCTTTAGCGCCTGCGTTTGGATTTCTGATATACACGCGTGTGGAGGCAGATATGAGTGGTTGAGCGGGGATTATTTTTCAAAAAGTGTTCTATTGAACACTTTGTAGTTGACGAATTCGCTAGAAGATGCTTTCAAAGTTACATGTCCCCCACAAAAACGCGCAGTTGTTGGCGAAAAGATCTTTCTGAGTTCCGTGGTTTGAATGATCGGGAGCGAGCTGGGTTTCTCCTCGTTCTAGAATGGTTTGAGAATTTCCGGCTTCGCAACGAGCTGGAAGCAGGTCGGGCTTCGGCCAAAGCGTTCTGGCGGCATGAGGTTCTGCGTGAGGATAGGCCACGTGAGCAGTGGCAGCTAGAACAATGGGCGGATGCGATTCAGTGGTATTTGAAATGGTTGGAAGCCTGTGCAGAAACTGGGGCAGATCACCGGAGTTTGGCGGAACGTGTTCGGGCGGCGGTGCGGTCGGCTTGTGCTCGACGGGGTTTAGCACTGAGAACCAAGCAATGCTACGGTGCATGGGCGGCGCGATATGCCATATTCGCCAAAGATGAGCGGGAGATCATGAAGGTGGAAACCGCGACGCGTTTTCTAACCTACGTGGTTGAAGATGAGGATTGTGCTTATTCCACGCAGAAGCAGGCGCTCAATGCATTGGCGTTCTTTTTTAAATATGTGTTGGATATCGAAGATCCGGTGTTTGGGGTGAAGCTGAAGAAGACAGGAACGAGGATTCCGGTTGTATTGGCAAAGTCTGAGACCCGGCATTTGTTTGAAATAATCGAGAGAACCAACGCCCAGGATACGCACTACGCTCTGGCGGCACGGATTCAATACGGAGCGGGCCTACGTTTGTCTGAATTGGTTCGGCTGAGGATCAAGGACGTGGATTTGGAAAGAGGAACGCTGACGGTGAGGCAGGGAAAAGGGAACAAAGATCGAATGACCATCCTGCCGCGCAACTTGCTCAAAGAGATTGCGGCGCAGATCGAGCGGGCGAGAGCGCTTTGGGAGCATGACCGAAGCGAGGGGCGAGCGGGAGTGTATATTCCTGGTGCGTTGGCGAGGAAGTTCCGACGCGCGGCGGAAACCTTTGAGTGGTTTTGGTTGTTTCCGGCCAAACAGCTATCGATCGATCCGGAAACGAACATCAGAAGGCGGCACCATTTGCATGATAGCGTTTACAATCGAGCAATACAGCGCGCGGCGTCAGCAGCGGGAATTGAGAAGCGGGTGACAAGTCATGCGTTGAGGCATTCGTTTGCGACTCATTTGTTGGAGAATGGGACGGATTTGAGAACCATCCAAGATCTTCTAGGACATGAAGATATTACGACTACGGAGATTTATCTGCATGTCTCGATGAGTCATGGGCTGGGAGTGAGTAGTCCGCTGGATGAAGAAGTGGTATTCTTAACAAATCAAAAATCAAAAATTAACAATTATCAATCATCAATAAATCTTCTAAGTGAAGTGAAAATAAAATGTTAGAAAATGGCTCCAAATATCGCTTTCACATTCGGTTTTATTGACGATTGATGATTTACGATTGTTAATTTTTTATTTGGAAGAGAAACAGAAAGAGAAGAAGGCAGCCCCGTTGTGTCGCAGCCCCTTCTTGATAAATTACTTCTCGTGAATCCAATGCCAGATGGCTTCATACTGCTTAGCAGCATCGCCATCTAGGACATTCATGAGTTTTGACTTATTACCGTCCGCATAGCGTGGCATTTTATTTCCCGGTATCACCGCTGCTGGATGATCCATCCAGCGATAATAATATCCTTCACGCAAACGCTCGGACACTTGAGAGAAATTGTTCGCGCCGACTTCAAATGCTGCAGTTGCTGGCTTATCACCAACTCCATGACACGTTGTGCAACCCAAACCTTCAGCACCGATCAAAGAATGACCGATCTTAACCAGTTCAGGATTCACTGCGAATTTCTGAGGTGAACTCGGGCTAAATCCATGAAGTCGTGTTAAGCCTTCTGCAAATGGCTTTGCATACACATTGAACGCCGGCATCCGTGTTCCCAACCAAGGTCTTGGACGCTCTTTCAAGGTCCCTGCTAACATCGATTCGATATAACTGGTATGCAACATTTCTCCGATGAATGTCAGTTGCGGACGTGATTGATCAACCCGCTCATCTAAACCTTTGATATGCGCTGCAAACTTCGCTGTAGATCCTTGCAAGGAGTTCAACAGCGATACCTCATCGTCCAGAGAATGACACGCAGTGCAGCGTTTCGCATCCATCTGTCTCTCCGCAAACTCAGCATGACTATCTTTACTTAGCGACCCTTGACCACTTTTCGAAAACGCCAAGAGCGCTTCCAATTCTTTCTTATCAATATTGGGATGTGGAAAATTGGCCTGTTTCACATCTTTTGCGACACATCCTTTCTCTGCCCAATCCATTTTGAAAATCCCTTCCAGAGAAATCGCTTTGGACACTGCACCTGGCATACCGGGATGACAGGTTCCGCATTGCAGACTTTCAGAAACCGCCGCACCACGAGCCGCATCTCCTTTCGGAAACTTGTAACTCATTTTGGTTTCTTTACCTACCGACTCAGCGTGCAGGAAATGCGCGAGTGAATTAGCTTCGGCATCTGATAACTGGAAATTCGGCATCCCTGTGTAGGGATGAAACGCCTCAGGCTTTTTCAAAAATGCGATCAATTGATCCGGAAGATATTTTGAAGCAATGTTGTTAAGCGGAATGCGCTTTGAGTCATCGCTACCATTTTCACCAGCAGGATAATGACATGCCACACAGCCGAGCTCGTGAAACACTGCGCCACCAGCTTGAACCAGCTTTGGATCGGTCACGATTGGCTTAATCTCTTTTTTGGAAGAGGTTGAAACCATATACGCCGCCAGATCTGCCGCTTGCTGAAGACCCTCAGGTGTCGATGGATCGACCAACTGCGGCATCTTCGTACCCGGTCTCATCGCCTTTGGATCGGCAACCCACTTCATTAACCATTCCTCGGAAACCCGGTCGCCGACTCCAAAAAGAATCGGGGCTACTTCTAACAACTCAGGCATTGGCGTCGCTCCGTGACCCGCTGCTGGCGCATGGCACTTTGTGCAGTTATGCTGAGCAAAAACCATACGTCCATGACGTTTCAACTCTCCCGCAACTGTTGGTTCATCTGCCGCAACTTCATACGCACTCGGTGGAATCGTCTGACGCACCATGCCTTCCTCTTCCCAATACAAACGAAACTCCCCTGATCCATCATCGGAACTTTGGTATTTCACCGATATAGTATGTACCCCTGGATTGAGTCGAAGTCGCTCAGATTTCACAGTGCCGAATTTTCCCGCTTCGGTCGCCACAACTTCACCATCGATACTCAACTCAACCTTCGTTCCCTGACCTTCGAAGGAAAAAATGAGTCTGCGTCTCTGATCAATTTTCAAACTACCTGTCCACTCAGTTTCGAATTTACCGGGCTTCAGAAACGGAGTCGCCACCTGACCCGCGGGCACCGACAAGGCGACAAGCCGATCTAACCGTTTATCGGTCGGTTCGCCTTGTTGTGAAAATGTAGCGATGAGCTCAGCTTGAGCCATGCTCATCAATGCAGTCCCAGCCAGAAACCAAATGAGGTATCTCATAAATCTATTTTCCGTAAACCGTTGCGTGGATATCTCCGATCATCACATCGCCATCTGCATTTTCCAGATCGTAAGCAACTTTAAGCGACATCGAAGGCTTCATGCCATCGATCACCAGCTCCACCGCTTTACCGTCTGCTGAAAGTTTGGCTGAGCTTATTGCGATTTTATCACGCATTTTGTGTTTTTGTGATTCCGAAGTCAGGGCTTTTTCTAACGCTTCCGTGTCGGGTGTATCGACCGAGAATTCGCCGGAACCGTATTGTGGTCCGCGGACATAATCCCAACGTTGACCCGAGTAACTCGTGATATCGTTTGCGAGCTCAGCATCCAACTTGGTGGAGAAATGAATTTTCACACCTGTATCGGTGTATTCGAGTTTCTCAGGAAGATTTATACCCACTTCTGAAATGTAGCGAACGCGTTGAAACGCGCAATTGGTTGGAGCGTTGGTCTGCCAACCACGGAAGCCTAACACATACATCGAACCGTCTTGGTGGAACCGTGCACGCATCGCGGAGGATTGCAGAGTAATCGGCAGTTTAACCACCCCACCCTGCATCTTACCGTCTCGCTCGACTGGCAGCACGCGATACACGGAAGATTTTCCATAGGACAAATGAATCAACTCACCTTTCTTGAGGCCGAATTTTGCGAAATCAGGCACCCAAACTTGTGATCCACCTGAGTTATCCACATCCATCGGAAGATAGACCAACGGTGCGGTGTAAGGTGCATCTTTTAGAGTTTGGCGTGTGGGCTCTGTTCCGAAAAACACAGGAGCGTTCTTAGCAGTGACGTAGTTGATTTTACAACATGGCTGCCAAGTTCCTTCATTCTCACCCGTTGTGATTTGTCCCTCAGGACCAACACTCAGACCACCCGGCGCACGTAAACCTGTGGCGACCACTTCGAATTTTTTTCCGTCAGGTGAAATTTTCGCAACGATACCGTGGTGCGGTAAAATTTGTTCGAAGTTACGGCCACCACCTCTAACAGGTCCGCCTTTTGCGAAATAGAAATTTCCTGCCTTGTCGGTTTGAAGCTCAAAAGCGAACTCATGGAAGTTCTGTGAGATATACACATCGCGATTGAAGGTCTTGTAATGATCAATTTCACCATCCTTGTTGAGATCGATGAGCTTGGTGATCTGATCACGACCATTCACATAAATCTCACCTTTTACGACTTTCAAGCCGAGCGGTTCAAACAAGCCTGAAGCGATACGCTGCCATTTGAGCTCTTTCCAATCTCCTTTGAGTCCTTTAACCACCCACACATCGCCGTTCCATGAGGAAAGAGCTGCACTGTCTTCATTGATAAAATCGAATCCACCAAAACGAAGATTCGCACCCCATGGGTTATTCTCGGGAAGAGTCAGCACATCGGTCACATAGCTGGTGTCTTTTTTATCAGAAACGACTCCAGCGGTCGTGATAACTTCCTGCCAGAGACCCGGTCCACCCGAAGTGAGTTTCTTGAAATCGGGTGCTTTTGCCAATGCAGGCGCGGCACCTCTTGCAAAAGCGATCTGCACGGTTGTTTCTGTTTTAGAAGCGGGAATCTGAACAACTAACCGCTTCAAGTTGGCTGGTTCGACAACCCATTTGACACCGGACGATGCGATAACTTCGAGTCCGTCGGCCGACTTTGCGGATTTCCCGTCTGCAGCGATTTGGAAATCACCCGTTTCATCAGCGACCAACAACGTGAGTGGTTTGTCATGTGCTGAAACTTTAAGTGAACGTGTAACGTTAGCGCCTTCTCTGGTGAGATGATCAAACACGGTTGTTCCATTGACTGTGTATTCAAGAACCACTTCGCGACCATGGCGGTAATGGCCCGCATACATCGCATGTGGCATATTTCCGAAACCTTTGAGACTGCGCTTATCTTCAAATGATCCATCAGCATCTGCCCAACCGGAACTCTTTGCGGTAATTTGTAACGGAGTCTTGTTTCCCATGGTGATGAACGAGCCGTGAGCACCCGTCCATGGCGTCCCACCCCACTCAATCGTTTCCTGAGAAACTCTCACAAGTTGCAAGGTTTCAGTATCGAATAAACCACGCCAGCCTTCTCCCAAATCTAGGGAAATTCCTTTCAACGTAGCCGTTCGTTTGGCTCCGCCAAAATAATCTCCAAAGGTGTTCATCCAAGATGGTCCAATATCCATATTCTCATACCATCCACCTTTGGGTTTATTCTGGGCCGAGAGGTTTTGTAGAAGTGCAACGGAAATCAGGAGGAATAAGGTACTGTTACGCATCCCCCCGAGCTACCCGATACTCCATTTAAACAAAAGCATTAAATTTAGTAAATCGACACTTCACCTTGCTCGAAATTACCTCTTTGATAGGATGCATGATAGACATGCTCGTGCGCCTTTACGATTTACCTAAGAGTGCCTCAATGTATGAAAAAATTCGCGAGCAAGGTATCACCCTGCGCCGAGCCCGTGCCTTTGAAAAACACACAGTGGCAGCTTTCGCCCGTCAGCATTTCTCAGAAAAATGGGCGAGCGAAATCGAGGTCGCCATTACTCGCCAGCCGGTCTCTTGCTGGATCGCTACCCGCAATAAGGAAATCATCGGCTTTTCCTGCTACGAAACCACCCAACGCGGATTTTTCGGCCCTACCGGAGTCATCGAATCCGCACGCGGCACCGGCCTTGGAAAAGCCCTTTTATTCAAAGCCCTCGAATCTCTCCGCGATATGGGCTACGCCTACGGCATCATCGGCGGCGTGGGTCCTCGTGAGTTTTACGAAAAAAATTGTGGCGCCATCGAAATTCCTGGCAGCGATCCCGGTGTCTATTCCGACATCCTTCCTTAAATCAACGTAGTGAGTCAACATACCTACACAGATCTACCCGATCGCTTTGGCCCCATGCAGGTCAAGGAACTGCGCCAAAGCCTGCGCCGCGCAAGTTTTGTCTATCCATTCATTTGTATTCATCTTTTCGCCACCGCTGCGGTATTCTATGAGTTCGAATTTAACATATCATCCGGAGGCTCCATGGCAGGCGTTTTTATATGGGATCCAGATTACATCGGCCCGTTCTGGTGGGTCGCTATGGGTGTTTGCGGAATACTCATGCCACTCGCCGGATTGTTGCTAATGCCTCAGGAAATCGAAGAGGGAAATCACGAGATGTTGCTACTCACTAGCCTCAATCGCTGGCATATCGTTTTTGGAAAGTTTCTCACTCTCTGGCTGCTATGCATGCTCACTCTAACATCTCTTCTGCCTTATGTCATCATCCGCTACTTCATCGGTGGTATCGAGTGGTTTAATGAAATCGCGAACACCGGCACGGTCATATCTGCCGCTGCGATGATGTCTGCCATCGCCATCGCAGCCTCTGGCTTTCCTTCGCTAGCATCTAAACTCGGGATCTTCTGTGTGATGCTTTTTTCCGCAGTCGCTGGAGGAGGGATCAGCATGCTTGGCGGAGGTATTTGGATGAACATGGCCAAAACATCTGCTTGGGCACCAGTCGCCATCTCGTTCTATCACGCGTGTGCCCTGATCGTGGTGGTTTGCTACGTCATCCTTGGTCTACTGGTCGCACGCTCCAGACTCCGTCTTGCAGTGATGAATTTCGAAATTAAACCTTCTTCCCTGCTAGTCATCATAATCGGGCTAGCACCATTCATCGTCGGCATGTGCGCCGCTTTCACCTGCGGATTCGGCAGCATCGCAGGCACCCTCTTACTCACGTTTCTCGCATGGAATTCCGACAAGACCCCCAAAGCACCGAAATGGATGGTTGCCCCAAAAGCCAACGTCCCTCCGCCGCTTCCACTGGGCTCTGCGCATTTTACTACGCCAATTTCTACGCTAAATGATCAGCCATTCACTCCGACGTATGATACACCAATTACTCAGACGAATGATTCGCCAAGTGATTTTTCAAGCGGTTCGTCCAGTGATTCCTCTGACAGTTCGTCGAGTGATTCATCCAGTGATTCATCCAGTGATTCCTCAAGCAGTTCATCAAGCGACTCGTCGAGTTGAGAAATTTTCTCACGCAACCACCTGTGAGTAGCATATTAAACCCCCACATACACACCCACTCGGGTCGGCAAAAACGGTCTTCTCAAAGCTTCATCCAGATCGAACAAACCCTCGAAATCTTCCGGCTTATCCGAATCCTGTTTTCCAAACACCTGCTCCTCAATCAATCGGAACACCATGTTTCCGACGTCGCGAGATTGTCGAACACCCCACTCCTCCATCAAGGTCGCCGCCATCGGGCCATATTGCTCCAATGCATAATCGCGAAAGCCTTCTAACAACTCTTTTCCACTCACATGCCGGTTCCGGCCCGTGGATTCATCAAGAAATCTTTTCAGAGTGAAATCCAACGCCTCCTTTAGAAAAAAGTAAGCCTGTCCCTCATAGCGCTGATCCCGCTTCATGATTGAAACGACAGATTCTTCAAAATGGATGGGCTGCATGTAGGTAAACTCGCAAAACACCTACAATCTGTCAAAGCGCGATTTCATCATGAAATTCACCATTCGATCCCGACTAAATCTTTATCGTAGCGCGCGGATTCTTTGAAGCTGTCATCCATCTCAAATGCTTGCGCCAGATGATTGTGCGCGCGTTCCTTTTCACCAAGCGTCCAAAGATAGCAGGCCATGTTGTAATGAAACACCGCCATCTCCGAAAGCACGTCCGGTCCGCGCAGTAGCCATTTCCGTGCCTCATCGGTCTCACCTAACTCATGCAGACAAAACGCCGCACTGAGAAAAAAATCCGGTTCATCCACTGCCTCCATGCAGAGACGCTTCGCTGTCTCCGCTGCAGCCTTCCAATCTTGCAACGCCATCTCTCCGGCCAACAGTAACTCCAGCACAATTTTCTCATCCAAATGCTCTTTCGGTAGAGCTTTCAACTCATTCAGCGCATCGCTCGGCATCCCCAATTCCAACCATCCCGAAGCCGCTCTAATGATCTGTTTTGTTAACATATATTAAACCTTTAGCAGATGCCGAACCAACCTGCAACCGATCGAATCAAAAAAAACTCTACCCTTGAAACCCCTTTACCAAAACCCACACAATCCCTCATGCGGAACGACTTCTACAACTCCTTCGATACCGAACGCTTGGAGGAAACGCCTACCAAAGACGATTATCGCAGCCCTTTTCAAATTGATCGCGATCGTGTCCTCCACACCACCACCTTCCGCCGACTCCAAAACAAAACCCAAGTTTTCTGGTCCGGCGAATACGATTTTTACCGCACCCGCCTGACCCACTCACTTGAGGTCGCTCAAATCGGTAAATCCATCTGCACCTGGCTCCTTCGCCAGCCCAACTCGCTGCTCTCCGATCATTTCTACATCGATACCGACCTCATCGAAGCCATCTGCCTCTCCCACGACCTCGGCCATCCGCCGTTTGGTCACGCCGGCGAAAAAACCCTCAATCACCTAAACCGCGAATACGGCGGCTTCGAAGGAAACGCCCAAACCCTAAGACTCCTCACTGAACGCATCTTCTCCGCCAAACACACCGGCATGTCGCCATCGCGCGCATTTCTAGATGGAATCCTGAAATACAAAACCCTCTGGTCGGAACTCATCAAAGATGGCAAACCTCCGAAGAATCATTTCATCTACGACTCCCAACACCGCTACCTCGATTGGAGCCTCGGCGGAAACGATTTCCCCATCGAACTCACACCCGGAAAATCCCGCGATGCATTCAAATCCATCGAATGCCAAATCATGGATTGGGCCGATGACACAGCATACTCCCTCAACGACCTCTCCGACAGCGTCCGTGCGGGTTTCTTACCCATCGAGAAAATTGAACAATGGGCGAAATCGAAAGAGATCGATTACTCAGAGAAAACACCACTAGGCGATCTCATCCAAGCCATTCGCGCGAATCGTGTTGAGCCATTCGTTGGAAAACGCATCGGCAAATACATCACATCCACCCACCTCGAACTAGACGTCAATTTCCTCTCCGCCACCACCAACCGCTATCGCTATAGACTCATCATCGATCCAACCGTCCAAGCCGAATCCGCCCTCTTTAAACGCCTCGCCTACGACGTGGTGTTCCTCTCTCCAAAACTCAAACAACTCGAGCACAAGGGCTCTTACATGCTCAGAAAACTTTGGGAAATTTTGGAAACTCGTTACATCCACGGTTTGCCCATCGATGGCCAAGATTTCCAACTCCTCCCCAACGACACCGTCGCAGAAATCCAACAATCCCCCGACCCAGTTACCCGCGCCCGCCTCATCTGCGACTACCTCGCCGGCATGACCGACGGCTACGCCGCCCGCACCTACAAACGCCTTTTCTCCCCAGACTTTGGCTCGATCAATGATTTGTGATTTTTTCTTCCAAATCAAAAATCAAATAATGCCAGATCCGCAAGTCGCCCCTCTGATTGAAGTTTAAAATTTAAAACTTAGAGTTTAAAAAGAGTAGCCTTACTAGGACTCGAACCTAGAATGACGGAATCAAAATCCGGAGTGTTACCATTACACTATAAGGCTGTTCACAGGAGCATTGCCCCCGGGCGCGGGAAACTACATGAGCTTTCGACCACTTGGCAACCCGGAAATTTAGCCATTGGAAATTTTTACGAACGACTAACTCGAAGATCGTTACGTATCACTCTCCTCATCGAAAGACTAGCCAAGATGATATCAGCCGTTTAAAACCACACCATGACTTCACCCGTTATCCTATTCTCTGGACAAGGCGCTCAAAAAATCGGTATGGCTCGCGATTGGATCGAGTCCTCAAGCATCGCTCGTGATCTAGCGGTGAAAGCCGATGCAGCCCTAGGTTATTCCCTCACCAATATCATGTTCGAAGGCCCCGAGGAAGCGCTGACTGCCACCTCTAAATGCCAGCCAGCCCTTTATCTTCAAGGCTTAATCGGTTTAGCCTTATTGAAATCTCGCTTACCGAATTTCAACCCGGTCGCCGCTGCCGGACTCTCACTCGGCGAGTTCACCGCCCATGCCGCTGCCGGAACGTTTTCCTTCGAAGACGGCCTGCGCCTCGTATCACGTCGGGGAACGTTCATGGAAGAAGCCTGCAACGCCACCGATGGCGCAATGGCGGCCCTAATCGGTGGCGATGAGGAAAAAATCCGCGAACTCTCGAAAGCCACCGGAGTCGATGTAGCAAACCTCAATGCCCCAGGACAAATCGTCATCTCCGGCTCCACCGCTGGTATCGACGATGCGGTCTCGAAAGCCAAGGATTTCGGCATCCGCCGCGCGATCAAACTCAACGTCGCCGGTGCCTACCACTCATCCTTGATGGCATCCGCGCAGGAAAAGCTCTCCGCTGAACTCGCCACCACGAACGTTGTTTCCCCACTGATTCCAGTAATCGCGAACTTCACCGCCTCCCCCGTTTCCTCCGCTGAAGAAATCCGTTCCACCCTCACCTCCCAAGTCACTGGCTCCGTCCGTTGGATCGAATCCATCCAATACCTCATTTCCCAAGGCCACACCGAGTTCATCGAAATCGGCCCCGGAAAAGTCCTAGCCGGTTTAGTTGCAAAAATCGCCCCCGAGGCGAAAGTCATCTCCATCGAGGACCTACCATCTCTCGAAGCCGCCATTGAATTACTGGCGTAGTTCAAATTCTAAATTCATCACTCCTCGCTCTCAGCTCTCCGCTCCATGCTCAATCCATCTTTAAAAGCCGATTTTCCCATCCTTTCGGAAAAGGTGAATGGCAAACCGTTGGTCTATCTCGACAACGCCGCCACCACCCAGAAACCGATCGCGGTGCTGGATGCGTCGCGGCGTTATTATGAGAAGATCAATTCTAACATTCATCGAGGCACCCATCACCTCGCGCGCGAAGCGACCGCCGCACACGAGCAGGCGCGGGAAACCATCGCGAAATACATCAACGCCAGCTCGCCCGACGAAGTGATTTTCACCTCCGGCTGCACGGATGGAATCAACCTCGTCACCAACATCCTACCGATTACCTCTGGCGAAGAAATTCTCATTTCCGCCCTAGAGCATCACTCGAACATTGTCCCATGGCAGATGCTCGCCCAACGCACCGGCGCGGCGTTACGCGTCATTCCTTGCGATGATCACGGCGTCCTCGATCAAACCGCGTTTCAACAACTCCTCTCAGCAAAAACTAAAATCCTCGCCATCACTTGGGTCTCTAACGCTTTCGGCACAGTCAATCCCGTCCGCGAAATGACCGCCGCCGCCAAGAAATTCGGCACTACGGTGTTGATCGATGCCGCGCAAGCCATCCCGCACCTCGTAGTCGATGTGCAATCTCTCGGAGCCGATTTCATCGTCTTCTCCGGACACAAAATTTACGCACCCACCGGGATCGGCGTGTTATGGGGTCGGAAAAGTTTGTTAGAAGTTTTACCGCCATGGCGAGGTGGTGGTGAAATGATCAAAGAGGTCACGTTTGAAAAAACGACCTACAACGATCTCCCCTTCAAATACGAAGCCGGAACTCCCAACATCGAAGGTGCCATCGCCCTCGCCGCCGCCTTCGTTTACATCCATGGGATCAGCCTCACGGAAATTCAAGCCCACGAGGAAACATTGATCCACCAAGCCGCAGCCGCCCTTTCCGAAATCCCAGGCATCCACCTCTACGGCCCCGCCGATAGAATCGGCGCGATCTCCTTCGCAATCGAAGGCGTTCATCACTACGATCTCGGAACATTAATCGATCAAATGGGCATCGCCGTCCGCACCGGTCACCATTGCTGCCAACCCCTCATGGCTCGCTTCGGAATCACCGGCACCACCCGTGCCTCATTCGCCCTCTACAACACCGAACAAGACATCGATTCCTTAGCCCAAGCCCTAACCAAAGCCGCAGCCATGCTGCGCTGAAACTTTAAATCTTAAATTTTAAATCTCAATGAAGAGCCTGTGATCTTCCCTGTTCTAAACCCCAACTGCTCTCTAATATGATAACCTGCCTCCGCATCCATCACTCTTCCTTGGAGTTTAATATTTAAAGTTTAAAGTTTTATGAAAATCGCCCTCGGCATTACCGGATCGATCGCCGCTTACAAAGCCGCCGATCTCGCTTCGCAACTCGTCAAAGCTGGACACGACGTGCATGCGGTCATGACTCATTCTGCTTGTGAGTTCATCACTCCCCTCACCCTCCAAACTCTCACCCGCAATCCTGTCCTTGTTTCCCTCGAAGACGAAAAGCATTCATGGAAACCTGGACACATCGAGCTCGCCGATACTGCGGATCTTTTCCTCATCGCCCCCGCCTCCGCAAACACCCTCGCCCTCCTCGTCAACGGTCACGCCCCTGATCCTCTAACATCGATCTACCTCGCTCTCCCACGCGAAACCCCCGTCTTTATTGCCCCGGCCATGAACGGAAAAATGTGGCTACACCCAGCCACCCAACGCAACGTCGAACAACTCCAAAAAGACGGTTGCCACTTCATCCAACCTGCAACAGGCGATCTAGCATGTGGTTACCAAGGTATCGGACGACTCGCGGAGGTTTCTGATATTTTGGCTGCGGTTGAGGGATAATGGATTTCTAGAAATTAGAGATAACGGATAAAGTTAACTTGAATCTAGGAGTTCAAGATTTCACTGCCGTTAACTTCCATAGCCTTGGGATAAGCAACACACAAGCCACCATCAACCCGCTGGCGAGCCCGCACCATACACCTACGGCTCCATAGCCAAGTTTGATTGATAGAAATACGCCGATAGGAATACCTATCACCCAGTATGCCACAAAACCCATAACGGCCGGCATCCTAGCATCATGCAGTCCGCGCAGCATCGCCACAGAACAGATCTGTAAACTATCAAACAATTGAAACACCCCGACCACGACCATGATCGCAGCCGCTAGTTCGATGACCGGCAACTCGTCGATATAAAGCGATGCCAACCATTCCCCAAATAAGAAAAAGATCAACGCACCAACCAACGCCCATCCCGCTCCTAACCACCAACCTGAAACAATAATTTTACGCAAACGATGAAACTCCCCCGCACCACTCGCCAAACCTATCCTAACACTCAATGCCATCGACAAACCTAACGGAACCATAAACGCCGTTGCCGCACACATCAACGCGACCTGATGTGCTGCCATCGCGACTGCTCCAAATTTTCCCATCAACAAGCCAGCTGCAGAGAACGCAGAAACCTCACAAATCATCTGTAAGCTCGCCGGAAAACCTATCCCTAAAAATTTCCGGGTCTCGGCTTTCGCGGGCATACGGAACCAATGATACGGAACCCATTCACGCAGACCTTTGGCGTGATACAACCAAACAAACATCGCTACCAAAATCGCGATCCGAGCGATCAAGGTCGCAATTGCCGCGCCTTCCAAGCCCCACGCCGGACAACCCAAGTTTCCGTAAATCATCACCCAGTTTAAAAATACATTGAGCACCACACCAGATAGGAAAATCCAAAACGGCGGCCACGGCCTATCCAACGAATCCGCATGATTCTTCAAGGCTAACGACATTAACGCTGGCACCAAAGATGCCATAATGATGATGAAAAAGGGTCTCGTGCTTTCCTCAACCTCTTTCGGCTGCCCGAAAATACCGAGATTCAGCGAAAGCAACCACATCAGCCCAAAAAGTAGCAGTCCAAGCACCGTTGAAATATAAACCCCCAACCTGCAACTCGCACGCCCCGCTGCGGTATCTCCAGCACCCCGAGCATTTGAGGTGAACACCGAAATGGCCGTCAAAACTCCAATTCCAAACACAAACGGCACATAAAATAGAGAATTCGCAAAAGTCAGCACCGCCAGCTCCGTCACACCGAGCTTCCCTATCATCACGGTATCCGCAACCCCGAGCAACATCTGGCTGATCTGGCCAATCACCAAAGGAAAGGCCAGCTTGAGAGTCTGACGGCATTCAAGAATCATCGACATCGGGGCGCACTTGATAGGCAGCGCTTCACAAAATTGTCACTCACTTGTTTTTCCACCCACCCGAAATATGACGATTTTCACGAACAATGCTTTGCATATCCGTAATATTTCCCGCATATTCCCGCCCGATGATTTTCTTTCCTCGAAAATTCCTTCTCTTGCTCACAATCCCACTTCTTACCCAGTGCGGAAGTTTAAGAACCGCTCCTCAAACTCAAACCGTAACCGGCCCCTACAATAGCCGCGGAGATTACGTCGAGGATTGGGTGGATCAACCGGACAAATGGTATCGCCCCCCAGCACCAGGCACTCCCAGCAAGCCAAACACGACCATCGTATCCAACACACGACCTCTTCCAGAGCCACACATCCCTCTGATCGAAACAACTTCTCCTCCTCCTATTGTTAGAACATCTCCAACAACCGTAAAACCCAACCCTAAGCCCAAACCTAAGCCCAAACCACCTGCTGTTGTTCGCCATACCGTCAAACGCGGCGATACTCTATCCTCTATTGCGAAGCGCTATAAAACCACCGTTTCAAAAATTCAGACAGCCAATGGCATAAGGGGCTCAGTCATCCGAGTCGGACAAAACCTGAAAATTCCTCGGTAATATGCCTTTCCCGAAGAATTTCATCTTCGGCACCGCCAATGCGGATCACCAAACGGAGGCATACCATTCTGAACGCGAAGACGTTTGGGATCTTTGGGAACGCTCTCAAGGTCTAACACCTCGTGGCCTAGCTACGGACTTCTGGAATCGTTACGATGAAGACATCGCATCCGCTGCCGCACTCGGCTGCAAACTTTTCCGCTTCTCTGTCGCATGGTCTCGCATCGAACCTGAACACGGGATCTTCGATCATGACGCACTGAATCATTATCGAGATGTAGCGGAATGCATTTTGAAACACGGAATGCGCCCCATGCTCACCCTTCACCACTTTGTCTGGCCAGTTTGGCTTGAGCGCGATCACGGCGGAATGCTAGGTAATGATTTCCCAGATATCTTCGCCCGTTACGCAGAAAAAGTCGCTGAGGCATTGGGCGACAAAATCGATTGGTGGATCACTTTCAACGAACCCAGCCAGCTAACCTTCGGATATATCAAACCTTGGTGGCAAAACCGCTACTACATGCCGCCCGGTTTACCCCGTAGTTCATCGGTCGACGCCGAGGCTCAGGCAGTTGGAAAATTGGTACCTAATTTATTCTCCGCCCACGCACGTGCACGACAAAAAATAAAAGCGCTACATCCTCATACAAAAGTCGGCGTGAATCCCCTGATCACCGGCTTTCCCACATGGCTCCAAATGCTCCTCGACTGGGGCGCTTGTCATCGTGGACTCTCTGAATCCCTATTTAAATTCACCACCAAAGAAGCCATCGTCAGTGAATACGGCGCAGCCGACCTCATCATCGGCGGGGTTACCATGGACGATCAAACCCTTTACGAATCCAGCGATCCATACCTCCGTACCGGCAAAGCCATCATCATCCGCAGCGATGATACATTAAATGAAATTTCATCACTGAACGTAAAATCAGTCGCCGTCGTTGCCATTGGAAACCAACCCCAATCATGGAAACGCGATCTCCCCTCAGCATCCCGAAAAAAACTTTTCCGAAACTACGACGACGCACGCGACGCGCTCTCATCCGGTGAAGTCGATGCTGTTTATGGCGATGCCCTATACCTCCTTCCACCTGAACTAATTAATCACAGTGACTTCCGCTTTTTAAAAACCTGCTTGAGTGATGAACACTACGTCGCTCTCGCCCCCCACGGACATGCCCAACTACTCGCGCATGTCAATCAAGCCATCAGGGACTTTCAAACAGATCTTCGAAAATACTGTGACGTCTCATGGCTTTCCGAACCTTCTAACATCATTTCTCCATCCACTCTCCCGACTTCTCTCTACGAGGTCTTTCACGGCACCGATGCTCCACCCAAACACATCGATTCTGTCCATGGCATCCGCAGAATCCTAAAGCGTGGCTATCTCCGTGTCGGCATCCGTATCGATGCACCCGGACTCTCAAAACAAGCTCCCGATCCGGGACTTGAAATTCAGCTGGCAAAACAAATCGCCAATCAGATTTTCGGTGATTCCTCAAAAATAGAAATCATTCCCATCGAGCCAATCGACCGATTCCACGCACTCGAATCAAAACGCAGTTGGCTCAACTGGGCATGGCGTTTCTGGGGAACCACCTGCCTGATCGCAAACTCAAATTGGTGGTATCTCGGTATGGCGGGCAAACTCGCAACACAGCTCTGCCCTGAGGAAGCGATCGACTCATTAGATTTCGTAGGCCTCGATTACTATTGGGGACTTCCAACACATCGACTACATAAATTCCGATTACTGGAAGACGCCGCCAACGGCAGATTCTTCCGTGCTCCCGTATGGCCTCGTGGACTTTTCCATGCTTTGCAACGACTCCATCGTTGGTTTCCTAAACAAGAATTACTCATCGTCGAAAATGGCTGTCCTCCATCAGCTGGAGGCATTTCTCGATCTCAATACTTGCAATCTCATCTTGTTGAAGTTGAAAACGCCATCGCAAAAGGCGTTCCAGTCCGCGCCTACAACTGGTGGTCTATCACCTCAAACCGTGAATGGGGACACCCCTTCGATCTCAACACCGACTTCGGACTCCATTACATCGATCTTGATAACGATCCTCTACTGACGCGTCACCCAACTCCAGAAGCCGAATTACTGAAAAAAATCATCAAGAAGGAGCAAAGTGATTCCGCCACTTAAAATAAAGAGAAAATCTTTATCTCTCACTACTTCTTCTCTGTCTTTATCTCCGTCTCTTTCTCCTTTTTCTTACCCATCGTCTTCTGCAAAGCCTCAAGCTTTTTCTGTTTTTCAGACGACGAAAGTCCAGTAGTCTCTTCACCAGATAATTGTTTCATTTCATTTTCCAAACTTTGATCTTCACCTTCGACTACTTTTCCACCGAGTGCAGTAGCAGCATCACCCAATTGATCCCCGCGTCCTGCTATCTTTTCCAGAGACTTATCATACTTTCCAGCAACTGCAGTTGGATCTACGGCTGTGCGTATTTCAGTGAGAATGCTTTTAATCGATTCTATTTTATCAGGATTTTTCACAAGCCAACCTCCTGCACCCGCCACTGAACCTATCAATAAAGCGTAAAACATAATTCGTTCACGACGTCTCTTTGCTCTGGCTTTTGCAATTTTTTTATCGGTAATCTGTTCAAACTCCGCGTTCACATTGTCATCCAGAGAAGCCAACGCTTTCTCATCTAATAACACTTCTGGTGTAGCCGCCTCCTCAGATGAAGCCTCTTGAATTGGACTAGCTTCAACGGCTAGGAACGGTTTTACCTCCATTGAATCAGCTTTAAATGGACTAGCTGAAGCAGTAGCGACATTTTCTTGGTCCGACTGCGCCTTTTGAAAAGCTGCTGGCGCTGATTTTACTTGATCATCAGGTGTGCCAAATCGGCTCGGAGGCTTCCTCCCATAAAGTGCAGCCTCGAACAATTTGTCCAACTCTTCTTGATTAGCCATTACTATTGGATGAAGTTTTCCTGACTAAAAGTCAATCCTAACCTCCCCACTTTTCTGCCTTTCCCTCCGCCAGCATTTGCATTGAAATCACCACATCATGCCTTACCTCGACAACCATTTCTTGCTCTACAACGACACCGCACGTCGCCTATTTCATGAAGTCGCTTGTGATCTCCCCATAATCGATTATCACAACCACCTCTCCCCTTCGGAAATCGCGACTGACCATCGCTGGGAAAACATCGCCGATATGTGGCTAGGGCATGATCATTACAAATGGCGTCTGCTTCGTGCCAACGGCATCAACGAGGAACGTGTCACCGGCAACGCATCACCTCGAGATAAATTTCAAGCCTTCGCTGAGACCATACCCTACACTCTCCGTAACCCCATGCATCATTGGGTCCACATGGAACTCCAACGCTACTTCGGGATTAATATCCTACTTTCCCCCGACACCGCAGATGAAATCTGGGAAGAAACCAATGCCAAACTCGCCGATCCCGAATTCTCAGCACGCGGCTTACTGAAAAAATTCGACGTCCGAGTCGTCGGCACAACAGATGATCCAGCCGACCCTATTGATGACCATTTGAAAATCGCAGCTTCGGGTTTCAGCACGAAAGTTCTCCCGACTTTCCGTCCGGATAAAGCATTCCAAGTCGACCGACCCGATCTTCTCAATCCATGGATCTCGAAACTGGAACAAGTTTCTAACACCTCGATCATCCAGCTATCGGATCTCCTCAACGCTCTGAAAATACGCCATGATGACTTCCACGCCGCCGGCGCACGTCTTTCCGATCACGGACTGGATCGCTGCCCTGCCCTTCCATGCACGGATGAAGAAGCCGTAAATATTTTCAATAAAGCACGCGCCGGAAAGCCGGTTTCAACTGAAGACAAAGAACGCTTCTCATTTTACCTTCTCGTCTTCTCAGGACAGCTCGATGCCGCTCGTGGTTGGACCAAACAACTTCACCTTAACCCCGTACGTAACACCAACATCCGCATGTCTGCCAAACTCGGTGCCGATGCCGGATACGACACCATGGGAGATGTCCAACAAGGCCAAGCTCTTGCTGTCTTCCTGAACGCCCTCGAATCCCGCGAAGCCCTTCCAAAAACCATCCTCTACAACCTCAACCCACGCGATAACTACCTCTTCGCCTCCATGACAGGCGTGTTCCAAGACGGCATCACTCCCGGAAAAATCCAGTTCGGTTCCGGTTGGTGGTTCCTTGATCAAAAAGAAGGCATGGAAATGCAACTCAACGCACTCTCCGCAACCGGCTTGCTATCACGCTTCGTCGGCATGCTCACCGACTCACGCTCCTTCCTCTCCTTCCCTCGCCACGAGTATTTCCGACGCATTCTTTGCAACCTCATCGGCGACGAAGCAGAAAAAGGCGAACTCCCCGATGACTTCGATACTCTCTCAAAACTCATCGCCGACGTTTCATTCAACAACGCGAACCAGTATTTTGGTTTTAACGTCTAACATAAATTCATGAAAAGCATCCTCCTCCCCATCGCCCTCAGCGTCCTTCCAGTCCTTGCCGAGAACCATCCTGTTTATATCGGAACATCTGCTGATGGCATCTATCTGGCAAATTTCGACTCTACCACCGGAACCATCTCCCAACCCACCCTAGCAGCGAAATACGAGAAACCGGGCTTCCTCGCCCTACATCCGAAGAAACCTGTTCTTTATACGATTGGTTTTGGAAAAAATGTCGCGGCATTCAGCATCGCGGATGATCAATCACTCACCTTCATAAACGAAGCCGATTCCGGCGGTGCCGGTCCTTGTCACCTCGTTGTGGATCTAACGGGTCGAACCCTCGCTGTCGCAAACTACGGCGGAGGAACCGTTTCAACTTTCCGTCTCAATCCCGATGGCAAAATCGGAAACATCGTTTCCAACTTCAAAATCCAAGGATCCGGCCCACACCCAGAACGCCAAAAAGCCGCCCACACACATGGCGTCTATTTCAACAAAGCCAACAACCAGCTGTTCGCCCCAGATCTAGGAACCGATGAAACCCTGATTTACAAATTCAATCCCGAATCATCGGAAATCACCCCCCACAATCCAGCCGCCCTCAAAGCTCCTCCTGGTTCAGGTCCCCGCCATATGGATTTTTCACCTGACGAAAAACACGCATACATCATCAACGAACTCACCAATACCGTCACGGTCGCTGCATACGATCCAAAATCCGGCAGCCTCACGGACATACAAACCATCCCCACCCTACCATCGGACTTTAAAGAAACGAACACCACCGCTGAAATCGAAGTCCATCCAAACGGAAAATTCGTCTACGGCTCAAATCGCGGTTTGAACTCGATCGTTGTTTACCAACGCGATCCTAAAACCGGCAAACTCACCTTCCTCCAACACGCTCCATGCGGTGGAAAAACCCCACGCCACTTTGCCATAGACCCATCTGGTAAATGGCTTCTCTGCGGTCACCAAAATTCCAATACACTTTCCATTCTCAGCCTGAATCCGGAAACTGGCATACTCGGTGAACCTAAATCCACCATCCAAACCCCAAGCCCGATTTGCATCCTATTCCCATAAAGGTAGGGTCGCCACGCCCCTGGCGACCCAATTCAAAAATATCAACGCATAATCCATCTAACGGGAGAGAAACCTCCCTTCAACACCCCTTCTTCATTCACGGTCAACCCCGACAAGTCGGGGTTGACCCTACCTTTTTAGATCTTCACCTTAGCGATCTTCATCACTCGGTTGAAATGAATCTTCTCCACCGGATTGATCGATAACCTCGTGCCCTTCTGGCAAACCATCATTTCGACTAGCACTGGATCCGCTTTCAAAGTTTCCAACGGAATCAGTTCTTTGAAAGTCGCAACATGCTGGAAATCCACCAACCACCAGCGCGGTTTATCTTCAGTAGCCTTCGGGTCAAAATACTCACTTTTCGGATCAAACTGTGTCGGATCTGGATAAGGCTCGGAAACCACTTTCGCCACCCCAGCCGCTCCCGATGGCTTGGCATTGGAATGATAAAAAATCGCCAGCTCACCTAAATTCATTTCGCGCCACATAAAGTTACGCGCCTGATAATTCCGCACCCCGGTCCAAGGCTCCTGCTTCACCTTTTGCAGATCCTCAATCGAAAAAACATCCGGCTCAGATTTAATCAACCAATGCATAAATGATAAGATTCTATATAAATTGTCAGTCTCTACAATTCAACGATAACTGCGCATTCCACTTCGCTACCATACGCATCATGGATGATTCAGTGGTAAGAGTTTTTACTTCATCCGGTTTCACCCAACGCAGATCGTGCGATTCATCGCTTACGATGTAATCCGTCTCACCATTCGCACGCAGAACGTAACGCACATCGTAATGTAAGTGCGCCAGCTCACCTTTGCGCTCAGGAATGAGATGGATGTCGATATCGAATATACCTTCGCCAACCGGCGAGAAGTCAGTCAGCCCAGATTCTTCTTCCGCCTCTTTCATTGCCACTGTTAGAATATCGCTTTCACCATCGGCATGGCCACCCAACTGCAGCCAGCGATCCAACTTGCGATGATGCGTGAGCAACACTTCGTCGCCATGGGCATTCACCACCCACGCGGAACCGGTGATGTGTCCCTTCTCCAAAGATCGCTCAAAACAACGCGGTTCGGATTTCACGAACTCGCTGAAATCACGGATCACATCCGCCTCGTCGGTATGACGAAGGGCGTATTCGGAAATTTGATCAAGTAGCGATTGGCGATGCACGGCGCGGATGATGTGAGGATAACTTGAAAAAGCAAGCCGCCCCGGAAGAAACCCGAGGCGGCTTGAGATGTTCTTAGTTCAACGTTTCTGAAACGTCGGCTAAATTATTTTTTCTTAGCAGGCTTCTTAGCTGTTTTCTTTTTCGCGGTTGCTGCTGGCTGCTTTGGACTAGAGCCATCTAGAATCGCGGCCTGCGCCGCTGCAAGGCGGGCAACCGGCACGCGGTAAGGCGAGCAGGAAACGTAAGCGAGACCCAGCTTGTGGCAGAAGCTCACGGAATCCGGATCACCGCCGTGCTCACCGCAAATACCGAGTTTGATTTTCGGTTTGGTGGAGCGACCTTTGGCGACAGCGATTTCCATCAACTGGCCAACACCGGTGGTGTCGAGCGATGCGAATGGGTTTTTCGGATAGATGTCGTTTTCCTGATAGCTGTTAAGGAACGAGCCCATGTCGTCGCGGCTGACGCCGAGTGCGGTTTGGGTAAGGTCGTTCGTGCCGAAGGAGAAGAACTGCGCATGTTTGGCGATTTCATCTGCGGTGACACAACCACGTGGGACTTCGATCATGGTGCCTACGAGGTAGTCAAACTTGACTCCCTTATCTGCCTTCACCTCTTTAGCAACGCGGTGGATGATTTCAACCTGAAGCTCAAGCTCACGGGCGTAACCCACAAGTGGAACCATGACCTCTGGCTGAACAGGAATACCTTTTTTCACGCACTCAGCAGCAGCTTCGAAGATGGCTTGTGCCTGCATCTCAGCAATTTCCGGATAGGAAATCGCAAGACGGCAACCACGGTGACCGAGCATAGGGTTGAACTCATGGAGGTCGTGCACACGGTGCATGATCTCTTCGACTTTAACGCCAAGTTTGTTCGCAAGGTCCATCTGCTGCTCTTTGGAGTGAGGAAGGAATTCGTGCAATGGTGGGTCCAGAAGACGGATAGTTGCTGGTTTGCCTTCGAGTGCTTTGAAGATACCGAAGAAATCCTTGCGCTGATGAGGAAGGAGTTTCTTAAGCGCTTTGCGGCGAGCGGTTTCGTCGGTAGCGAGAATCATCTCACGCATCGAATCGATACGGTCACCTTCAAAGAACATGTGCTCGGTGCGAGTGAGGCCGATGCCTTCTGCGCCGAACGCGATGGCGTTCTTCACTTGCTCAGGAGTATCTGCGTTGGTGCGGACACCCATACGAGTTGCCTGTGAGCACCAATCCATCAGTTTGACGAAGTTTTTGAACTTCTCGGTGCTCTGTGATGATTTCTTGTTAAAGATAAGACCCGTGATGATTTCGGAAGGCTCGGTAGCGAGTTCGCCGCCGTAAACTGTTCCAGCCGTTCCGTCGATGGAGAGGTAGTCACCTTCTTTGAAGGTTTTACCACCTGCTTTGACGGTCTTCTTGTCGTAATCGACTTCGACACCGGATGCACCGCAGACGCAGACTTTACCCATTTGACGAGCAACGAGAGCGGCATGGGAGGAAACACCACCACGTGAGGTAAGGATACCTTCCGCAGCGATCATGCCGCGAAGGTCTTCCGGGGAAGTCTCCACACGTACGAGGAGGACTTTTTCACCGCGATGAGAAGCTGCCTCAGCGCGATCCGCATTGAGATAGATTTTTCCAGAAGCAGCACCAGGACCTGCTGGGAGACCTTTGGCAATGATGGTTGCCTTCTTGGTCTCGGCGATGTCGAAGACAGGTGCGAGCAGTGCGTCTAACTGATCGGCAGGGTTACGCATCACTGCGGTTTGCCAATCGATGAGTTTTTCTTTTACCATGTCGGCAGCGAACTTCAGAGCGGCAGCAGCGGTACGTTTGCCGTTACGTGTCTGAAGCATGAAAAGTTTGCCTTCTTGAATGGTAAACTCGACGTCCTGAACGTCTTTGAAGTGGGTTTCAAGAATCTTGCGGACTTTCATCAGCTCTTTGAATGCGGCTGGGAGAGCTTTTGCCATTCCTGCAACTGCATCGGGCGTACGGACACCGGCGACCACGTCTTCGCCTTGGGCGTTAACGAGGAATTCACCGTAGAGAACGTTCTCGCCGTTCGCTGGGTTACGTGTGAATGCAACGCCCGAGCCGGAATTAGAACCGGTGTTACCGAAGACCATTGCCTGAACGTTAACGGCCGTGCCCCATGCTGCTGGGATACCATATTTACGACGATAAACAATCGCGCGATCATTCATCCATGAGCTGAACACGGCGCCAGCTGCTCCTTCGAGCTGCTCCCATGGATCTTCTGGGAAACCTTTACCAGTGCGATCAAGAACGAGCTTTTTGAAGATCGCTACCATGTCTTTGTTGTCCTGAGCGGTGAGCTCGGAATCGACGATGTCCTTTTTGTATTTTGCGTGTTTGAAAGATTCAATCGCGTGCTCAAACGGCTCGTGATCTTCGTTTGGAAATTTCTGCACGCCGAGAACGACGTCACCATACATCTGAATGAAACGACGGTAGCAATCCCATGCGAAACGCTCGTTTTTGGTGGCTTTGGAAAGTGCCTCGACGGTTTTGTCGTTGAGGCCGAGATTTAGGACGGTGTCCATCATGCCGGGCATCGAGTCGCGTGCACCGGAGCGAACTGCGAGAAGAAGTGGAAATCCTTTATCGTCGCCAAATTTGTAGCCCATGATTTTTTCCATGTTGGCAACGCCTGCTTCCATCTGCGAACGCAAAACTTTCGGATAGGTTTTTTTGTGATCGTAGTAATAAGTGCAGACTTCGGTGGTGATGGTGAAACCTGCAGGAACCGGAAGACCGATGATGGTCATCTCGGCAAGGTTTGCACCTTTACCTCCGAGGAGTTCTTTCATTTTGCCGTGTCCATCGGCTTTACCTGCGCCCCAAGTATAAACATATTTGGTTTCTTTAACGGAGGATTTCTTTGCAGCGGATTTCTTCGCGGCTGGTTTCTTAGCTACGGTCTTCTTCTTAGTTGGCATCGTGTTATAATTGTCGGGTTGGATGGCGCACCGTGATAACACAGAAACAGAGGGTTCCAGATGTCTCTGGCGCGGGGCGGCAGAATAGCCAGAGATGCATGGCTGTCAACCGGCCAATTACCTTTGAAAGGTGATTTCAGAGACTCATATGGTAAGCTTGAAAAATCAGACCCGGAGCCAAGAAACATGCACTAGTCAGAATTTTAATATCAATGCTTTGAAAGCGGTAAAACGTGCGGTTCAAAACCTGAAGCAAAGCCGCAGCAGTAAGAATAGAATAAAAATAAGGGCGAGTCGTCTGCGACTCTGCCTGCACGGCATAAACCAAGGCAAAAGCACCCAACAAAGTCAGTGGTAACGCAATTTGCCATTCATCTGGGTAGCGACTCTGCTCGTTTTCTTTGGCTCGAATCCAATGCTCCACCGCCGCCGAGGCGATCGTGCAGAGCAATCCAAAGCAAATGAATTCTCTCGATAAATAGAGATCATCGAGATCCAATGATGGCAGGTAAACATTCGCCATCATCGAAATTCCAAGCGCGAAGGCCGACCCCGCCAATACGTGCTTGAGATAGGATACCTGCCCTTCTGATTCTGCGGAAAAATTTGTCAGTGCAAAATAGGCAATCACAAATACCCCTAAAATAAGCAATCGTAGATAAATTGCCGTCGGGAAAAAAATGACGATCAACAAGAGCGAAATAATCCCAGCGCCGAGAGCGGACCTTGTCAGGCACTTGCGCATTTCTTGAAGTGGGTCTTTTGGATCTACCGTCATCGCACTTTTCAGTAGTTTTGCTGCGATCCTTAAAGCCCATACCATCAAACCCAGAGCAACGTATGCTTCCCATGGATGGTAGTTCACTCTCCAAGTCTTCGCAAAAAGAAATAGCCACAACATCGCAACCAGCGGGGCATCAATTCCCAGCAGATAAATGTATCGCCACCATGGCTTGCTATTTCCTTCCACGAGGGGAAGTTTCCAATGAAAGCTCCTAAACGCAAGCGCTGACTACGCTTTTCAAAAACTGATTCATCAAGCCACCATCCGAACCATCTGAGGAATCGGCGCCCCAATAGCCTCTGCGGTAGCTCTCAACAATTCCATTTCAGCGTCGTTCACGTTGCCATCATCGATCACCACTAAGGAACAAAGCCTCAATATCTGTTGTTTTACTAGAGGCGTTGAAGCATTCATATGAGCCAATGCTTCCGCAACGTGACCCAGTCCAACCTCAGTCTGATATGGCTCACGACTCGTGTGCTCACGATATTCTTGAAACGCTTTTCCTAACACCCCTTCCCCACCTGATATTTTTCCAAAGGCTGATAAAACATTCATCACCTCGGCTTCCATTTCCTCAAGCTTCCGGAATCTAATTTTTGGAACGGGGACCAAGCCCAAACCAATTTCCACATGCCTGCGGATCACTTGCTGCAACATAAACTCGAACATATCAATTTGTCCATCAGCCTCGATGAGCAATTGAGTCAAAGCGATAAACTCCCTTGCCTCATCCGCACTCATGCGTCTCAACCAAGCCAGTGAGAGATCCACCATAGATAATTTTTCCATCGAGCTTTTCTGCACCATTTTTTCACTCCATCCAGTCACTTGACTGATTTGCGAAGCATCATATCCACGAGCGCTAAGAACATCTTTTGCTATTTGGAACCCACTCTGATTAGGAGCCACCAATAATCCCAATAATAATGACTTCGCTTGATCTTTGGATAACACACCGCCTTCATTTCCCATAAATTCATGAGTCTTACTCAATTCGGGCACTTCCAAGTCCTCACCCATGCTAATCGTTGAATCACTCACTATCTCTTCTTCAACCTGCCCCGCAAAGCCCATTGCCCCATAAAACTCTTGCTTACTCTTCACAGGATTCGCCTCCAACATCGTCCCATTCCAACTCGGATCGATCGCTTTGATTCGCTGCTCCAAAGACGGATGCGTCGCCATAACCGAATTTAAACTACTGCCCGCAAAAAACATGTGCCGTGCTTCCGCGGCCGCAGGCGCCATGATGCGGCCGTGCTCTGGAAATCCGCCGATCTTTTTCAAAGCTCCCGCAATCCCATCCGGTAATCTGGTAAACTGCACCGCAGAGGCATCCGCTAAAAATTCACGTTGCCGCGAAATCGCAGCTTGAATCATTCGCGCAAAAAGAACCCCGACTGATCCCACAGCCCAAATTATCAACCCTCCGACCAATAAAGCCAAAATTAACCCGCCACTGTTTTTTGAATCTCGTGAGCCTCGGAAATGCCGAATCGATTCCATCAGAAAACGACCCACTACAGAAATCATCACCAAACCAAAAATCCATCCCATCAGGCGGATATTGAGTTTCATATCGCCGTTCAGAATATGACTGAACTCATGCGCGATCACACCTTGAAGCTCCGCGCGATTCAAGCGCTCCAGGGTACCACGGGTCACTCCAATCACTGCATTGGCAGGATCTGTGCCTGCTGCAAACGCATTGATTCCACTCTCACCATCCATGATCCACACCTCCGGAATCGGAACCCCAGAAGCGATCGCCATTTCCTCCACCACATTCAACAATCGTCGTTCATAAAGATTTGTCGTATCCGGCTCAACTGCCCGTCCGCCCAATTTCTTTGCAACTATGTTTCCACCACCAGAGAGTTGCGAAAGTTTAGTTAGACTTCCAATCAAAATCACACTCCCGACAATCACAGCAGTCCACAAAAAAAACTCAGGATACCACCAAGCCAAATCACTCGCTTTCGTAACCACATGGATTCCTTGAGAATTATAACTGCTCATCTGCCAAGCGACGATAGCGCACAGATAAATCACCAAAATCACACCGATCACTGCCAATGCGAACCACCAAACCAGTAGGCGGCTCGATTTCCTAGCACGTTCTTGTGCCTCGAAAAAGTTCATTGATGTGAATTAGGTGACGGAGTTCAGAACTGAACCTTAGGTGCTTCACGCTCTGCGGCTGCTTCAATTTCAAACAACGCCGCTTCTTGGAAAGAGAACATTCCTGCAATGATGTTGTTAGGGAAAACCTCACGCTTGTTATTAAAGGCAAGCACCGAGTCATTGTATGCTTGGCGTGCAAAAGCGACTTTGTTTTCCGTTGTGGTCAACTCTTCGGTAAGCTGCATCATGTTCTGATTCGCTTTAAGATCGGGATAAGCCTCAGAAACAGCAAACAAACGACCGAGCATTCCACCAAGTCCTGCATCAGCATGACTGAGCTGACTCAGTGCCGCCGGATTCCCTGGATTCGCTGCGGCTGCAACTCGAGCATCGGAAGCCGAATTCCTAGCAGCGATGACTGCCTCAAGCGTTTCACGCTCATGACCCATGTAAGCCTTGGCAGTTTCGACCAAATTCGGAATCAAATCATAGCGGCGCTTCAATTGCACATCGATCTGCGAGAATGAATTTTTATACAAGTTACGCAACCTTACCAGACCGTTGTATATGCCCGCGATAAGAATACCGATGACCGCCAACAATCCAATGACAACAACAACAATAATCAAACCTGCACTCATAATGCCGCACTTTTTAATCTAATGTAAACTTGTTGGCTATTCTTAAATTTTGACGATTTTTTAACGCCCACGTCCGCGACCACCGCCCCACATCGACTGACCTTTCAGGAGTCGCTCCTTCATATCTCCGGATATCGATTCGGTTGAATTAATGTAATCAGTTGCAGCAGCTTTATCCTCCTGCATCCAGCGGGCAGCAACGATACCTGTTGCACGATTACGGTCATTTTCATCACTGATCATTCCCGCAACTTCAGCAAGTTCCGCAGGTGGTGTACTACGATTGCTCCAAATGTAACTTTCTGCCGCACGATCTTTTACCGCAGGTGAAGTTTGCGTCTGAATGAAATTCAACGCCGCCGCCGCATCCGCTGAAGCCCAAATCGGCATCACTTCACGCATCGACTCACGTTTTGCTTCGTCATCCAAAGTATTCAACCATGTCATGGATCCTTTAACATCCGTCTTTGCATAACTTTTCGCGACCATCGGAGCAACATCCGCACGCGCTTCCAGATCTGTCATTTTCCCTAACTCCGTCGCAGCTAATGCGGGATTACTGCTGGCCAATCCCTCGATCGCTGACGACATGGCCGCAGCCCGATCGCTTTCAGGTAGCCCAGAGACCCATGCCGCGGCTTCATTGAAATCTGTCTTCGCCCATTGTTTGGCGATGCTTTGATAAGCTTGGCCACGCGCTTCCTCTTTCATCTCAGCTGCCATACCAGCTGCTTTCTTGGGATCAGTTTTTGCAACCTCCGAGACGACCGTGCTCATAGCTGCCGAGCTATTGCTAGATAAACCGGATGCCCAAGCCATAGCAGCTGCAGGATCTTGCTTGGCCCACTCTCCAGCAATAATTTCCGATGGACCTTGCGCACCCATCCCACCAGTTCCGCGACCGCCCATCATGTTCATCATTGCGAACTGTGCAGGATTTTCTGAATAATATTTCGCCGCACCTACGGGATCTGTGCTCGCCCAGCCCTGCAAAACCGTCGGTCTAACAAATGCTCCGCCAAATCCCATGGTATCGGTATATGCCATCGCTGCAGTCGGATCCACTTCCGCCCATTTTCCGAAAAGTAAAACCCCTGCCAGAATTCGCTCATTGAAGGGCAAGGATTCGAGCTTATCTGCCTCGGCTGAAAACTGACCGGGCCCTATGTTGGAATAAAAATCCAACAACGACTGAATCCGATTACTCTGACCCGGTTGACGATAGATTTCATCGATGCTGCGTACTTTCTTATCATTCTTCGACCCGCGCGATGAATCCAAGCCACTTCGATCCGATCCGCGTGTGGACATCTGTGATTGAGTCGCTGTCTTTTGCGAATCCAAATCTTCACCTGATTTGCCGATTCCAAAACCCACACCCAAACCAATCGCCAGAGCAGCACCCGGAAGTAAAAAAGACGTTTTCATATAATTTGTCTAAAACCCCAACTGTTTTAGGAAGTTGCGTAGAAAATTTCTAAAACAAAAAAGCCGCATCGTTTGATGCGGCTTTTTGTAAAAATGAACCGAAAGGCGAATTAACGTTTCGAGAACTGGAAGCGGGCGCGTGCACCTGGCTGACCTGGCTTCTTACGCTCTTTCATACGTGGGTCACGTGTGAGAAAACCTTGAGGCTTCACCAAACCGCGGTTTGCGGGATCGACCTTGGTAAGGGCTCGGGAAATCGCGTGACGAATCGCAATCGCTTGCGCGTTCTTGCCACCGCCTTTGACGATGACTTGAACGTCAAACTTATTTACCATGTTGACCACTTGGAAAGGGGCGATGACGGCGTTTTGAAGATCGATCGTTGGGAAGTATTCTTCGAAAGTAAGACCGTTGATGGTCATTTCTCCGGAACCTTCGGTAACCCGTGCGTGGGCTACAGCGGTTTTACGGCGTCCGGTGGAACTATGAGTGACAGTAGCTGGCATAATAATTAGGAAAATTTAAGTTAGCGAACTTCGTGTGCAACAGGTTGTTGCGCTTCGTGCGGGTGAGATGGGCCGGCGTAAACTTTCAGTTTGCCGAATTGTGCACGACCGAGACGGGTTTTAGGAATCATTCCCCAAACAGCGCGCTCAACCATCATGGTAGGACGACGCTCACGGAGTTTGTGTGGAGTTTCAACTTTTTTGCCGCCAACGTAACCGGTGAAACGGGTGTAAATCTTTTCGGTTTCTTTGTTTCCACTCAATACACATTGATCAGCATTGATAACCACGACGAAATCGCCTGTGTCAACGTGGGTGGTAAAAATCGGCTTGTTCTTGCCACGCAGTAAGCGTGCAGCTTCAACGGCAACTTGGCCGAGAACTTTGCCTTTGGCGTCGATCACGTACCATTTGCGTTCGACTTCGTGTGGCTTGGCGGAAAATGTTTTCATTTCGATGTAATAAAGGAACTTCTTGAGGACTTGAGATCGCCCCCAACTGAAGGGGCGCGAAAATTAGGCAGCCGGTTGCTACCTGTCAATCGGGAAATCTTGAGAATTTTCTAAATCTTTTCCACCCCCCCCTTAAAAGCTCCTATTTAAAAGAATTTGATGTTCGTGAAATTTCTCTCGCCCAAGCCTCCCAAGCCGCCCAATCTCCGCGCGCTATGCTCAAAGCAGGAATTGTAGGTCTACCAAACGTCGGAAAATCCACCCTTTTTAACGCGGTTACACGCACTCGTAAGGCGGAGGCGGCGAATTATCCGTTCTGCACGATCGACCCAAACGTCGGAATCGTGATGGTTCCTGACGAACGCCTCGCCGTACTTTCCAAAATCTCCGGATCCCAGAAACTCGTCCCAACTGCCATCGAGTTCGTCGATATTGCCGGCCTCGTTGCTGGGGCTTCCGAAGGTGCCGGCCTCGGAAACAAGTTCCTCGCCAACATCCGCGAGACCGATGCGATCGTTCAGGTCGTCCGTTGTTTCCAAAATGATGACATCATCCACGAACTCGGCTCCGTCGATCCAATCCGCGACATCGAGATCATTAACGCCGAGCTCATCCTCGCCGATATGTCCGCTCTCGAAAAACGCCGCCATACCCGCGAGAAAAAAGCCAAAGGCGGTGATAAGGAATCTAAAAAGGAAGTCGAACTCATCGACATCATCATGCCTCACCTCGATCAGGGCAAACCTGCTCTCACCATCGATTTCTCGGAAGACGACCTCGAGATCGTGAAAGGATTTTTCCTACTTTCATCCAAACGCACCATATATGCCTGCAACGTTGCCGAAGACGAACTGGCATCTGCTGTTGAAAATCCAGACTCGCATGTAGAAGTCGCCAAAGTGCGTAAATTCGCTGCCGAACATTCCGGTGCAGAAGCTGTTGTGATCTCCGCCCGCATCGAAGAGGAGCTCTCGGATTTATCCCACGAAGAAGCCGCTGAATTCCTCGCCGATATGGGCGTGAAAGATTCCGGTGTCTCCAGCCTGATTCGCGGGGTCTACCATCTGCTCGGCCTGCGCACTTACCTAACCACCGGGGTCCAGGAAACCCGCGCGTGGACCATCACCCAAGGCGACAAAGCTCCTGCTGCCGCTGGAGTCATTCACACTGATTTCGAACGCGGATTCATCGCCGCGGAAATTGTGCACTATGACGATCTCGTCGCTGCTGGTTCAAAAGCCGTTGCAAAGACAGCAGGTAAAGTCCGCATCGAAGGGAAAGAATACGTCGTCAAAGATGGCGATGTGATCGAGTTCCGCTTCAACGTTTGATCAGAGCACTGAGTCACTCATTACCACCATCGGTTTTGTCGTCGGCATCTTTTTTAACGTCCTCTTTGTTGACAATTCCTTTCAACAAACTATCCCCCGTATCTTTTTTATGACGGGAGTTTGCCCCATAGAAAAATGCAACTGCAACCATAATCAGGGCAAATAGGATGAATCCAGATCCAATCGTGACCGCTTTAGATTCAGAAAATTCATCGCCTTTTCCAGATTTTGCCGGCCTCTCACGTTTCTCGGGCCGATCTCCCTTATCCGCTCCATCTTCCTTCTTCGCCTTCTCTTCCTTTATCGCTTTCTCCTCTTTCTTAGCCTTCTCTTCTTTTTCAGCCTTTTTCTGCTTTTCAGCTTCCTTTTCAGCCTCCTTAGCCGCTTTCTCAGCACGCTTATTTAATCTGACAGGAGAAGACAAGTCAGGGAGTTCATCTGGGCCATCAGCGTCCACGTCTTTTTTCTCAACTACTTCACTATCGGTCTTCTCTGAGATTTCCTCTGCTTTACTGTCCTTTTCTTCAGAATCCTTATCTTCACTTTTTACAGACTTTGCTTCCGTTTCCGTCTCGGAGGCCAAAACGGCCAATTCTTCTTCATTGAGGATAAATCCAAATTCCACATCTCCGAGTTTTACGGTCATTCCCGTATGCAAAACCACCGTTTGGTGACGAATACCGTCAACCTTAATGCCGTTGGTCGATCCTACATCGATCAACTGATAGCCACCCTTCACCCGACGCATCTCCGAATGCTTGCCCGAAACCGAACCACAGCCGACCACGATATCGTTATCCTGGCCGCGACCAACGGTGACGATCTCTCGATGTAGGTCAAAACGATAAGGCTGCGGGCTATTTTCTAATACGGTAATGGTGACTCGTGGCATGGAAATATGGGGTGATAAAGATACCCCTATCGTATAATTTCGGATTGTGCAGCAGTAAATTCGACCATTCTCATAATTCTTTCCAGTTGCCAGCCGAGCAAGCATCTGCTTCCTTTCTCACCGCTATGTCAAATGCTACCAACGTCCTCTCCACCGGAATTGAAATCATCGGCTCCATTCGTTTTTCGAATGACATGATCATCGATGGAAAAGTCGAAGGACAAATCACTTCAGATAAAGGAAAAGTCACCATCGGTGAGAATGCCCAAATCAAAGGCGATATCACTGCCGGCGAGGTTAAAGTTTTCGGTAAAATCGAAGGTAAAATCACCTCTCACCGCTGCGAGCTCAAAGATAAATCGAAAATTACCGGCGACATTAAATCCAAGGTGTTCTCCATGGAAGAAGGCGCTCAATTGACGGGTCGGACAGAAATCGGAGGCTAATCCGCATCTCATCTCTCACTCTAACATCAAAGCAAATCTCTCGATCTCGAGACACCTGCCTGTTGCAGCATCAGCCGCAACGATAACTCCACAGAGCTTCACCGCCCCTTCCGCTATAGGAAACCGCGTGGGCATTCCGGTTTTAAACCGCCAGACCACAGATTCAACGCAACGCCCGAGCACCGAATTCTCAGGGCCGCACATTCCTGCATCTGTCAGATATCCTGTCCCACCTGAAAAAATAGTTTCATCTGCGGTTTGCACATGAGTATGAGTGCCAACCACTAAAGTCGCCTTACCATCTAACATTCTACCCATCGCAATTTTCTCGGAAGTTGTCTCCGCATGAAAATCCAAAACGATGACATTCACTCCCAGCTCTTTTAGCCGGTCGATCTCATTTTCCACCGCAATGAACGGATTATCCAAAGGCGGCTGCATGAAACTCCGCCCCTGCGCTTGAATTACCGCGACTTTGCATTTCCCTGTTTCCAACACCACACTGCCATTCCCTGGAGTTCCCTCCGGATAATTGATCGGTCGCAGCAAACGTGGCTCATTCGGAAAATAATCCACAATCTCCTGCTGATCCCAAACATGATCCCCAGTGGTAATCACCGCTGCGCCAGCACGAAGTAAATCTATACTGATCCTCGAGGTAATCCCCTTCCCCCCTGCCGCGTTCTCTCCATTTACGATAACAAAATCAATCCCATGCTGCGCACGTATCTCAGCCAAATGGTTAATAACCCCCTGACGTCCCGGCTCGCCTACGATATCACCTAAAAATAGGATCCGTATCGTCTCTGCATTATTTTGTGTCTCGCTCATCGGAAACTAGTTGTTAGTGATTCAACCTTGCAGACAACCCAAAACATTTAAAGAGCTAATTCTTTGGCAACGGCGCAGTCCGGAATCGCTCATGTTGAAAACGAATCATGTCATCAAATGGAGCGAAACAAACCGAACGTGTAGACCACTCCAATGCAGCCTTGCGGTCTCCTTGGGCGAATTTCAACTCCGCCATCGTATCCAAATAAGCTGCTTGCTCAGGTGCTATTTTAAGAGCTTCCATCTGATATTTTTCTGCTTCAGCAAGTTTAAGCCCAGCACGCGAAGCGAACCAAACAGCTGTGTTTCGGGAATTGTGTGATTTGGGATATTTCTCAATCACTCCCACCATCAATTTCCAAGACTCCATAAACCACTCATTTAATTCCTTATCCAATCCAGCCTCTCTCAGCGCGGGAAAAAAATCATCTGCTAGAACTCCATCAGGCATGAAATCTTGATGGATGGCTTTTAAAGTTTGTAACGCCTTCTCTTTATTCTCAGGCAGAATAGAAATCGCCCTAGCAAGATCCGCACTCATCCTCGCTTTCGCATATTCCGAGAGCGAGGCAGACTGATACTGTTGGCTCGCATAAATATGCACAATCACCTCATGGCAAGAAGCCGCCAGTTTCCAATTCCGGCTCCGAACGTTTTTTTGTGCGTATTTATCCAACGCTGCCAGAAACTCACCATCCGTAGGATCTGCCTCTAATGCAGCACGATCGAACCACATATTCGCACGCTCGTAATCACCACCGTAGGCATAATATCCGCCTATCCGCATCGAGCTCGAAGCGGATCCCATTGCCAACTTATCTGCCATATCATCATGGATTTTTGCTTTATCTACCATTCCACCACGACGAAGGGTCGCTGCTATATGCGCCTCTATTTCGGCTGTGGTCTGTGTTTTATCTTCAGGTAAATTCTGTAAGATTTTCGCCGCATCTTCCCAACGATCTGCCGCACTTAAATACACGTCTAGAGATCCCCAATTAGCCGTGGCGCGCTGTTCTTCATTAAGCATATCCCATGCTTTCAGCGTATTCTGAACATCTTGTTGCTGAGTACAAAGGCGCATGATGCGTGTGACGAGTTCAGCTTTCACCACTTTATCTTGTTCATTCTGAACAACCTTCCAAATACGATTCATCCATGTTTCGCGCAGTTTACCAAGACTGCTACTCATCTTGAAAATCGCTAGCATGGACTCCAATACTTCTCTATCTTTCATCTTTGGATCGATTTCCCTAATCCAATCTAACCAAATCATCTCAAACTCTTCTTCACCAAGAATTGCAGAATAAACCTCACGCCAACGCTCCTTATCCTCACCTGCCCATTTAGATAGATGTTGAATAGCAAAATGAGGTGCTCCCAATTTGTCATTAAAGAAAGCTGGGATGATCCGCCAATAAAGATCAGGAGAGTTTTTCAAAAGGTCTGCGAGTGGCTGACTGTATGATTCATCCAGTTCTTTTTCTAACCCTCTTGATTCCAAAAAAGACGCCATCAACATCAACTCCATGATTACCTGCTCCGATAATTCTCCATCTCTAAAGCTGTCAAATTGCTTCTTCGCCCACTTGCTGTAATCTGGCTTATTCGGATCTAATCCGAAAATCTCCAATACCTTATCAATCTCTTCTCGTGAAAGATAATATAGAATAGCATTGGTGGGGTTATCCTTATTCTGAATCTTTTCAATCATTTCAAATTTACCCAATGAAGCTAGAGAAGCCATCGCAAGACTCCGTTGTGATCTATTGTTCGCCGTCAGCGATTTTATGAGTGGTTCGAAATCATTTTTATCAACTACCTCTCCACGCCAGCGCTTTAAGGCGATATCAATGTATGCCTGTTGTGCACGCTGCGGAGTTTCCGGTCGCTGACCCGGCGCATTATTTTGCTCCAACCAAAGGACGGGATCACCATCAAGCGCTCTAAGTCCGGCTAATAGTTGAGGCTGATTCGTTTCCTCTGCATTCTTGATCGCACCATCCAGATCACCTTTGACTCGTAGCAAATATCCTTTCCATAACTCTGGCTTCAACTTCTGCGGTGGATTAAGATTCGCGAGCTGTTGATCCAATTGACCCACACTACGATACAAACTAGCCAATGCCATCAGTTCGCTATGATTCGATGGTGCCATGCGCAACAGCTCTATCGCCTTATTCACATCATCCGCAACAATAGCCTCCCTCGCAGCCAACATTGCAACATCCTGAACCACTGATGCTAATTCACTTTGAACTTCAGCATTCTCCATCGAATAGAGCTTCAATACCTGATAAATCGCCTTCGCCTCCTTCAACTCATTGAGAAGATTCAGTTTATCCTTAACTGGTGCTTTGCGGTAGGCATTAATCAAATCCAAGATCGCTACAGGCGTGTCTTTATTGATTTTTAACTCCACTTTATCAATAGCCTCCTTGGCCCTCATCGAAACCTCAGGATCACTCGATAGAACTGCCTCTCGCAACGCCGGTATCCCCGCTTCACCCAGTTTCCATAACTCGATCGAAGCCTTCTCACGCACTTGAAACGTTTCCGATGAAAGATCATGAATCCATTTCTTAACCCCTCCATTTTCAATGATGACGTCTGACGGGGCAGCGAAAACGCATAAACCCATCAAATAAACCGAAAGGGCGGAGAAAAAAACTTTCATCTGACTTCAAAGATGAACCGCTGGATAAATAATTCAAGCCTCAGAAAAAAAGAAAACCGCTGTGCCGTCCTTGGAGCTATGAGCCACGTTCCGTTAACTCAATAAGTGGGATCGTCTAATGGGTTGCATGTCTTCCTAAGAAGGCATGACAATGGCCCATCGGATATTGATCCCGTATTTTAATACATCGGTCCGGGCATGCTTCCAAAACGGTCGAACACAGCAGTAGACCGCGAAACTATCGCAGACCGCGGTTTGCGCAAAGAAAATTTCATAAATCTCTCAGGAAAACATTTCCACGCAGATCACAGCTTGCAACCTTTTCAGCCTTCTCACATCCTCAGCCCGTGTCCCATACCGCCGAGAAATCCTTCGAACTCATCAAATCCGCACACGAGCGCCATCGCCTCGCGCACGCTTTCCTGATCACCGGCGCCCTCGGCTGCGGCAAAGAACAACTCGCCTCCCGCCTCATTTCTCTCGTCAACGCATCGTCCGACAGCGGCGGCATGGATCTCTTTGGCGAACCAACCGAAGAAATAATCGTCCCGCTTGATGACCAAGAAAACGGCTGGGTTCGCATTCTCCGCCCCCGTTCCAAAAGCCGCCAGATCTCCGTCGACGACATCCGCGATCTCGAACACACCCTCCAACTCGCCGCGCCATCCGGCGAAACAAAAGTCGGGGTCATCGTCGATGCCGATCGCATGAACGACAAAGCCCAAAATGCTTTCCTGAAAACTTTAGAGGAACCGCCAAATCGGACTCTCCTCATGCTCCTAACCACCAAACCTCAACGTTTGCTCCCCACTATTCTCTCTCGCTGCTTTCAGGTAAACCTCCTCGGAGGCCGCAGCCTAGATCTCGATGGCGGTGAAGAACTCGTCGCCGCGCTCAACCAAGCCGCCAAAAAAGGTTTCGGAAATCCCATCGCCGCCCTCCACCTCAAAGCCGTGTTCGCCGATTTCCTCGCTGCGAAAAAATCCGAGGTCGAAGCCGCTGCGAAAGCCGCTGCGAAAGAAGAATCCGCCGCCTATAAGGACGCAACCGATGGTACGTGGCTCAAAGCCCGCGAGGATTTCCACGATGCAGCCGCCCAAGCCGATTACCTCGAAGCCCGCAGCCGCTACCTCGATGTCATCCTCGCATGGCTCGCCGATATCATCCGCATCAAAAACAACGCCGGCGGCCTGGATTTTCCCGACTCCGCTCCACTCCTCAAAGCCATCGCCGATTCCGAGAGCATCCTCAAAATCAGCCAACGCCTCGAATCGCTTGAACGCCTCCGCCAAACTCTCGAAACCAACGCCTCTGAACCGCTCGCCCTCGAAGTCGGTTTCCTCAAAACTTTCGGCTAAACCCCTTCATACTTTGTGAATTTCTTTATAACAGGCACAGATACCAACGTCGGTAAAACCTACATCACCAAACTCTTGGTCGAGTCGCTTCGCGCCGAGGGAAAATATGCCGTCGGCTTCAAACCCATTTCCTGCGGCGATCGCGATGACGCTATCATCCTCGCCGCCGCTTCCGGGAACCTCCCTCTCGACGAAGTCAACCCACTCCATTTCTCATCAGCCGTTGCACCACACGTCGCCGCCCTGTTAGAAAACAAAACCATCAACCCCGCTGAGATCATCGCGTCTTACAAAGCCATCTCGGAGAAATACGATCCCGTAATCGTCGAGGGAGCAGGCGGTTGGGAGGTCCCCATCACCGAAACCTATTTCGTCTCGGACCTCGCCAAAGACCTCAACCTCCCAGTCATTCTCGTCGCCGCCAACCGTCTCGGCGCGCTCAATCACATCTTCCTCACCATCGCTGCCATCGAAGCCAAAGGCCTGAAATGCGCGGGCATCATCCTCAACCAACTCGAAGATGAAATGGACACCCCAATGATCACCAACAAAGGAATCATCGAATCCCTAACAAACGTCCCACTCCTCGACCACATCATCCACGGCCAAGACTTCCTCTCCCCAGAGTTAATGGACGTCCTCATAGGTTAGTGATCTTCATTGAGGTTTAAAGTTTAAAATTTAAATTTTCCCACATGCCCGCCAAAAACTTCCACGTCCGACAAGCCGCCGTCTCCGCCCTCCGCGCATGGGCCAAAGGCCACGACTACGCGGAAACTTTGGTCGATCGCCACGCCCAGCGTCGCATGCTTTCCTCATCCGATCGCGGACTTCTCCAAGCGATCCTCTTCGGTGTCCTCCGTCACCGCCGCGTGCTCGATCATTGGATAGGCAAACTCCGCCAAGGCAAACTCGATGCCGATACACGCGACATCCTACGCGTCGGCCTCTGCCAAATCCTCATCCTCAACATCCCCGATCACGCCTCCGTCAACGAAACCGTCGAAGCCGGAAAAACCAGCGTCCGCCCTCTCATCAATGCCGTCCTGCGCAAAGCCATCACTGACCGCAACCGCCTACTCGAACAACTCGACGACCTTTCTACCCCAGTCCTCCACTCCCATCCCGACTGGCTTTACAACCGTTGGCGCAAATCTTTTGGAAAAGCCAAAGCCCTCTCCATCATGGAGTGGAACAACCAACCCGCTGAAACGTATTTCCGACTCAATCCCCTCATCCCAACCGATGCCGAAATCCCTGGAACTCCCTGCGAGCACGCACCCGACTACTTTTTGTTAGACGGGAAAATCCCTACCAAACTTCTCGCCGAAGGCAACCTCTACATCCAAGACCCTGCTACCCGCCATTGCGTCGAACTACTCAAACCCAAACCCGGCGAAAAAATCCTCGATGCCTGCGCCGCTCCCGGCGGAAAAGCCTTTCTCATCGCCTCCGCCATCGGCAGCGGCAAAGGCCTCACTTGCACCGATTCTAATGAAAAACGCATCCCCCGCCTTGGAGATAACCTCGCCCGACTCGGCATCACCGCTGATGAAATTTCCGTCCACGATTGGTGCCAACCCGCACCCGAAAAATTCCACCAAGCCTTCGATGCTATCTTGTTAGATGTTCCATGTTCTAACACCGGTGTGATTCGACGCCGCGTCGATGTCCGCTGGAGACTCCAAACCACCGACATCGAGCAACTCACCGAAATCCAAACCGCCATCCTCACCAACGCCCTCCCCTGTCTCAAACCCAGCGGCCGCATCGTCTATTCCACCTGCTCCATCGAAGACACAGAAAACATCGAACTCGTCACCGCCTTCGCCAAACAACACAACCTCCGCCTAGGCAAAACCATCCAAATCACCCCCATCGATCACCACACCGACGGCGCCTTCGCCGCCCTCCTCACCAAGCCATAAGACCAGAACTAAGAACTAAGAACTGCAAAGCCGAGTGAGCGTTAGCGAGCCTTCAACTTAAGACGAAGTCCTGACCGCTTGGACGGAGCGAAGCGTAGTCAAACCAAGAACCTCTAATCCCATGAAAAACAACATATTCACGTTTTCAGCATTTGTCGTCATCTTCTCACTAATCGCCCTCGTAGCCATGCTAGTGTATCTCAGCAAAACCTCAGAATTCTCCCGCGCATCAGGCACACCAACTAGCCCACCACCCGCTTCCGCCCTTCGACCATTGACTAACTGATCAGGTGACCAATAGCGCTATTCGCTAGAAGTTATTAGTTAGAACCCGATGAAAGGGCAAGCTGTGACAAGAAGAAGGGGCAGCCCCGACACATCGGGGCTGCCGTCTTCTCACACTGTAGCTAGAACTTAAAGTCCCAGTATCTCGTCGAAGCTGTTACGCTATCCTGCATCGGTGGCATACTCATCACCTCGGGCCTCTGTTGAGGCCTTCGCGCAAGTCATCAAGGTGGCGTTCAGCTTCAACCTACAGTTCAATATGATTGCCTTCGACTTCGCAGAAGGCGTTGGCGTTCAGTTTGGATACAACCTAGCGCGTCATGCCACTAGGCTCGATCTCATAGCTACTCTGCGGCATAAGTGTAGTACTACACCCCATGGTTGAGACGGCGAAAGCACCATAGGGTCCTACTCCGTGATCGCCCCAGCCACTTAAACTCTTAGCCGAAGATCCAAAATCGATAAGACAAGGAAACGCCAGACCAATTTCACGCCGCAATCCGTGGCATCAAAACAAAACAAACACACTACAAATCGATGAAAAACAAGACACTACAACAGCAGAAGAAAAACAGCCTGACACTCACTATTGCGGCATTGATCGCAGTCACCAGCTTCACTGGAATTGCCAGCGCTGAGAAAACGAGTGAACCTGGGACTACCGAGGCGAATGCCAAAACCGGTGACATCGTGGCGGTCGCCATGGCTTCGAGCAAGTTCACCACGCTGTGCGCAGCTCTGAAGGCC
>JANPEG010000016.1:0-29074 GCA_031431855.1 Akkermansiaceae bacterium | reverse complement strand
CGTTACAAAATCAACCAGAAGCTCGGCATCAGCGTTGATTCCGATCAACGCATCATGGTTCCTGAGGATTTCCTCGCAGCCGTTCGTTATATCCTCAAACTGAAAAAAGGTGAGGGTGTCATCGACGATATCGATCACCTTGGCTCACGCCGCGTGCGTGCTGTCGGTGAGCTTCTCGCTAACCAGTGCCGTGTCGGTCTTGCCCGCACCGAGCGTTTGGTGAAAGAGCGTATGACGTTGTTCGATGTAAACATCGAAGGCATGACTCCACAGAAACTCATCAACCCGAAAGCGCTTTCCGCTGTCGTGCGTGATTTCTTCGGACGTTCACAGCTTTCCCAGTTCATGGACCAGACCAACCCTCTGGCCGAACTGACTCACAAACGTCGTCTTTCCGCACTTGGACCAGGCGGTCTGAATCGCGATCGCGCAGGCTTCGAAGTCCGCGACGTTCATCCTTCCCACTACGGCCGTATCTGCCCGATTGAAACTCCCGAGGGTCCAAACATCGGTCTGATCAACTCGATGTGCACCTACGCACGTATCAACGAGTTCGGCTTCATTGAAACTCCTTACCGCAAAGTGAAAAACGGTAAAGTCACCAACGAAATCGAATACCTAACAGCTGACCAAGAGGAAAACTACCTCATCGCCCAAGCGTCCAACGTCATCACCAAGGCCGGCCAGTTCGAAAACGAGCGTATCGATGCTCGTGAGCGTGGTGAATTCATCGAATCCACTCCTGCGGAAGTTCACTACATGGACGTTTCGCCGAAACAACTCGTTTCCGTTGCCGCCGGTCTGATTCCATTCCTTGAGCACGATGACGCGAACCGCGCACTCATGGGTTCTAACATGCAGCGCCAAGGTGTGCCGCTTCTCGTTTCGGAAGCTCCGCTCGTCGGAACCGGTCTCGAAGGCAAAGCCGCTCGCGACTCCCGCGCTGTGGTCGTTGCTGAAGCTGATGGTATCATTGCTGCAGCAACTGCAGAAATGATTATCACCACCAGCGATGGTAAACTTCCTGTTTCTGATGAGAAATTCCTCAGCGAACCTGAGTCCGTCAAAACTAACGTTGCCAAAGGTGTTTTCGCCTACCCGCTGCGTAAGTTCATGCGTTCCAACGCCGGAACCTGCATCAATCAGAAGCCTATCGTTAAACTCGGTCAGAAAATCAAAAAAGGCCATGTTCTTGCTGACGGACCTAACACTGAAAACGGCGAACTCGCCATCGGCCGTAACGTCCTCGTCGCATTCATGCCTTGGAACGGCTACAACTTCGAAGATGCTATCGTCATCTCCGAGCGCGTAGTGAAAGACGATGTCTACACCTCGATCCACATTTCTGAATTCGATGTTGCAGCTCGCGATACCAAACTCGGCCCAGAGGAAATCACTCGTGATATCCCGAACGTCGGTGAAGAAGCTCTCCGCAACCTCGACCACGACGGTATCATCCGCATCGGTGCAGAAGTGAAACCCGGCGACATCCTCGTCGGAAAAATCACTCCGAAATCCGAAACCGAGCTTGCTCCAGAAGAGCGCCTCCTTCGCGCTATCTTCGGTGAGAAAGCCGCTGACGTGAAAGACACCTCACTCCGCGTTCCTTCGGGTTGCACTGGCATCGTTCAAGATGTCCGCGTTTCCTCACACGGCCTCGCCAAGAAGCGTGCAGAAAAAGTCGATCCTGTTGAACTCAAGAAACAGCTCAAAAAGATCAACGACGAGCACAAGAAAAAGGCTGATAAACTTACCGATGACCTCACGGAAAAACTTTCCGACATCCTGTTAGGCGAAAAAATCCCGCTCGACGTCGTCAACGCGCAGACAGGTGAAATCATCATCCCTGCGAACCGCAAGATCACCAAGACTTTGCTCCGCAAACTTGCTTCGGTTCATGACCATATTGAAATCGATCCTTCCCCGATCCGTAACAAAATCGTTGAAATCATCAATTCCTTCGAAAGCCGCTTCCAAGAACTTGATACCGACCGCGAACGCAAACTCGACTCACTCGAGTCCGGCGACGACGTCGATCCAGGCGTGATCAAAGAAGTCAAAGTCTTCATCGCCGCCAAGCGCAAGCTTTCCGTCGGTGACAAAATGGCCGGACGCCACGGTAACAAAGGTGTGGTTGCAATCATCGTTCCTGAAGAAGATATGCCTTATCTTCACGACGGAACTCCGGTTGACATCTGCCTCAACCCACTCGGCGTGCCTTCCCGGATGAACGTCGGTCAGGTTCTCGAAACTCACCTCGGTGTTGCTGCCAAGGCTCTTGGATTCAAAGTCGCGACCCCAATTTTCGACGGTATCAAAGAAGACATCATCTGGAACTTCATGTCCGAGGCTAAAAAAGTCGACGGTGTGAAAATCATCGGTGGTGGCGAAAAAGCCCGCGAGCGCAAAGCCAATGAGCCAGAAACCCCAGGTTACACTTGGATCGGTGACGGCAAAGACGGCAGCATCGCAGGTAAATCCACACTCTATGACGGCCGCACCGGTGAAGCTTTCCACAACCCAGTTGTGGTCGGAATGATCTACATGCTCAAACTCGGTCACCTTGTTGCCGATAAGATTCACGCACGTGCCGTTGGTCCATACTCGCTCGTCACCCAGCAGCCGCTCGGTGGTAAAGCGCAATACGGTGGTCAGCGTTTCGGAGAGATGGAAGTCTGGGCGCTCGAAGCATACGGCGCCGCTTACACCCTTCAGGAAATCCTCACGGTCAAATCCGACGACGTCCAAGGACGTACCCGAATCTACGAAGCGATCGTCAAAGGCGACAACAACCTCGAAGCCGGAACACCGGAGTCCTTCAACGTTCTCATCAAAGAGATGCAATCGCTCGGCTTGGATGTCCGCCCTGGACGCCAAGGTCAATCGAATCACGGTTCACCACTCTCCAGCGGTGGAATGAATGATTTCTCACTTGATGATCTCACCCTCTAATTAGAAACGCGAAACCAACCCCACATCCCTAACAATTACCTATTATGAGTGTCGACAATAACCTTCGCGAAATCTTTGGCGTGGACGAACGTCCAGAAGCCTTCGATCAAGTTTCCATTACCGTAGCATCTCCGGAAATCATCCGTAGCTGGTCCAAAGGTGAAGTGAAAAATCCTGAAACCATCAACTACCGGACCTTCAAACCAGAAAAAGGCGGTCTCTTCTGTGAACGCATTTTCGGACCAACCCGTGACTGGGAGTGTGCTTGCGGAAAATACAAACGCATCAAACACAAAGGCGTCGTCTGCGATCGTTGCGGTGTCGAAGTTACGCTCAGCCGCGTCCGTCGCGAGCGCATGGGTCACATCGAACTCGCCGTTCCGGTTTCCCACATCTGGTTCTACAAGTGCATGCCTTCCCGCATCGGCTTGATGCTCGACATGAGCGCACGTCAGCTTGAGCGCGTAATCTACTACGAAGATTACGTTGTTACCGATCAGGGCAATACCGCTCTTGAAGTTGGTCAACTTCTAACCGAAGTCGAAATGCGCGAAGCTGAAGACACTTATGGTGACGGTTCGTTCAAAGCGATGATGGGTGCTGAAGCAATCATGGAACTGCTCAGACAGATCGATCTCGCACCACTTGCTGCCAAGCTCGAAGAAGAACTCGGAACCACCAAGTCCAAGCAGAACAAGAAGAAGCTTTCGAAGCGTTTGAAAATCACTCAAGGCTTCGCTGCTTCCAAGACGCGTCCTGAGTGGATGATTCAAACAGTTCTTCCTGTTATTCCTCCGGACCTTCGTCCGCTGGTGCCTCTTGAAGGCGGACGTTTCGCGACCTCCGATCTTAACGATCTCTATCGCCGCGTTATCAACCGCAACAACCGTCTCAAAAACCTGCTTCTTCTCAAAACTCCGGAAGTCATTATCCGCAACGAGAAACGCATGCTCCAAGAGGCTGTCGATGCACTCTTCGACAACGGTCGTCACGGCCGTGCCGTTACCGGCGCAGGCAACCGTCCTCTCAAATCCCTCAGCGACATGCTTAAAGGTAAAGGTGGTCGTTTCCGTCAGAACCTTCTCGGAAAACGCGTCGACTACTCCGGACGTTCGGTCATCGTTATCGGTCCCGATCTCAAACTCGGTCAGTGCGGTCTTCCGAAGAAAATGGCTCTTACCTTGTTCGAACCATTCATCATTCGCCGCCTGAAAGAACTTGGCTACTGCCATACCGTTCGCTCGGCCAAGAAGATGATCGATCGCAAGACGACAGAAGTTTGGGACATCCTCGCAGAAGTTACCAAAGGACATCCTATCCTTCTCAACCGCGCTCCAACGCTTCACCGTCTCTCGATCCAAGCTTTCGAACCAAAACTCATCGAAGGCTCCGCGATCCGCGTTCACCCGCTCGTTTGTACCGCTTATAACGCGGACTTCGACGGTGACCAAATGGCGGTCCACGTTCCACTCTCGATCGAAGCACAGATGGAGTGCCGTCAGTTGATGCTTGCACCTAACAACATCTTCTCACCTGCATCCGGTCGCCCGATCACGGTTCCTTCCCAGGATATCATTCTTGGAACTTACTATCTAACATGGGCGGGCATCCGCACTCAAGTGGATCGCGACAAAAAAGAGCACCTTCCATTGTTTGAAAACTCCTCGGAAGTCGAGTTCGCCATCGCTTCACGCAAGATCGATTATCATTCTTGGATCCGTATTCGTAACCAAGACTTCGGTAAGAAAACCGTTTACGGTGAACCCGATCTCAAGATCATCGAAACCACTCCAGGCCGCGTTCGTTTCAACGAAATCTGGCCACTTGAACTCGGTTTCTATAACAAAACCGTCGGCAAGAAACAAATCGGTGACATCATCTGGCGTTGCACTCAAGCCGCCGGTAAGAAGGAGACCGTTCTGGTTCTTGATAAACTCAAATCCCTCGGCTTCATGGAAGCAATGCGTTCCGGTATCTCTATCGGTATCGTCGACATGCTCATCCCCGAAGAGAAACCAGAAGTTATCGCCAAGGCCTACGAAGAAGTCGAAAAAGTTTCGAAGCAATACCGCAACGGTGTCATCACCAATGGCGAGCGCTATCAGAAAGTCGTCGACATCTGGACTCAAGCCACCGACACCATCGCCAACGCCCTCTATCGCAAGATCGAGTATAACGAAGGCAAGAAAAAGGCATCGCCTCTTTTCATGATGGTCGATTCCGGTGCGCGGGGTAACAAATCCCAGATCAAACAGCTCGGTGGTATGCGCGGTCTGATGGCCAAACCATCCGGCGAAATTATCGAACGCCCGATTATCTCGAACTTCCGCGAAGGTCTCTCCGTGTTGGAATATTTCATCTCCACTCACGGTGCTCGTAAAGGTCTCTCCGATACCGCTCTGAAAACCGCGGACTCCGGATACATGACTCGTAAGCTCGTCGACGTCGCTCAAGACGTGATCGTTTTCCAACAGGATTGCGGCACGGCCAACGGCATCGCAGTCGAAGCAATCTATGACGGTGACGAAGAAGTCGCTTCACTTTCCACTCGTATCTACGGTCGCGTTTCTTGCGAACAAATCAAAGATCCGATCACGGGTGATATCATCGTCAAAGTTGACGATGTCATCACTGAGTCCCAAGCCAACGCGCTTGAGAAAATCGGTCACGAGAAACTTAAAATCCGTTCGGTTCTCACTTGTGAGGCTGACCGCGGTTGCTGTGCAAACTGCTACGGCCTCAACCTTGCGACTGGCCATCCAGTCAAGATCGGTGAAGCTGTCGGCATCATTGCTGCGCAGTCGATCGGCGAGCCAGGAACACAGCTTACCATGCGTACTTTCCACGTTGGTGGTGTCGCAGCTGCAACCTTCAAACAACCGATCATCAAAACCAAAAATGCCGGACGCCTCGTTTATAAAGACCTCCGCGTCGTTCAAGACTCGGATGGTAACTGGGTGGCCCTCAACAAAAACGGTTCGGTTTCGATCCGCGATAAAGGCGGCCTAGAACTTGAAAGCCACAGCATCATCATCGGTTCCATCATTTCCGTTAAAGACGGTGAAGATTCGAAAAAAGGCGATACGATCGTAACATGGGATCCATACAACGTGCCGATTCTCACCGAGAAACCTGGTAAAGTTGAATTCCGCGACATGATCCTCGGCATTACTGTTGCCGCTGAAGTTGATAAAGAAACCGGCAAAAAAGGAACCATGGTTACCGAGCACAAAGAGGATCTCCATCCTCAGGTTTGCATCACCAACCCGAAAACCGGCGAAGTCATCATTAGCTACTCCATCCCTGTTGGCGCTCACCTTTCCGTTAAAGAAGGCGAAGTGGTCACTGGAGGAACTCAGCTTGCGAAAACTCCACGTAAAGTGGCTCGCACCAAAGACATCACCGGTGGTCTCCCACGCGTTGCTGAGCTCTTCGAAGCTCGCAAACCGAAAGAGTCATGCGTCATCGCGAAAATCGAAGGCGATGTTTCCTTCGGTGGAAACGTCCGCGGTAAGAAAAAGGTCATCGTTACTGATCCAACCACCGGCGAACAAGTCGATCACCTCGTACCGATGGGTAAACACATCATCGTGACTGAAGGCGACAAAGTGAAACGCGGCGATCAAATCACTGAAGGCCCAGTTTCTCCGGAAGATCTTCTCGAAGCGTGCGGTGCAACCGAACTCCAAGAACACCTTGTGAACGAAGTGCAATCGGTTTACCGCGTCCAAGGCGTGGAAATCAACGACAAGCACATCGAGGTTATCGTTCGTCAGATGCTCCGTAAGGTGAAAATCACCGATCCGGGCGATGCCGATCAATTCCTCTGGGGTGATCAAGTCGAGCGCACCACCTTCAAAAAGGTCAATGCCGAGATCGTTGCCAACGGTGGTAAACCTGCCGAAGGCGAGCCAGTTCTACTTGGTATCACCAAAGCCTCTCTGGAAACCGATTCGTTCATCTCCGCCGCTTCCTTCCAAGACACCACCCGTGTTCTTACCGAAGCAGCGACACTTGGCCGTATCGATTACCTCACTGGTTTCAAAGAAAACGTCATCATGGGTCACCTCATCCCAGCGGGCACCGGCTTCCATCACCATCGTGATTCGGAGTTCGAGTTCACTGTCGAAGAGCCAGAACCAATCGTCGAAGCACCAGAAATCTTCGAAGACGAAGAAGACGTGGTCTCCGCGTAATTCTAACAACACTCAAAACAACCCCGGTTCATCGCAAGGTGACCGGGGTTTTTTATTATAAAGGCAGGGACGTTTATCTTAAACGTCCATATCTAGGAGCTCTGATCTATCGTTGGCGCCCGTATTTACCCCAACCCCCGAATGAAATTCGTAAAGAAAGCCTCACCTTCTAACAGTCTATCAATCTCAATAAACTCATCTTTCGTATGCGCCTGAGCAATCGATCCCGGCCCGATACAAATTGAAGGAAGTCCTGCTGCTGACAGGTGAGCTGCATCGGAAAACCATGGTGCACCAGCGAGTTCGGTGTCAGGCGAGGTGGCGAGGAGTTTCTGGATGTATGGATTTTCCGCATCCGTTTCCATCGGCGGGTTTTCATGCGCGTATATTAGATCAAGAGGAAGCCTGAGTTCTGCAATCGTCTCGCGCAGAAGTTGAAGCGCACCACCCGCGCAGTAAAGAGATGGTGTTTGGCGGATGTCGATCTGCGCAGTAGCGAGGTTTGGGACGATATTTGCGGCTAATCCTCCGGAGATCACTCCGATGTTCATGGTTGAGTGACCGAGAATTTCATCGGTGTATGCAGCAAGTTTTGGCGCGAGGGTTTCCTGAAGATCCAGTAGAGCACGTGCGAGTTTCAGAATCGCGTTGTCACCTTTTTCAGGTTGGGAGGAATGGACAGAAATACCGCTCGCTGTCAGGGTCGCCCAAACTGAACCTTTGGTGATGCGCACAAACTGCATCGATGTCGGCTCACCCACGATGGCGAATGCATATTCTGCTGCGTGATGCTTCGCGAAATGTTTGGAGCCATGTTGCGAGGCCTCCTCGCCCATGAATGCCACGAAATCGACAGCCACCGGAAGGTCTTTGAGGATGGATTGGTTGTTTTTCAAACCCATCAGCATGGCTGCCATCGGGCCTTTGGTATCTGAAGCACCGCGACCCCAGATTTTCCCATCGCTGATTTCACCTGAGAATGGATCGATGGTCATGTTGTCGATCCCAACTGTATCCATGTGTGGCCCAAGTAAGATACGAGGCCGACCATCAAGCGGCGAGAATCGGGCAATCAGGTTGGGACGCCTGGGCTCTATCTCCTCAAGGGTCACCTCCCCGCCTATACTCTCCAACCAGATTTTCAGGAAATCCGCCATCCGCTGCTCGCCGATCCATTTCTCCTGGCCCGGCGACGCATGGTCGGGGTTGATTGATGGAATCTGGACAAGTTCTTGGAGCAGCATGGGTGTAGGGTAAGTTTCAAAATCCAAAATTCAAATCTCAAGTTGTTGAAGATGTAAGAGATTGGTAGGGCGCCGAATGGAATGAGGAAGATATGATGGTTTAATGGAAAATCGGCTACATCTCGCTTCGCGCGGCGCCCTCGGCGATGGCGCCCTACCATTAACTCACTGATTTTTTTTGGCTGGGCGGTTGCAAAGCGCCGCCTCGGTTGGCAGATTTCGGGTCTCGGTATGACAGGAGAAATGGTAACGAATTTGGCGGCTTATCGCTTTGTGGAGTTGTCGGGGCTGAAAGAGCTTCGGGAGGAGTTGCTCGGGCTTTGCAAGGATGCGGGTTTGAAGGGGACGATTTTGTTGAGTGTGGAGGGCGTGAATCTTTTCGTCGCCGGATCGGAGCAGGGGATTAATCGATTGATGGGAAGGTTGCGTCAGCTTCCGGGTTTGGAGGATTTTGTCGGTAAGATCAGTGTCAGTGATGATCAGCCATTTCGCCGGATGTTGGTGCGGATCAAGAAGGAGATCATTTCGTTTGGGATCGAGGGAGTTGAACCAGGAAGACGGACATCGACTAAGCTTTCCGCGAAAGATCTGAAGCAATGGTTGGACGAGGGTCGGAAAATTACGCTGCTCGATACGCGCAATGATTATGAGGTGAAGCTCGGAACTTTCACAGGTGCAGTCGTACCGGATATCAAAACCTTCCGTGAGTTTCCTAACGCAGTCAGAGAGCTACCGCAGGAGATGAAAGATGAAACCATCGTCATGTTCTGTACGGGTGGGATTCGCTGCGAAAAGGCTGGTCCATTTATGGAGATGGAAGGTTTTAAAAATATCTATCAACTCGATGGTGGGATTTTGAAATACTTTGAGGAATGCGGTGGCGATCACTACGACGGTGAATGTTTTGTATTTGATCAACGGGTGGGAGTAGATCCGGCTTTGCAGGAGACGGATTCTGCGATTTGTTACGCATGCTTAGCTCCGCTCGATGCACAGGATCAAGAGGACATGCGTTATGTCGGAGGCGTGAGTTGTCCACATTGTTTCAAAGCAGAGCCTGAAAAAATGGCCGAGCGTATTGTGGAAGCGCAGACGAAGCTGGATGAAGTCTGCCGCGTGTTACCGGGATCTATTGCACAGGAAAACCGCAGGCCGGTAAACGTTGCTGCGAAGTATGATAGGTGGACGCTAATCGATTTATTGGTGGAGCAGTTTCCACAGATCAGCCGCGAGGAATGGGAGCAAAGATGCGCAGAAGGTCGGTTTGTGAGCTACGGTGGTAAAGTGCGTGATGCGGAACACATAGTTCGCGCGGGTGAGAGAATTTTGCAGGTGTTTCCACCAGCCGTGGAGCCTGCGGTTGCGACTGGGATTCGAATTATCTGGGATGACGAGGCTTTGGTCTTGGTTGAAAAGCCTGCCCCGTTACCAATGCATGCAAGCGGTAGATATCATCGCAACACCCTGCAGTATTTGATGAATGAGGTTTACGCACCAAAGTTTCTGCGTGCGGTGCATCGCTTAGATGCGAATACCCGAGGCTTGGTGTTATTTGCTAGAACGCGGCATTGTTGTCGGTTGTTGCAACGTCAGTTTCTCGACGGCACGATAGAGAAAATCTATCGCGTGAAAGTGCAGGGCTGCCCTGAGTGGAATGAGAAAGTTTGTGAGTTTGCGATTTCCAAAGAAGTCGAAGGACCCGGCGGGCGCAGCGTGGATGAAGAAGACGGCTTGGAAGCTCGCACGGAATTCGTTGTCAAAGAACGTTGTGCAGATGGCACGGCATGGCTGGAAGCGAAACTGGGGAGCGGTCGAACGAATCAGATTCGTGTGCATCTTTGGGAACTCGGTTTTCCTGTGGTCGGCGATCCTTGTTACCTGCCGAACAAGCAGATGAGCGACAAACAGACTTTGGATATCGAAGATGCGCCGATGCAATTGGAAGCATGGAAATTGAGTTTCACGCATCCTATCAGTGGAAAGCGAATGGTGTTTGAAAACGGCGAACCCTTGCAGTCGTGAATATTCCTTGGCTTGAGCATGCTTCGCGGCAAAAGAAACTGATGGTCGGGGTTTCCGGCGGTTTGGATTCGACTGCGCTGCTGCATCTGCTCAAGGCTGAGGGGTTTCAAAAAGTCGTGGTCTGCCATTTGAATCATGGGTTGAGAGGGGAGGAGTCCACGGGTGATGCAAAGTTTGTTAAGTTGTTAGGGAAGCGTTTGGGATATGAAGTGATTTCTGAAAAAATGGATCTCTTGGCGCAAATGAAGTTAACAGGGGATTCATTGGAAACGGCTGGCAGGGCGGCAAGGCATGCGTTTTTTGCAAAGTGTGGAAAAGAGCAACGCTGTCGGTTGCTTTTGCTGGCTCATCATGCAGACGATCAGGCGGAAACGATTTTGTGGAATTTGGTGCGTGGTTCTCTCGGCTGTCGAGGAATGAGTGAAACCAACGAACTCAAAATGGACGGTCGAGAAATGATGGTAGTTCGTCCGCTGTTAGGGGTGCGTAAAGTCGAGCTCGTAGAGTGGATGAATGAGCGCAAGCTTTCATGGCGAGAAGATGCAACGAATGCGGTGAATGATGTGGTGCGAAATCGTTTGAGAAACGAAGCGATTCCATTACTCGATGAAATCGCCAAGCGCGACATCACGCCGAATCTCATCCGCGCCGCAGAAATCGATAGTGAATGGCGTGAGTTGTTAGATTGGAGTATTGCCGCTGCCTCAGCAACCGATCCACAAGGTCGATTACACACGGGTGCGATGAAGGATTTACCCGCCGTTTTATCCCGAGCGGTGATTGCAGATTATCTGAAAAAACAGCATATTGAGAATGTGGATTGGCGGCTGCTGGAACGTTGCGTGGATCTGCTGGATGTGGAAAAGCCCGCAAGCGTGAATCTGCCGGGTGGCAAGCGTTTGAGAAGGAAAGCGGGTAGGATTTTCTTGGAAGAGCTTTAGGGTGGGATCAAAACCGCCGGAGGCTTTGGACTGCTGCAATGATTTGCAGCTCTCAGAGTTCGTGCGTTTATTCAAAGCTGCAGATAGAAACCTCGGATGCCGCAGAAAGCGTATCACCCTAAAAGCTGGGAATAAGAATCCCAGCAGTCCAAAGCCTCCGGCGCTTAAACCCTAGGCTTGCAATGCCACCTGACTTTCATCCAAGTTTAGACCGTGTCAGAAACTGAATCAGCAAACGAAAAAGCCAGGCGATGGGGAGCATTTGTCTGCCCAGATTGTCGTTTCGTGTTTCGTGTACCAGGTGATCACGACGGGGTCGGGATCGTCTGCCCCTCCTGCCGTAGGATGATGCGAATCCCAGCAGACGGAGATGCCGTCGCACCGTTGATGGCACCGATTAAGAAGATCGGGGGTTAATTCATCTATTGGCACGGTGCTGCCACCAGAAACCAAAGGCGATGATGATAAATGCCGCTGGATAAGATATGGACCAGAAACCGCCATGTTCGGGATATTGGTAATACAGCCAACCTACGAGCGCAGCAGCTATGAGAATGCATAACCAGACTCTCCAGGAACAAAGTTCCCAAGCGATGCTTAAAATAATTTCTACTATGGCGAACATGGTTGTTACTTTCTGATTCTTCTGAATCATTAAGGTTTTAAATTTTGTAATCCCCACAAACAAGTATCAATAAGCGAACTTTCCTTAAAATAAGCCTAGACTAAGTTTATTAGCTGTGGCGTATTCCTGCCATGTTGAAACAAATCAATAAACGAGTGGGCGCGGTCGTAATGGCCGCGGGGTTACAGGGAGTGGTAGCGCAAGGCGCGGAATTGAGGCCGCTGAGCACGGATCGGCCGGACACGACGGAGAGTCCTTTCACAGTGGACAAGGGGCATCTTCAAGTAGAGGTGGAAATGGCATCGATGACCCGAGATGGCAGTGGGGAGTCCTATGCGCTGGGTGAAATGAATTTGAAATACGGCATAGGGACAGACACCGATCTGCAATGGGTGCTGAGTTCGTATGAGCACAAAGCAGGTGGCGCGGAGGGTTTTGGCGAAATGCAGATTCGTTTGAAACAGAATCTCTGGGGTAATGATGGTGGTCACACCGCACTGGCGATCATGCCCTTCATCCAGATTCCGACCGGTAGCAGTGGAATCACGAGTGGTGAGGTTGAAGGGGGGATCATTTTACCGTTCGGCATCGAGGGTTCGCATGGCTGGGGTTACGGACTGCAGGCCGAGGTCGATCTCGTGGCTGATGAGTTATCGGATGGCCATCATTTCGAGTTCCTTGCATCCGCGACCGCAGCGCATGATCTGACGGAAACGCTCGGGTGTTTTTTAGAGTTGGTCGGAATCGTCGGTGAAGGCGCTGAAGCTGGAACGGAAGCTTATTACAACACTGGGCTGACATGCGCGGTGGCTGAGCACGTGCAGTTGGACGGCGGGGTGCGGGTCGGGCTCACGAATGATTCGGACGATTTCACTCCATTTGTGGGCATAAGTGCTAAGTTTTGACCCGGAATTTAGCCTAGACTAATAAATTACGTTATTTCTAAATAGACACATAAGATGAAGCAACAAGGAAACACAAAGGTTGGAGGTAGAATGCAGCGGGTCGGATGGTCGCTGTTTTGCGCGGGTATGTTTGGACTCGTTCTAGCTGGCTGCAACAAGCCCACAGAGCAAGCCGATCAATCTGGAAAAAAACGCATCGTCACAAGTTTCACGATCATTGCCGATATGGCGCGCGAAGTGGCGGGCGATGCGGCGATTGTGGAATCGATCACCAAGCCGGGAGCAGAAGTGCATGGTTATGAACCGACGCCGAAAGACATCGTCAAAGTGCAGCAAGCCGATCTGGTGCTGTGGAACGGAATGAATCTTGAACTGTGGTTCGAGAAATTTTTCGAGAAGGTGGAGAATGTGCCGTCCGCCGTTCTGACCGAAGGAATCGAGCCTATGGGAATCACGGAAGGTCCCTACACCGGAAAACCGAATCCGCATGCATGGATGTCGCCTGCGAATGCGAAAGTCTATGTGGAAAACATCCGTCGTGCCTTGGTGAAAGTGGATCCGGAAAATGCAGAAACCTACAACACGAACGCAGCGGCTTACGCGGCAAAGATCGATGCATTAGATGAACCTGTTAGAGCAAAGCTCGCCACGATTCCCGAGGAGAAACGTTGGTTGGTGACCTCGGAAGGGGCGTTTTCGTATTTGTGTCGGGATTATGGATTGAGGCAGTTGTATCTCTGGCCGATCAATGCCGATGCGCAGGGAACACCGCAGCAGGTGAGTCACGTGATCGATCAGGTCCGCAAAAACAACATTCCCGTCTTGTTTTCCGAGAGCACGATCAGTCCGAAACCCGCCAAGCAAGTGGCGACCGAAACCGGTGCGCGTTACGGCGGAGTGTTGTATGTGGATTCCCTGACCGCAGCAGACGGGCCGGCATCATCTTATCTGAAATTGTTAGAGCATAACGCCGAAACCATCGTGAAAGGATTTCTCGAAACCAAATGAGCTATCCCGAACAACCGGTAAAAGTCGACAGCGCGCCAACCCTCTCGGTGCAGGGAGTTTCCGTGGCCTATACCACCGGGCATCAGGCGTTGCGCGATGCGAGTTTTTCACTCGAAGGCGGAACGATCTGTGCCTTGGTTGGTGTGAATGGCAGTGGAAAATCGACCCTGTTCAAAAGCATCATGGGTTTCCTTAAGCCGACCGCTGGATCGATCTCGATCAACGGGCTGCCGGTGAAGGAAATTCTGAAGCGTCGGTTGGTGGCTTATGTGCCGCAATCTGAAGAAGTCGATTGGCAGTTTCCGGTGAGTGTATGGGACGTGGTGATGATGGGTCGGTATGGTGCGATGAATTTTATGCGGATCTCGCGTGGGATCGACCGCCAGAAAGTGGAGGAAAGTTTGAAACGGGTTTCGATGTGGGAATATCGGGATAGGCAAATCGGTGAGCTCAGTGGAGGTCAGAAGAAGCGGGTGTTTTTGGCGCGGGCATTGGCGCAAGAGGGAAGGGTGATTTTGTTAGATGAGCCTTTCACCGGGGTCGATGTCAGCACGGAACAGGCGATCATTGGTTTGCTGCAGGAGTTAAAAAAGGCTGGCTGCATCATTTTGGTTTCGACACATAACTTAGGCAGCGTACCGGAGTTTTGCGATCAAGTGGTGTTGATGAATCGGACGGTGCTGGCGTATGGACCGACCGCTGAGGTTTTCACCGAGCAAAATCTGACGGTGGCATTTGGTGGATTGCTCAGGGAATTCCAATTCGAGCAATCGACCATCCAAGCGCACGATGGAAGGAGCGTTCGGGTATTCTCCGATGATGAGCGTCCGCTGGTTTTTGGTAAGGACGGGCATTTGGAATACCGGGATCGGACAGACCATGAGGAGTTGTTGAAGCAACGTTCCGAACAAGAAGATGAGTGAAGTGCTTCAATATCTGCTCCATCCCTTGCAGTATGAATACATGCTGCGGGCGATTTGGGTGAGTGCTCTGGTGGGTGGCGTGTGTGGTTTTTTGTCGTCGTTCGTCACGCTGAAAGGTTGGTCGTTGATGGGAGATGCACTCTCACATGCCGTTGTTCCCGGGGTGGCGATTGCTTATCTGTTAGCTTTGCCGTTTGCTATCGGTGCGTTTGTGGCGGCGATTTTAGCGACGGGTGCGATGGCGTTCATTCGCGCGCAAAGTCGGATTCGGGAGGACGCGACGATGGGGATTGTGTTCACTTCGTTTTTTGCGCTGGGCTTGGTGTTGATCACAGCGTTTCCGTCTGGGGTGGATCTCAAAGTGATTTTATATGGGAATATTTTAGGAATCTCTCCGGGCGATGCGTTACAGGTAGTGATAATCGCGGTGGTGGCGATGGGTCTGTTGTTATTTAAGTGGCGGGATTTGATGCTGTATTGTTTTGATGCAACTCAAGTCCGTGCGCTCGGGCTCAATCCGATAGTCTTGCACATGATTTTATTGGCTTCGCTCGCGGGGGTTGTGGTCGCTGCATTGCAGGCGGTGGGAGCGATCCTTGTGCTGGCGATGTTGGTGACGCCGGGAGCGACCGCCTACTTGCTGACGGATCGGTTCGGCAAAATGCTTTGGATTTCGTCCGGGTTAGGGATCGTCACTTCGTCGATAGGGGCGTATGCGAGTTATTTCGTCAACGGCCAAACCGGTGGATGCATCGTGTGTTTGCAGACATTGATTTTCATTAGCGTGTTTGTGTTCGCGCCCAAGCATGGAATGATCGCGAATCGACGGGCGCGATTGAAAATTGAAATCAGGGTGAAGGAGGGCGTTTCATGAATGAGTTCTTCGAACCGTTTCAATATGCATTCATGCAGGATGCGTTGTTGGTGGGCGTGTTGGTGGGCGCGATGTGCGCGGTGCTGTCGTGCTTCCTGATTTTAAAAGGTTGGTCGCTGATGGGCGATGCGGTTTCACATGCGGTTTTACCGGGGATTGTATTGGCGTATATTTTCGCACTGCCACTGACCTTGGGAGCGTTTCTTGCGGGTCTTTTATGCGCGACCGGAAGTGGCTTCGTGAAACGCCACAGCCGGATCAAGGAAGACACCGCGATGGGTGTGGTATACACGGGCTTGTTTGCGTTCGGCTTGGTGCTATTCAGCAAGACGCCATCCGATATGCATTTGGATCATATCTTGGTGGGAAATATTTTAGGGATCAGCACTGAGCAGGTGAAGCAGACCTTGTTGTTAGGAAGTTGTGTGTTGGTGGTGAGTCTTTTGTTAAGAAGGGATTTACTGCTGATTTGTTTCGATCCCGTTCAAGCCAGAGTCATGGCGTTGCCGGATCAGTTTCTGACCTACTTGCTGCTTGGTTTGCTTGCGCTGGCGATTGTGGTCGCGATGCAGGCGGTCGGTATCATCCTCGTCGTGGCGATGCTGATCACCCCGGGTTGTGTGGCTTATCTGTGGACGGATAGGTTTGATAGGATGTTGGTCATCGCTGTTTTATCTTCCGTGATCGCGACGGTGATTGGAATTTTAGTGAGCTTTCACGCAGCCTCATCAACCAGTGGCTGCATTGTTCTAGCGCAGGCATTGTTGTTTGTGCTGAGTTTGGTAGTCGCGCCGAAATATGGGATTATAGGACGGCGCAGGGCGACGGGTAGAATTTCAATGCAAAGAATCTATTAAAACGCCCTTTCAGGGCTTAGATTTTTTTTGGGGAATTTTACCCAGTGCGTTGCACTGGGCTGGCATAAGTTAGGCCGTTGGCCTTGGGGGAGTGAGGTAGAAGTATCTCTTCTGTTAACCATCAACCATCGTCCATCAACTATCTTCATTCACTTCACCTGTGCCACCGCCATGGCCGCGATGCCTTCTTTTCTTCCGATGAAGCCCATGGTTTCGTTGGTGGTGGCTTTGATGCCGACTCGTTTTGCTGGGATGCCCAGGGCCTTGCCGATGTTTTGTTGCATGGCTTCGCGGTGAGGGAGGATTTTTGGAGCTTCGGCGATGAGGGTGGAATCGACGTTGATCAATGTTAGATTTTCCTCAGCGAGAAGCTCGCGGCATTTTTCGAGGATCTTTAGCGAGGAAATATCTTTGCAAGACGGATCGCCGGGAGGGAAGTAGAAGCCGATATCGGGTTTGCCCATCGCGCCAAGGACGGCATCGGCGATGGCGTGGCAGAGGACATCCGCATCCGAGTGACCTGCGAGGCCGTGGGTGTGCGGGATGTTCACGCCGCCAAGGATGAGCGGGCGGTTTTCCGCGAATTGGTGGACGTCGTAGCCGGTGCCGATCATAAGTTAATGATGAAGTGTTAGAGGTGTCATTTATTCAAATCAAAAATCCAAAATCAACAATCATCAATCGTAAATAAAATGTATTATCTAACGGCTGTTTTTGGAATCCACATGGGCCAAGATTAATTGACGATTGATGATTGACGATTGTTGATTTTTGAATGGAAGAGGTATTGGCGATCCACTGACTCTATAAAATCTCTTCAATTGGGATTTTGCCGTTGGTGGCGACGATGGAGTAGGAATCGGATTTTCCGGGTTTTTGGGTGAGGGTGACTTTTCCTCCTGCGGCTTCGACGAGGAGTTGGCCGGCGGCGATGTCCCAGAGAGAGATGGTGGATTCGACGTAGGCATCGAGTCGGCCGCAGGAAATGTAGGCCATGCCGAGGGCGGCGGAGCCCATCATGCGCATTTTGCGGGCGCGGAGGGAGGCTTTGTGGAATCGCTCGATTCCGGTGTTGAGGGCTTCGGTGTCTTTTCCGCAACCGACGAAGAGGATGGATTCTTCGAGTTTCGTACGTGGTGAAACTTTAACAGGTTCGCCATTCAACATGGGTTGACCGCCTTTTACGATGGTCCAGGTTTCGCCGACCATGGGATCGTGGATGACGCCGAGCACGACTTCGTCGCCGATGCGCAGGGCGATGGATACGCAGAAGTGAGGGATGCCGTAGAAGAAATTCACGGTGCCATCGATGGGATCGACGATCCAGTGGCGGTTTGAATCTTGATTTCCGGCAATGCCTTCTTCTCCGTAGAGTGCGTCGTCTGGGCAACCGAAGAGGAGGATATTGGTGATGAGGTCTTGGGATTCCTTATCGAGCGCGAGTTTGATGTCGTGGTGATGCGCTTCATCGACCTTAAGGGATTTGCCAAAATGATTGCGGAGGAGTTTTCCAGCTTCCAGAGCGGCTTGGACGGCCAGGTTGAGATCGTTTTCCATGGGCTGTGGGTAATGCTTTGAGGATGTGAGGTCAAGGGTGGTGGAATGACTGGTGTGAATTTCGTGGTCCAAATAGGTTTTCGGGTTGAACCTACCAAGTTAGGGCGACATGCTTCGGGGATGGAAATGGAAGAGCGCGACTTAGGGATACAGCCACTTGATGGGATTATGCAGCGGTGGGGGGTGACGAATCATGACTTGGTTGAAGATTCTCCGGAGCAATTGACGCATAAGCAGATCCAGCGGGCGAAAGCTGGGCGACGGTTGACCTTGAAAATGATGATGAAAGTGGCGAGGTCGTTGAATATCGCGGTCTGGAATCGGCTTTCTAAGGCGAACAAGGAGACGTTTGTGGAATATCTGCACAAAGACATTTTCTCTTATTCGAAGGATTACAATCCGGACAAAGCGGACCCGAATGAGGCGATGATTCAGGCGCTTGCCAAAGCCAAATGATCCACCGCAAGTGAAAGCGAGTATGAATCAACCTTGGCGGATTGTGGGTCAGGGATTGGCTGGGACTTGTTTGGGGTTGGAGTTTTTGGAACGTGGGATTCCGTTTCGAATCGTAGATTCCGGAACAGGTGGCAGCACGCGGGTGGCTGCTGGTTTGATCAATCCATTGACGGGAAAAAACTTTCAGCCGAGCTGGTTGATAGAGGATTTTCATCCTGACGCGGTGAATTTTTTCGAGAAGCTTGAGGAGAGGTTTGGAGTGAAACTTTGGCATCCGATGCCGGTGATGCGTTTGGCGGAGACGGAAAAGGAATGGTTAAAAATTTCATCCAAACTTGATCTACCAGAGGTGCGTGAGTGGTTGGATTGTGAACGTGATGTGCCGACTCCGGAGGGATTTATCCATCATGTGATTTTACGCGGTGGTGGGTGGTTGGATACGCGGCGATTTCTGGATGTGACGCGTAAGTATTTTCAGGATCAGGGTTTGTTGGATGTGGGAGTTGAGGATTTTAAAAATGCCGATCCAAGCAGGATTCTTTGTGAAGGTGCGCAGGGATTGATGAAGGATCAGCTTGGATCGCATCGCTGCGCGAAAGGGGAAATTCTAACTGTAAGGGCGCACTGGTCGGAGGATTATATCAAAGTGGGTGCGGGTGGTTGGTTGATTCCAATTGGGCAGGGATTGTTCCGGGTGGGATCGACCTATGAATGGAATCAGCTCGATGAGTTGCCGACCGATGCTGGGTTGGTGAGGATCACCGAGATTTTGAAAAAACTGGGTGGTGATGAATTTCAGGTGGTGGAGCATGTTGCCGGGATTCGGCCTATTTTACGAAGGAGCCAACCGTTGATTGGGAAAAACGCGGCGGGGAATTGGATATTCAATGGGCTGGGATCGAAAGGTTCGTTGTATGCTCCGAAAATGGCAGCGATGCTTGCGGATTGGATTTGTGATGGGGTTGTGCCGGATGCGGGTTTTGTGATCGAATCAACGAAAGAATTTCCACGCTGATGTTTTTGATGTGTCCAACTGATTTGTTACAGGTGCTATTGCGACAGTTAATCTGTAGCGGTGACTGCGTCGTGGATGCGACGGCTGGTAATGGTCACGATACGGTTTTTTTGGCGGAAGCTGTGGGTGATGGAGGAAAAGTGATTGCCATTGATATTCAAGCAGAGGCGATAGAGGCAACGCGGCAGCGGCTGCAAGAGAAACAGTTAGAAAATCGGGTCGAGCTGTATCAGGCATCGCATGCGGATATTGGGCAATATGTCGCCGAGGGTGTGGCTAGGGCGATTGTTTTCAATCTCGGATATTTACCCGGTTCGGATCGTGAGTTGGTTACGCAGTCAGAAACGACCTTGATGGCATTGACGGCATCGGTCGTTCTGTTGAAAAAGGGAGGTGTTCTTGCGGTAGTTTGTTATCCTGACCATCCGGGTGGAGATGACGAAGCGGCGCAGGTTGTGGGTTTTTTACGGGGACTTGAGAATTTCAGATTGGCGAAATATGAATTACTTTCTACCCATCGGCCTTCTCCGTTCGTATTGTTTGCGTGGAAAAAGTCTAATAGATCTAAATGAGATATTCAGATGATTCTGTCTTTGCATTTTGAATTTCAAACGTTAATTTCTTCTCAATGAAACCATTTTTATTACTAGCGCTGCTTTTTACAGCCACATTGCATGCTCAAAATGCAAAAGCTGATGCAAAAGCTGATGCAATTGCGGTTGATAATATGTCACCGAATCAGCGTCAGTTCTTTAATATTCCTGAAGAAAAGCGCAAAGAGATGATTAATCTATACAATGAAGCGCATCGACTATTTACAGAGAAGCGTGTGTTTGAGACGCTGGAAAAGCTGAGTGAAGCAGAGAAGCTTTTCCCAAATAGCGTCGAGTTACATAACTTGAGAGGTTCTTGTTACGTTGAAATGCGAATTTTTGATAAAGCAATCATTTCATTTGAAAAGGCGAAGGAAATCAGCCCGAATAATCTCAGTGTAAAATTCAATTTGGCTGAGTGTTTCTTTGTGAGTCAGAAATGGCAGGAATCACATGATAAATTTCAGGAGTTATTGAAGCTATTGCCTGCAAATTCTCTAGAGATGTTGAGGTTGGTAGAATTTAAAGTTTTCATATGTAAGAAAAAGCTCAGCTTGGATCAGGAAGCGCTCATTTTGGCAGATAAATATGATTATCAGGATGACTCGCCTTATTATTATTATACGAAAGCCGCGTTGGCGTTTGATAAAAAGCAAAACGCTGAGGCAGAGCAATGGATGAAACGTGCTGAAATTATTTTCCGCGACCCAAAAATCCTATCTCCATGGCAAGATACGATGATGGAGTCTGGTTACGTCAAAAGTTTCTACGGAGGAGAGCAAGAGAAGTAAAAGAAAGAATAGAAGAGTTCATTCTATCAGTCTGAAGTTTTAATGTGATCGATCAATCGCACCTCGCCATAAAATACCGCGCAGGCAAGGATGGTAGACTGTGTGATTTGTTCTGTCGGTTGCAGGGTCTCTGCATCCACGAGTGTGAGATAGTCGATTTTTGTGAGCGGTGATACTTCGATGATTTCACAAGCGGTTGATAGAATTTCTTTGGCAGAAGGTTTACTGGAAGCGGTAAGCAGGGCTTTGCGAATTCTCGGAGCATCGGCTCGCTGTTCGGGAGTTAAGCGGCGGTTGCGGGACGACATAGCTAATCCATCGGACTCACGTAGAGTGGCCTGAGGAACAATTTGAACTTGAAGATCGAGGTCGCGCACCATGCGTTGGATGATGGCGAGTTGCTGAAAATCTTTTTCGCCAAAGACAGCAGCATCGCAACGGGTGAGGTTGAAGAGTTTTAGGACGACGGTGCAAACCCCATCGAAATGGCCTGGACGGGTTGCTCCGCAAAGATGCTGTGAAAGTAAGTTTTCGGTAACTGTGATGGATCGATCTTTGAAATACATTTCACTGGGTTCGGGTAGAAAAACGCCATCGGCGCCATGAGATTGGCAGATGTTGAGATCCTCGTCTTCCGTGCGTGGGTAGTTTTCAAGATCGGTGGATTTGTCAAACTGGATGGGATTGACGAAAATGGAAACCAAGACCGATCCATCGCTGCCAGCGTGTTTGCGCGCGAGGTCGATCAGTGAGGCGTGTCCGGGATGGAGGGCTCCCATCGTTGGAACTAGAACGATCGGCCTCGGTAGGGAAGCGAGGTGCTTTTGAAGTTCGGTTTTCGAGCGGGCGATCCACATGGTCATATTGCTAGTTTGCTTTACGCAGGATGGCGAGGCCTTGACGGAAGTATTCAAAGGTGGACCAGAGGGTAAAAAAGGCGGCGACCATACAGGGGTAGGCAGGCGAGAGCGGAATAATTTTTAGCATGACCCAGCCGATGACGAGGAAAAGGCTAACCGTGCAGGCTTTGCCGGACCAATGGGGTTTGATTTTTACTTTCAAATGTTTGGAGTAGAGAATCCGGATGCCGATTAGGATCATGCAGTCGCGGAAAATGACCAGAGCCACGAACCAGATGGGAATGGCCCAGCCATCGGCGTCCCATTGGAAAAAGGTGAGCACGATGATTGCGGAGAATACCAACGCTTTATCGGCGATGGGATCGAGAAATGCGCCGAGTTCGGAGCCTTGATTGCAATGACGCGCGAGCCAGCCATCGAGCCAATCACTGAGTGCGGCGATGGTGAAAACCGTAAGAGCTGCCCAGCGCAGGGTTTCGGGGTTTTCAAACCAATCTACTTTCAAGCTGTAGGCGATGGCGAGAGCGGCGAACACGGGCACCAGGAAAAGCCGGAGGACGGTGATTTTCGTGGCGAGGGTCATGCTCCGAGATTACGGAACGATGTGAAAAACACAAACCTGAAACGTTCAGCGGAGGTTATTGGTTATCTCAAAGCTCCCGTTTTCTTTAATTCTAACTGTCTTGTCTCCGCCTAAGCCACCCGTGACGTAACCTTCTAATTCACCATCGAAGTTTAACCCGTGCTGGCGAGCGGAAAATCGGAGAGAACCATCTGTGGTTGGGTGATTGTGTTGGATCGCTTTTTGTCCGGAAGAAATGGGACCTATTTCGGTCTCAATTCCTGGACCCAAAATCATAAAACTTTCGATCGGATGATCACTGTCGTTATAGACACGGACGGTGTAACGGGTGGAAATATCGATGGCCGATGATATGTAGAAGATTGCAGCGGGAAAGTTTGCGATGAGTAAAGCGCCAACCAGCAGGGAGTTGATAGGTGAGTTTTGCGTGGCTTTAGAGTAGTGTTTGAGATGAAGGATCAGACAAACCGCTCCACCAAGAAACGCTACTAGTCCGATCAGAATCGTCATCAAGCCCATCATTTCAAGCCACTGCCAGCGCGATAGACGCCATGTAGAATAAATGAGAGTGCCTATGATGAGCGGGCTTGCACCAAGGGCGATTGAACATTTGAGCAATCGAGACATGGCGATCATTAATGGGTGAGAGCTCGAAAAAGATCACCAATCCATATTCTCGCCACGCGTGTCGATGTGTGTGAAGCTGGAGTAGCTGCCGACGCCGCCTTTGAAGAGGCCGCGGTCGCGAAGGCTGCGGGCGGCGGTTGTCACTTGGCGAGCGGAGGTATCAAATCTCACATCCACGGCGACATTTGATTGATGCCATGAGTTACTTTTTGCTCCTCGGCAAAGTGAGTTGTATGCGGGAGTGCGGTAAGCGGAAACAATTTCCTTCACCGGGACGTTCATGGCGGAAGAAATACGGTCGACTACTTTCAAAGTGTAACCCATGCGCGTCCACCATTGGCGGGGGGGAAGGCGGTTCCAGACATTGCCACGTTCTTTGGCGTGAGCTGAGATCACATCTTGGGCACTGATGTTTTTCAGTTTCAGTGAATTGATGTAAGTGACGTAGCTACTGAGATTACGGCCTTCGAGTTTCACCCATTCTTCATCGAAACCGCCGATTTGTTGGCTGGGCTTGGATGTGGTGCCGGTGGTAGTGGTCGTGGTCGTTTTGACTTTAACGACTGGGATATCGTCATCTGATCCGAACAATGCGGCTGAAGCATTCATTGAGCCTGCAAAGAGAGCGGTTGTCGCGAGGCCGAGGGTGCTGATCATACCGCGGCGGCTGACCAAAGCGGTGGAATCTGGGGTGATGATGGATGGGGATTGGATTGGCGAGTTGGGATTGAGCATGGAAAAGTGAGGTGAAATGGGTTGTAACTCAGGTTATTGAGCTGAAATTGTGCCAAAATTAGCCAGCGGACTGGCATAAATGTCATAAATTCGGCGCTAGCCAAGCAGCTGAAATGATTGTCACAAGCAAAAAAAGCCTGATTTAGCCTAACAGTTGGGAAGTGACGCAATTTCAAGGGATTTTAGCCGGCCGGAGGCACGGCTCTCCAGAATCGAGGCGGCAATCGCGACAAGGGAAAGCAGCAGAATCCCCCAATCTCCGATGATGGAGTAGAGCGAGGTGCTGGGTTTTAGAGGGATATTGAGTTCGGTGAGCAGGTGGCTGCGGACGAAGGAGCTGCCGTCTTTGTCCAGAATGGCTTGGTTTCTACCGGTTTTGGGATGGGCGGTGGATCCGATTGTGCTGATAGCGGCGGAGACTCCGGTGTTGGCACAGCGCAGCATGGGGCGGCGTAGTTCGATGGCGCGAAAGCGGGCGTTGGCGAAATGTTGGGCGGCGGCGGGGGAGGTTTTGAACCAGCCATCGTTGGTGAGGTTGACGATGATTTGGGGGGCGTTGCGGATGAATTTCCGGGTCAAGCGCGGGACAGTGTCTTCAAAACAGACCGATGGAATGATTTGGATAGTTTGGCCCCTGAGATCAACTTCAAGAGGTTCGAGCGATTCACCTGCGCTGAACGAGCCATAGTATTTCTGGCCGGATTGTTGTTCGTAGATGGTTTGGAGAAACGGGAAGGTGTCTAGCAACGGGATCGTTTCCCCGAAGATGACGAGGTGATGTTTGCGGAAAGTTTGGATATCGCCGCTGGGAGTTTCTACGACGATCGAATTGTAGATTTTGGCGTTTTCTTTCTGATAGAGGCCGTCTTCGTGAGCTTCGCCTTCGATTTCGACGGCGCCGTAGATAAGTTTGAAATTTCCGCCCGACTCGCGGACGCGGGAGATGGTGTCGAGATTTTCGATATAGGATCCGTATTGGCCGTCATCGGTGCTGAGCAGGCGTCCGTTGAGAGCGGTTTCTGGCCAGAGCACCCAATCTGGCGCGTTGAGTTCGATCTCGCCCTCGGCGTTTTTCTGCATGGCTTCTTGCAGATTTTTCTCATCCTGATCGGCGATGTTTTTGAGTGCTTCGAGGGTTTCTTCCTCGTAGGTCATGTGGACTTGTTGGGTGGGCCAGAGGACTCTAGCACCTTCGTGGGGAATGTTGATTTGCACCAATAAGGTTTTGAGGGAAACCGATGGTTTGTTGTTTTCGAGGGAAATTCTGAGGATGCCATAACCCAGCAGGACGCCGATGACGACTGCGGTGACGGTGAAATCCCAACGTGGGCTTTTTTTGCCATCGGCCGGTGCGCGTTTGAGTCGACGGAAGCATTGAACGATGACGGCTTGGAAAAACACCAGCATCAGGGTTAGTCCGGCGACACCTAAGAGGTCGGCTGCTTGCGAGATCGCGAGAGTTTCATGAAACGCAACCCCGAGGCCGTTCCAACCGAAGCCGGTGAGCATCCAGCCGCGCGCGACTTCGAGGCCTGCAAAGATTGCGGCGTGAGTGAAGGCGTTGAAAAGACTGCGGGCGGGAGTTTCAGAGATGCCCTTCTTTTGATTCCATGGATTTCCAATGGTGGCGGCGAAGGCTCCAAAAATACCCCAGTAGATGGAGAGATATCCAGCGAGCACAATGGGCCCTAGCCATGAGACGGTGGATAACCATGAAACTTGGATGCCGAAGCTGATTGCGCCGGCAAGGTAGCCGATAAGGAAACCTTTTTTCGCACGGTGTCTCCCATCGATACTCCACAACGCGATCAGCAGTGGGATCATGCATATCCATGCGAGTAGGGAAAACGAGAAGGGAGGAAATAACGCTGCGACCATCAAGCCGGTGGCGATGATGGCGATAAGGCGAAGAACAAGCGCGCGGCGAAACATGGTCAGAGCTTGGCTGGATTTTTGCCGATGCCGAGCAGAAGCAGCGACACACGCCATGATTTTTCAAATGTGGATTTCCATGGCAGGGCGGGGCGCAGAATGGTCCAGCCGTTTTGCTCGGCGAGTTCCGTGAGCTCGGGTTTTGGATTTACCACGGTGGAAGTGTCGCAAATTTCCAGCATGGGGAGGTCTGCAGTGCTGTCGGTGTAGCCGTGGGAGTGGATGAGTTTGCCATCGTGGAAATAGGAAGCAGGTAGCAATTTCTGAAGACGAGTGACTTTGTTTGCGCCTTTGTGATTCACGAGATCGGGAAACAAGGCATCATTTTCAAAAACGGTCCCGAGTGAAAGATCGAAGCCTAACAGTTTTCCAACTTCGGCGACGTAACATTCCGGGCTGGCGGAGCTTAGGATAGTGAGGTGGCCGGCTGCGCGGTGTTGATCTAGGGCGGATTTCAGTTCGGGGTAAATGCTGGGGAGGAGTTGTTTTGCGAAACTCTCAGAGAGCTCGGCGAGTCGGTCCGGCGCCATTTTCCAGAGGAAAGAATGAAAAATCCGTTTCAGGTTTTCTGTTCCAAGCAAACCGGCGAAGGGTAGGAATTTCAGGAACAATGGAATGGATAAACAGCGCAGGGGTTCTTCGCGCAGGACGTGATGGCGGAACAGCAACTGGCAATCCCATGCAAGCAGGGTGCCGTCCATGTCGAACAGGGCGATGCCTTTGGGGGGATGGTCTGTTAGATTCATGGACAAATTTGCTGACGGGACGCCAGCGCTCCATTAGACGTAGTGAAGCGCTTTGGCGCGATCGTTGATCGCTGCGTCGTTGTCGATCAACTCTTGGATCGGATCCCATCGACCAGATACCAGAGCCTCGCGTGCGGAATCCGGCATTTTCACGGCGAAGTCGAGACCGCTTGAAGTGCTAACGCGGAGGGCTTCGACATCGATGGTGATTTCGGTGGTCGGATTGCTTTCGACAGCGGCGCGTAGGGCCGCGATGTCATCGGCGGTGGCCATCACGCAAGGCATGGCGAGGGTGGTGGAGTTGCCGTAGAAAATTTCCGCAAACGATTCTGCGATCACGGCATTGAAACCGTATTTGCGGAGGGATTGTGGAGCGTGTTCACGTGAGGAACCGCAACCGAAGTTTACACCAGCGATCAGGATGGCTGCGTTTTTGAAACGCTCGTCGTTGAGAGGATGAGTGGTTTTCTCTCCGGTTTCTGAATCGAAACGGACATCGTAGAACGCGAATTCACCGAGTCCATCGAAGGTGACGCATTTCATAAAGCGAGCCGGGATGATGCGGTCGGTATCGATATCTGCGCCGGGGATGAATACTCCGGTTCCGGAAACTTGTTTTACTGGTTCGAGTGACATGGTGAGAAAAAATTAGATTCGATTACTCGGCTTTTGCTGGCATGTGCTTAGCCATGATCTCCTGCATTTCTGCTTGGAATCCAGCTTGATTTTGCATCGCGAATTTCTGACCGATTTCCGAACTTGCTATCATCACTTTTGGCATAGTCTCCAGCGATTTTTTACCAACAGGTGTTTCATAGAATTTAATTAATTCTGCTATCTCTTCTTTGGTGTAGATTTCCGCATAGATTTTGGCGATTTCAACTTCGATCTCAGGATTATCGAATGATTTGGTGAAAAAGCGTTCAGCTGCCGCATTGACTTCTTTTATAGCTGCTTCAGGTAATCCTTGTTCTTGAAGTTGTTTTAAAAACGGAGCGAAGGTGGCAGTTGCTCCGGCTTTTGCTGTTTTGCTGAAATCCATCATCTTGATGAGCTTCATTTCAGGGGATTGTTCTTCTGCTGCACTGAGATTGTGCGAGTAGCTGGTGACCAAGGTGATGGCCAAAATTGAGAGGGCGGTATTGATTTTCATAGAGATGTTTGTTTTATGTTTAGGCGACTGCGGCGGAGGTTTCTGTTAGGTCGAAGAGTTCGCGGGCGTCGGTGATTTCACCTTTGATCGCGGCGGCGGCGACCATGACGGGTGACATCAGGATGGTGCGTCCAGTTGGGGAACCTTGGCGACCTTTGAAGTTTCGGTTAGAAGAGGAAGCACAAAGTTGATCGCCGATGAGTTTGTCGGGGTTCATCGCAAGGCACATCGAGCAACCTGCGGCGCGCCACTCGAAGCCGGCTGCACGGAAAATTTCCGGGAGTCCTTCTTGTTCGCATTGGATCGCGACGATCTGTGAACCGGGAACTGCGATCGCTTTGACGTTCGCTGCCACCTTGTGGCCTTTGATGTATTTCGCTACTTCACGGAAGTCGGAGATACGGCCGTTGGTGCAGGAACCGAGGAAAGCGACATCGATCTTGATGCCTTGGATCGGCATGCCGGCGGGAAGCTTCATGTAAGCGAGCGCTTCTTCGATGCTGGCTTTCTGCTCAGGGGAAGTTGCGGTGAGCGGGTCAGGGATGTTTTCCGTGATGGCAATGCCTGCGTCAGGAGAAATTCCCCAAGTGACGGTTGGCTCGATGTCCTCGGCGGCGATTTTCACGATGTCGTCGAAATGCGCATCGGCATCCGAAGCGAACGACAGCCAGCGAGTAGCGGTTGCTTCGAAATTGTTATTGTCCACGTATGGACGGCCTTGGAGGTATGCGATGGTTTTTGCATCGGGATTCACGTAACCGCAACGCGCACCACCTTCGATGGACATGTTGCAAACGGTCATGCGTTCTTCCATCGACATGCGGTCGAATACATCACCGGCATATTCGTAAGCGTAGCCGATGCCGCCGTTCGCGCCGAGAAGGCGAATGATGTGAAGGATAACGTCTTTCGCGTAAACGCCGGGACGGAGATTGCCGTTGACCTCGATGCGGCGGACTTTCATTTCCTGAAGCGCGATGGTCTGGGTGGCGAGCACATCGCGGACCTGGCTGGTGCCGATGCCAAATGCGATCGCACCGAACGCGCCGTGAGTCGCAGTGTGCGAGTCGCCGCAAGCGATGGTGGTGCCAGGCTGGGTGATGCCCTGCTCGGGTCCGACAACGTGGACGATCCCTTGTTTGCCGGAGGCGAGATCGAAATAGGTGACACCGAAGTCATCGCAGTTTTTGCGGATCGCATCGATCATCTCAGCCGCGAGCGGATCCGCAGGCTGGTCCTGATTGATCGTCGGAACGATATGGTCGATGGTGGCGAACGTGCGTTGTGGAAATTTCACCTTGAGCCCGAGATCGCGCAGCATGCCAAAGGCTTGCGGCGAAGTGACCTCGTGGATGAGGTGCGTGCCGATGAAGAGTTGTGTGCGGCCATCGGCAATGGTGCCGACGGTGTGCGCGTCCCAGACTTTTTGGAAGAGGCTTTTGCCCATGGTTGGTTGGAATCCGGCGTGGTTGGCGGCGG
>JANPEG010000015.1:0-6720 GCA_031431855.1 Akkermansiaceae bacterium | reverse complement strand
GCAAAGACCGGATTAGCTAGAAGCTCTTCTCGCATGTGATAAAGAAACTCAACGAGCAAGGATCACCACCGCATGCTCATCGTAGCGAACCTTGGTGTTCGACTGGGCGTGAATGTATCCAAGAATCCCGCTAACTGGCACATTTTTTAAGTTCAAGGTCACTTTTACGTCGGCGAGTTTCTTACCCGGATCTTCAATGACAAAATTCGGGGTGATTTCCTTATTTGATTGTTTTTCAATCGCTACAGTCAATACATCCAAAGCTTCTTGGACCGTGAGATTTTCAATTTGATATGTAGGAATCTTCACGCTACCGATTTTCGCTTCCCTCGCATCGGCTTTGAGCCCAGCTGCGTTATTTTTAACTTCTCCAATACGATATCGGGCATTTGCGTGTTTGGAGTTTAGCTCCAGAGCTGCTTTGTAAGCCGCGATCGCGGTGGCTGGATCACCGACTTTTTCAGCCGCCAATCCTTTCTTATACCAAGACTCTGCCTCCTCGGCTTTATTTTCTGCAAATGCAAGATGAGTGCCACATACCATGACGATGAGAGTAATCAGGGTTTTCATAGATTCGTTAATCTAGACATATATAACTGAAGTATCCAGTTTCTTCTGAAATTTTGTTTGCAGGCGAGATTAGCCCGATGTTTTGAAACATAAGGTTTGGGATTCCGGTATGAGAGATTTGAATTCCAAAACCCCATGACTCAGCCCTTCCAACTCAGCAGTCGCCGCAATTTCCTCAAAGGCATCACTGCCACCACCGCAGCGGGTCTCGCGATGCCTAACTTATTACTTCGAGCTCAAGACACACCGGCGGCGAAAAAACTTGAGATCGGCTGCATCGGAGTCGGGGGAAGAGGCTTTCAAGATATGATGAGTGCCTCATGGCAGAACGAAATTGTCGCGATCTGTGATGTCGATGCTGGATTCCTCGCGAAAGCAGCGGCGAAATTTCCGAATGCCCGGCAGTATCGAGATTTCCGTGAAATGCTGGAGAAGGAAAAAGGAATGGATGGAGTGACGATCTCTACTCCGGATCACTCCCACTACCCTGCGGCGATGCATGCGATTTCTCTCGGTAAGCATATCTGTGTGCAAAAACCTTTGGTCAACACGCTCTGGGAGGCAAACGAACTTCATCTAGCTGCTAGAAAAAAAGGCGTCATCACTCAGATGGGCAACCAAGGGCATACTTACGAAGAAAACCGCCTGCTCAAAGAATGGTTCGACGCTGGAGTAGTCGGAAAAGTGAAGGAAATCCATGTCTGGACCAACCGCCCGATCTGGCCACAGGGCAAAGCAGCAAATCTCAAACCTACACAACCCGTACCTGAAAAACTCGATTGGAATCTCTGGCTCGCAGCCATTCCCGATCGCCCATACAGCCCGGATATCCATCCATTCAAATGGCGTGGGCTTTTCGAATACGGCGCCGGCGCACTCGGCGACATGGGTTGCCACAATCTCGACCCACTCGTTTGGACGCTCGGCCTCGGCGTACCTGACCGGATTGAAGCCACCGCTGACGGTCTAACAGATGTCGCTTGGCCACGTGGCGCGAAAGTCGAATATGTTTGGAAAAACGTCCCCGGCCACGGTGAGATCAAACTCTATTGGTATGAAGGCAAAAACACCGATGGCTCCCCTTGCCTACCACCTCCTCCAAAGGACCTAAAAGAGCCTATCAGTGACACCGGGTTCTACGTCGTTGGCGCAGATGGGATTGTTTACAACCAAGGTAGTCAGGTGCAAAAACTCACCATTCTTCCCGAAGCCCGCTCCGTGGAATTCCTTGCCAATCCTCCAGCGAAAACCCTCGATCGTAGTCCGACTCCTGGCGACGCGCAAAAAGAATGGTCAGCCGCCATCAAACAAGGAAAAGAATTTCCGTTCATGTCCCAGTTCGATTACGCGGTTCCTCTAACAGAACTCTGCCTGCTCGGTGCCCTCGCCATCCGCACCGGCTTACCCATTGAATGGGATCAGAAAAATTTCATGGCAATCAATAACGAGGCCGCCAACAAACTCGTCAAACGCGCCGAATACCGCAAAGGCTGGGAATACGCAGCAAAGGATATTTGACGTGGCGGCGGATGCCGTTTGCAGAGGCGGTTAAAAATTACAAAATATTTACAATAAAGATATCAAGCCGCCTTTATAGTCTAACGACATGAAGCCGCTTATTGTTTGTGTAGTTCTCATTTCTTTCATTTCCTCCGCGCGAAGCGAAGAGCCGACATGCGACTCTGACTCTGAGGCGGCTACTGAAGCGGAGAGTTTACTATGGAAGAATAATCGACTCACCGCAGATCAGCCTTTCCCAGCACGAGTTGTAGGAGTGATGGAAACTTGGGTGGGAATTCAATTGTTATTGGAAGAAATCGAAACCGATTCTCCAAGGTATTGCTATGTGTTTGTGGCTGTGAATCGGCCATTGAAATACGTCGAGCAAAGCAAAGAAGAGTCAACCAAGTTCATGGATAGGAATAAGATCCAGCCCGGAGTTTTAGTGAGTGAATTCAGTCATGACGGGGTGTGGAAATTAGGGAGTCAGTTTGGAGAGAAAGATTTACTTCTTAGAGCGATAGCCAATACGAAACGGATAGAACAAGAAGCGGCGAAGTTAGAGAAGAAACAGAAAGACATCCCCGCCGCGAAACCTGCCCGTCAATTAACCATCGAGATGTTTCAGCCGTATTTAAACGAGCAACACAACATTGGCGATGTGATGAAGGCTTTCCCAGAACCTTCTTTCTTCAATACAGGTGGTGCGTTTACTTGGTGGACATACAAATTATCAGATGGAACGAGCCTTACAGTGGGTGAACACATGGAAGCGAGGGCAACCCTCACTGACGCCAAAGGCGAAGTCATCAAAACCTTCCCCTTTGGCAAAGCTCTGAGCAATCCGTAACGACGCAGCGAACCAACTCGTCAAACGCGCCCAATACCGCAAAGGCTAGGAATACGCAGCGAAGGATATTTGACCGCCATTAAATGCAATCAAGTCCTTCCGTTTCGGCGGCGATGTTGAGGCGTTGATCCGCACACGCAAAAGCAAGTTTTTGAACACCAGCCGCTTCTAGCGAAAGCGCAGCTGCCAGTTGAAGGCTATCGGCAGCGCGAAGCGGATGAGTACGCAAAAGCCTGAGCGCAAGCTTGCGAACCACTGGAGTCGGATTGACCTCATGCCAAGCACTCGCAAGATCACCCAGACGATCACGCGCGAGCTTAGCTGCTGCTGCATCAATCGAACCCTCACGCACACGACGCTGAAGAGCGGATTCAACTTCGACAGGTGTCGCCCACCAAACAGCGAGTTGGGGATCAGCCTGAAGCTGCTGGAGGCGCCCCGCACTTTCCAATTCGGAAACAAGTAAGGCAACCAAAGCCGAACTATCCCAAAAAATCATCGATCGTCCTCCCTGTCCTCAAGGATTGCGGCGGTGAGTGAGTGCCCGATAGCGGTCGCGGGACGCGGGGCGGAGAGAAACGCGGCGAGATCTAATACGCGCTCTGGCGGAGAAAGTAACCCGCTTGCATGGATTGCACTAAGTGCAGGTTCTGTTGCATCCAGGGGTTGAAGTCGCGCCACGGGCTTATCTCTTTCCGTGATTAGGATCGTTTCTCCGTGCTTTACCCGATCAATCAGCCGACTGAATTGATTTTTAGCAGTGGCAATATTAGCTATGTTCATATAGCCAAGTTGGCTCTTTTGTTTAAAATGTCAATATAGATAACGAAAGAATCAATGATCCTCCTCCAAACTCGGGTTCGGGATGTGGGTGAAACTGATTCTCATCGGTGCGGTTTCCCTGACATCTTGGACGGATCCCAGGTAAACCGCATCGCGGCCGTAGCGGGCGCGAAGCTTATCCAAGGTGGCGTCGAGGCGTTGGTGCTTTTCTTTGGTTTGTGGAATTTCGGTTTCCGCATCGTCTTCGGCGATCATCGTAGCGAAGAGTTCCGGGGTGAAATTGTTGCGCTCAACCAAATGCGTGAGCGTGATGGCGACCTGAATGAGATGCGCGCGGGCATCGGGGCGATCTCGCCAAAGTTTTCCTAACAGATGAATGAGCTGGATAGTGGAATCGGTTTCAGGAAAACGGATTGTAGGAGTCCATCTTTCGCCCCGAAAAAATGATAAGTGCATAGTCAACGCGCCGGTGAGCATGCCATGGGAGCGAAGGCGTTCGCAGGCTTTATGAAGGAGTTTGCACAGGATGGGCCAAGCTTTGTTTGGATCGCGAAAATCCGGAGGCAAGACATGGCTGTGACCGATGGATTTTTTCGCGGAAACGATGTCCGGAATTTCCTCGCCACGGATGAGGTGCCAGAATCGATCCCCCATCACTCCTCCCCATGCTTGGTGAAGTAATTCTTTAGGCGCGGTGCAGAGTTTCTGAACTGTATGAATTCCAGCGGCGTGCATGCGCACCTCCATGTTTCTCGCAATCCCGTTGAAATCGCGGAGTCCGAGCTCGTAAAGAACCTCCGGCAAATCGCGATGTTCGATGAAAAACAAACCATCAGGTTTGCGCATCTTGCTCGCCGTTTTCGCAAGGTAACGATTTGGCCCAACCCCGATTGAAACTTTGATCACCGGTGAAACTTCTCGCGCGATGGTGGATTTGATCTTCTCCGCGATGCCGCGCACCACCGAAACTTCGCGGAGATTGAGCGGCAGCCACGCCCACATTTCATCGATGCTGAGGACAGCCTCAACATGGATGCAGTCTTCCACTGCAGCGATGATTTGGTGGTGAAACCGGATGTATTCGGCGGGTCTACTTTCAACAATCGCGATGCCCGGACACATCACCCGCGCATCGCTGATCCGCGTACCGGTTTTCACTCCGTAAGCCTTGGCCTCATACGAAGCGGCGATGCATGAACTGGTCTCCGCCATCACCGGAGCCACTCCAACGGGCTTACCCCGCAAGCTCGGATTGAGATGCTGCTCGACGCTTGCGAAATAGGAATCGCAATCGACAAACAAAGCGGTGAGAGGACGAGACACGCCTCAGACTTTCGCGAGCTAGGCGAAATGGTCAACTTGAAAAGTGTTCATTGGAACAGTTTATGCGCCGGAGGCTAAAGAATGAACTACTTCTTCGCCTTATTCATTGCTTGGCTGAACCAGTCGTTTCCTGAAGGTGCGGGTGATGAGGGGCGGTTGTCGCGGCGTGGGGCTTGGCGGTCATTACCTCCGGGGGAGTTGCTGCGTTGACGGGGTTCAAAATCAGGGTTCGATTTCATCGAGAGGGCGATGCGGCTGCGTTTCAGATCCACTTCCATCACGGTGATTTGAACTTTCTGCCCGACTTTGACGACCTCGCTCGCATCGCGGACGAATTGATCGGAAAGCTGACTGACGTGGACGAGGCCGTCTTGATGGACGCCAATATCGACGAAAGCTCCGAACGCGGTGACGTTGGTGACGATTCCGGGAAGTTTCATCCCGACTGTTAGATCCCCGGGTTTCTCGACTCCTTCAGCGAAGTTGAAAACCTCGAACGCTTTGCGCGGATCACGGCCGGGTTTGGAAAGTTCGGCGAGAATGTCCTGCAGCGTCGGCAAACCGACCTCATCCGAGAGGTAATTCTGGAGGTTGATTTTTTTACGCAGCGATTCATCGCGCATCAGATCGGCGACGCCGCAGCCGATGTCTTTGGCCATTTTTTCGACCAAGGCATATCGCTCCGGGTGAACTGCGGAGGCATCGAGTGGATGTTTCGCATCACGGATGCGTAGGAATCCGGCGGCTTGCTCAAAAGCTTTATCCCCAAGGCGCGGCACTTCTTTCAGCTCCGCGCGGGAACTGAAGCCACCTTTTTCCGTGCGATAAGCGATGATGTTTTCGGCAAGCGTGTTGTTCAGTCCGGAAATGTAAGCGAGCAGATGTTTCGAGGCGGTGTTCAACTCGACGCCGACGCCGTTCACGCAACTCACGACCGTGTCATCGAGTGAAGTTTTCAACGCGCGTTGGTCGACGTCATGCTGGTATTGGCCAACGCCAATGGCTTTCGGATCGATTTTCACCAACTCCGCCAGCGGATCCATCAAGCGACGCCCGATCGAAACCGCACCACGCACGGTGACGTCTTCGTTGGGAAATTCCTCACGTGCGGCATCAGATGCGGAGTAAATCGAAGCGCCGCTTTCGTTGACCATGATGACGGGAATCGACGACGGGAGTTTGAGTTTTTTGACAAATGCCTCGGTCTCGCGGGATGCGGTGCCGTTACCGATGGCGATGGCCTGGATGTCATGTTTCTTGATCAACCCGGCGAGCTCGACGGCGGCTTCGTAAGCTTGGCTGTTCGATCCGGCGGTGCAGTGAAGCACTGTGTGGTGAAGAAGTTTTCCCTGCGCATCGAGCACTACGGTTTTACAACCCGTGCGGAAACCGGGATCGATGGCGAGAAGGCGCTTTTCACCCAGTGGCGCGGCGAGTAGGAGTTCGCGGAAATTATCGGCAAATACGGTGATGGCGACCTCGTCGGCACGCTTTTTCGCTAGGAGGCGGGCCTCGGTTTCCATGGAGGGCATGAGCAGGCGCTTACAGCCATCTTCGACGGCTTGGGCGACGTGTTTCCCGGCCGGCCCGGTGGATTTCACCCAGTCGGGAAGGGCACTGACGGTGACGCGTTCGAGCGGCACTTCCACCCGCATTAGCAGGAAACCTTCCTTTTCACCACGGCGGATGGCGAG
>JANPEG010000014.1:0-5081 GCA_031431855.1 Akkermansiaceae bacterium | reverse complement strand
GTCCATCGGGTCGGTGATGTCGGGGCTTTTACCGATAAAGATTTGCTTGATGACCGGTTCGTAGCGGCTGGATGTTTTTCCTAGCAGTTCGCTTTTTACCGGGACGGTGCGCCAACCGAGAAATTTTTGGCCTTCCTCACGTACTACGTGTTCAAAGACCTGCATCGCGACTTCACGCACCGAGGCCTCAGGAGAGAAAAATACGCAACCAGAGCCGTAATCGCCCTCTGGTGGGAGTTCGACGCCCTTTTTTGCCATTTCCCGACGCAAGAACTTGTCCGGCATTTGAGTGAAGATTCCGGCGCCATCTCCTGTGGCTGGATCAGATCCGCTTGCGCCACGGTGGTCCATTTGGTTGTTCATCGTGAGAGTTTTCACGATGATATCATGCGAGCGTTTGCCTTTTAAATGCGCGATGAAGCCGACGCCGCAGGCATCTTTTTCGCGAGACGGGTGCCAGAGTCCTTGGGGTTCAGGCCAGCCGTGAGGAGATATTATAGATGAGGGCATTTAATTGGTGAGGAATTGTAAGGAAATCTAAACACATCGCGTTGTGGTGCAAGGCAGAGATTGTAAAAATTAGCGAGTATCTGTCGGCGTGGTTGCTTGAACTAACCGCTGAGTTAATTCAAATAACACTCAAAACGGGCGGAAAGTTGCTTTCCGTGGGGGGTGCTGTCAAGACTCAGCGACCAAATGGTTTGGTCTGTCGTCACCAAATACTCTTAATAAACTGCCAAGCATACAATTATAATCAGACGGCTGGTTTACCATGACTATTTCTGTTATGCTTAGCTTCTTTATTTCTCTTTCGCTGCTTTCTGACTTTTCCCCTTAACCTCTGGTTTTCCTGCATCATATTAGCTTTGGTGGCAGCCGAAGTTCTTCGGCCAGCAACAGCCGCATTGATTGTCAAAATAGGTGATCAAACCGTCAGGGTAGATAATCCATCCCCAATGTACCATTTGTTCAAAATACCACATGACCTTATCCATAAACATAAAAATATTCGGCCAGCTATTATATTATTAAACTGCCTATTAAACTGCCATATTAAACTGCCAGGCATACAATTAGCTTGTGCATGCTTTTTTAGGTTGGTAGGTTTTTGTTATGGATATGCCTAAAGAACATAAACAAAGGGATTCAGAGGGGCAAAAGGTATGGTCGCCGTTGGATTTGGCGGAGATGAAAACGGGGCGGCGGTTGGGGCAGATTCGGCGGGCTCGAGGGTTTGCCGGACGCAAGCGGATGCGCGTGACGGATTGCTCGGCGTGTTATCATGTGATGTCGAGGGTGGTGAATGGCGAGTTCTTGCTCGGCTCGATTGAAAAAGAGGCGTTACGGCGTATGATGTGGCGTATGGCGACGTTTTCAGGGGTTGAAATCCTGACCTATGCGATCATGGACAATCATTTTCACATTTTGCTCAAAGTGCCTGAGCAGAAAAGCTGGCTGAAGCGTTTTGAAGGCAAGGAGGGAGAGGAAAGGTTTTTTGAGCACCTTTCACTGGTGTATTCAAAGGCTTTCATCACCCAGTTCCGAAGTGAAATCACCGAGCTGCGCAATCGCCACGAGGAGGATGCGGCGCAGGCATTGTTAGAGCGATTCCAACAACGGTTTTGTGACCTGAGTTTGTTTGTCAAAGAACTCAAGGAGCGTTTTAGCCGTTGGTATAATAAGCAGAAAGGCCGACGTGGGACGCTTTGGATGGATCGGTTTAAAAGTGTGTTGGTGGAGACGGGTGAGGCGCTGCAGACGATGGCGGGTTATATCGATTTAAATCCGGTGCGAGCAGGGATAGTGAAAGATCCGGCGATGTATGCGTGGAGTGGTTATGGGGAAGCGGTGGGCGGGAGCAAACGATCACGACGGGGGCTTTGCAAGGTTTTGGAAGTTGCGCAGGATGGGTGGAATACGAAGGCACATGCGTATTATCGGAAATGGTTGTATGGAGAAGGCAAGGTAGCAGAAGACTCGCGAAGAAAAGGTTATACCCAAGCGCAGGTGGAGGCAGCGCAAGCTGCGGTGGAAAATTTTCTATTTTTACCGATGTTAGAAATACGCAAGCGGATGAAGTGTTTCAGCGAAGGGATTGCGCTGGGGAGTGAGGATTATGTGAAGGCAATGTCAGCGAGGTATCAGGCGCAGTTTGAGAGACAGAAGGAACGAACAGCGAAGCCATTGAAAAGCGCAAGCTGTGGGAAGTCGGGATCGATTTTTGTGATGCGAGGAAACTGAGAGATAGATTTGACTTCACTGCGTTCCGTCCAAGCGGTTTGCGGCTTCCTAGAAGCCGGTGAGTTGGAGGCGCGAAGCGCCATTGGCTTTCACGGACGGTGCGAAGATCGGGAGCAAGCGTCTCGTGAGTAATCTCATTCGGGGCAGTCCCCGCTAATTACCGCTCCAGTTCCGTCGTTGCTACTCAGTTGCGGATTTAATAAACATCGCGCAAGTAGCGCTTGTCTTTCTTAAGCTGCGCAATGTAAGCGGCGGCGGCTTCTTCTGAAAGTTTGCCGTGTTCTTTCGCGATGCTTAGCAAAGCAGCATCGACGTCTTTCGCCATGCGTGATGCGTCTCCGCATACATAGAATGCGGCTCCTTCTTGAAGCCACTTCCACATTTCGGCTCCTTGCTTGAGCATGAGGTTTTGAACGTAGATCTTTTCTTTCTGATCGCGCGACCACGCGAGATCCATACGGGTGAGCGTGCCGTCCTTTTGGAAAGCTTCGAGTTCGGCTCCGTAGAGGAAATCGGTTTTTGCGTAGGGATTACCAAAGAACAACCAATTTTTCCCTTTCGCACCAGTGGCTTTGCGTTCTTCAAGAAATGCTCGGAAAGGTGCGATACCCGTTCCAGGACCCACCATGATCACTGGCACATTGCCATCGGCTGGCAAACGGAAAGCTGTGTTGTGATGCACGAAAACTCCTGGCTTCGAGTTAGCGTTCAAGCGATCGCTGAGATATGTCGAACAAATCCCGCCGCGCTCTCTGCCGTGACTGTCGTAACGCACGATGCCAACGCAGAGATGAACCTCGCCTGGGTGAGCCTTCGGACTTGAGGCAATCGAATAAAGCCTTGGTTGAAGTTTCTTCAAAACGGAAACGAAATCTTCGCCATCGCTGAAGTCGGCTGGGTAATTGATCGCGAGATCAATCAGATCGCGACCCCAACAAAAATTTTCCCATTCTTTTTTATCGTCCGCCGCAACGAGCGAGCGGAGATATGGGGAGCCGCTGCGCTTCTGCCATTTTTGAATGAGGGCTTTATTGATTGTGCCGATGTCGTAATGGCGGATGAGCGCCTCGCGTAGGCTGACTTCTTCTCCGGTCGATGTCGGAACGTCGCCTGCTTTGAAAGGTAAAGCAGCGATGATTTCATCCACCACGCTTTCAGGATTTGCTGGATAGACGCCTAAAGCATCGCCGACTTCGTAGGAAAGCTCAGAGCCTTGAAGCGAAATTTCGATGTGGTGGGTTTGCTTAGAACCTGGACCGTTGAGATTGAAATTATTGAGAACGACAGACGGGAAAGGATTCTTTTTCGAGTATTCAGCTTCTTCGATTTCATCAGCGACAGCTTTGTTAGAAGTAGTAGCAGATGATGACGGTGCAAGAACGGCGATGACGCCTTTTGACCAATCCGCGTAGGGTTGGTCCGCATCGACATCGACGTCGACTCTTGGATAAATTCGATTTGCACCCAGCGCTTCCAGGCGTAGATCGAAATCTGTTCCGCACTGGCAGAAATCAGGGTAAGAACTATCGCCCAGTGAAAGCACCGAGAAGTTGACGCCTTCGAGGCGAGGTGCGGCATCGCTCATCAACCACGTGTGTAACTCTAACGCGGTGTCTGGAGGTTCGCCGTCGCCGTATGTGGAGGTGATGACTAAGAGGTTTTTCTCTTTCGAGAGCTGCTCTTTATCATAGCTTCCCATGTCCTGAATGTTCGGCTCGAAATTTCCCTTCTTCAGGGTCTTCACAAGTTTCTTCGCCAAGCCTTCAGCAGTGCCTGTCTGAGAACCGAAAAGAACGGTTACTGGAACGGCAGGTCCCGCAGATTGTGAAGCTGTTGAAGCTTGGTAAAGAATGTTTCCCAAGAATTCGCTCAACCACAGGCGTTGTTCGGGAGTAAACGGGGCGGTGTCTGGTATCTGGATCGATGAGGCCATTTTCTCTATTCAGGCGGTGATTGCCGGCTGCGGAACTTGCGCACAGGGGATTATATTTCAAGTGTTGATCTTCGTAATTTCAACGAATTTTCAGTTCTTCCAATTGAGCGCGCCTTTTTTCAGGGCGTAGACATAAGCGATGGCGAGAACACCCGCGAAGCCAGCCATGCTAGCAAGAACGGTTGGACCGTTGTGTTGGGCGAGGTCACGGAATTGTACAGCCCATGGATACATGAAGACGACTTCAATATCGAAGATCACGAACAACATTGCGACGAGGTAAAATTGGATCGAGAAACGTGGTGAGCCATCGCCGATGGGCAACATGCCGCATTCGTAAGCGGAGTCTTTGATGGAATTGCGACGCGCCGAACGGCCGAACACGACGCTGAGCGTAAGTGTTGTAACAGCAAATCCGCAGGCAATGAGGACTTGGAATAAAACGGGAAGGTAATCTTCAGGCATAAGGTGATTGCGGAAAATTTTCGCTGGGGGATTTCTAGGCGGTGAATTGCGCCTTGGGTAGAAAAAAACCCGTGTCTTTTCAGACACGGGTTTGTTCAGTAAATATTTGGGAAAAATTAAGCTTCTGCTTCTGCCGCTTCTTGAGCGGCGGCATATGCACTTGAAGCTTCGTGAACACGTGCAGTTCCTTTGTATTCCTTGCCAAGCTTTTCTACGAGCCCGCGGTTTACCAAATTCTGCAATTTCTCGTAAGAACGTAGGCGAAGCATTTCTTCGCCACCGCTTACGGCGTTTCGCAGTTTAAGGTTCTCAAACACTCTTTCGAAGAGATCGTTGAATCCGAATACTTTCTTTTCAGAAAGGACATTGCAGAGTTCATCGGTCACGTGGTCTGGAAGTCTCCGGGAAAACCGGGTTCTTTTTGTAGGTGTTGCCATAACGG
>JANPEG010000013.1:0-7619 GCA_031431855.1 Akkermansiaceae bacterium | reverse complement strand
TAATGTGCAAGTAAGAATATCATATAAAATAGATATCAAACTTTAGATGATAATTCTTCAAATAATAATAAATCATCCAATTGAGTGATCCATGTGCCAGCGCCTTGTTTCACTTTGTCGCGTGAAACAACTCCACCGAAGCCGATCATCAAATCGACATCTGGTTGGGTTTCGAGATCCGATGTGCCATCGCCAATCATGATCACTTTTTCAGGAAGCGTCGCGCGTTTCCATTGTAGGATGATTTCGTTTTTTCCTAAGTTGCGCGTGGTTGGGTAATCTTCGCCGTAGCCCGCGTAGTTGCCTGAAGCATCGAAATAAAGCGGCACAGCTTCGACGTGTTCGATGCCAAGCTGATCTGCGAACGGGCGAATGATGGGTTCGAATCCACCTGATAGAATTACCGGAGTCCAGCCTTGCTCGCGGGCATGTTGAATAAGTTTCTCTGCACCTGGGACAATGTGATCCAAGTAGCATTGGCTGACGATGCGAACCATCTCGAGACTCGGACGAATGATCTCCATGCGTTTTTTGAAAACCTGATTCAGCGGGACATCTCCGTTCATCGCCGCGTTAGTGAGATTCACCACTTCATCAAAAATCGCAGGATCGGAGAGTCGTGCCAATTCATCAATTCCCTCAATGGCGCTGAGCGTGGAGTCGCAATCGAGGAATAATAATCTTCCTTTGGTTTGTTGCATGGGATGTATGAAAACTTGGGTTTGATTTGGTATGATATCGAAGAGTTCGATCATATCATTATTGCTGAGTCTGATACAGCCGTGGCTTGCTGGGTGGCCGATCCTATCTTCGTGATTGGTGCCGTGGATATAGATAAATCGATCGTAAGTATTTTGGTTTTCGAGATCTTTGCCGGTCAGCCTAAGAATGCGTGTGAGCACGAGGTCTTCATCATAGGTGATTTCGTGATTCCAAATTCCATCGGGTTTTCTTGCTTTGAAAATGGTTCCGATAGGTGCATCAGCCCCAATTTTCTCGCAGATCTCAAAATTTCCTGTCGGTGTGCGGTAGCTGCCTTCGATGAAACCCATGCCTTTGGAGCTGGAGGAAATGCGAAACGTTTTCAGGGTCGATTCGTCAGCGATCACGCGCAGGGTTTGATCGTCTAAGGAAATTTCGATGCGGGGCTGATCGTTCATGGAATGGCGTGAAAGACGGCCAGAGCATTGTGTCCGCCCATGCCATGAGCAAGTTTGAACACTGGGCCTTTGAGGGATATGGATTGTGATGGCGCGGAAAGTTCACCCAAGCTGGATGTGCCAGGTAAATTTTTCGGAAGCTCATTCTGTTTCATGAAGGCTAACAAGATCGCGCTTTCGATAAGCCCGCTCGTGCCGACCGTGTGACCGATGTAGGGTTTAAGCAAGTGAAGCGTGGGTTGCGATCCGAGGTTGGCGGTGTTTAGAAAGAGACTTTCGGCGCGGGCTTGGGTTTGTGTGCCGGTGGCATGAGGGCAGATCGCGCTCGGCTTTCCGCAAAGCTGAATGGCTTTTTGCAAAAGCTCCGAAGTGCGTCCTCCATTTTTTGGGATTCCAACGGGATCGGCTCCGTCTGAGTTGTTAGAAAAATAGGCGAATCGCAATTTTCCGAAAGGCGCCGCGCTGAGTGCAATGGCTGCCGCGCCTTCGCTGGGGAGAAATCCATCGCTTGTTGGCGAGTAAGGATTGAGAATGGCTGCGCTTCCAAGCAGGCCGGATGCGGCGTAATTATCTAGCAACAATGGAACTAGTGGTAGATCGACACCGACAACGAGTGCGCGTTCGGCTTGACCGGAATCGATGAGAAGTTTTGCGATACCAAGCGCATCAAGTCCGGCGGAGCAACCGCTGGCGACAACGTGGTTGGGTCCGTAAATGCCTAGCTCGATCGAGATTGCGGTGGCGGGTTCACTGTGGATGGTGTTGCTTGCCGCCATCAGTTTGAACGGGCGACGGTTTGGCCATTCGCCCAGCCAGCCAGCGGCGTTTCCTCGGCTTGTGCCGACCACTAACGCAGCGCTTGCAAGTTCATCGTTATTCCAGCCTGCATCTGTCGCTGCTTGTTTGGCGACATGAAGTGCAGCCATGGTCACGGGACTCCATTTGCGATGGTTGAGAAGTTCTCTCGGCTGAATCCATGCGCCATGCAAGTTGGCTTGCGGGCTGTCGTTCCCGAGGAGTTCCGAGAGCGGACGAATTCCCGAAACGCCAGATGAAATGGCTTTGAGATGCGACTCAACATCATGGCCAAGTGCCGAGAGCGTGCCGATGCCTGCGATGGATAGTGCGGAAGTGATGCACTTGGGTTAAACAGGTTATTCATTCTCGTCAACTTAACGAAACTTTTTATGTGCATCCTAAAGCGACAACAGAAATTAGCGCGGGGTTGAGTGGATGCATCCCAGAGGGATGAAAGACATTAGCGCGGGGTTGAGCGGAGCGATACCCCGGGGAGAATATCCAATAGAATTCACGACCCCAGCGGGGTCGTAGAGATGCATGCAAATCTCAAGGCTGCGGCGTATTCTGCCACCCCGCTGGGGTGGGTATTTTTTGGCATTATCATTACCCGGGGTGGTCGTCGCTACGCTCCTCGACCCCGCGCTAATTTCTTTGATCCCTGCCGGGATCGTGAATGATCCAAACTAAAATATATCTTTCCGCCTTTGCGTGGAGCGAAAAGATGCCTCATAAGCGGCGTGGCAGATGAAGTCAGTTCTTGAAACGATTAATGGTGGAGCGAGTTACCTCGAAAAGCGGGGGGTTGAAGACGCGCGGCGCAATATGGAACACTTGCTTGCCAAGGTTCTGGAATGCTCACGGATGCAGCTCTATACACAGTTTGACCGACCGCTGGAGGAAGAGGTTTTGGCTCCGCTGCGTGAACTGTTAAAAAAGCGCGGTGAGGGAATCCCGCTGCAACACCTGCTCGGCGAGGTGCATTTTCATGGCCGGGATTTCAAATGCGATGGCCGTGGCCTGATTCCGAGGCCGGAGACTGAGGAGTTGGTGGAGATGATACTTAAGCAGCTGGGCGGGGAAAACTTGCAGATTCTCGATGTCGGTTGTGGATCGGGAGTGATCGGGCTTTCACTCGCGGCGGGAAAGCCAGACAGCCATGTTACTTTAGTGGATATTTCAGAAGACGCGCTGGAACTCACGCGGGAGAACGCGGCAAAGCTCGGGTTGGGTAATGTGGATATTTTTCAAAGCAATCTACTTGATCAGATCACGGGAAGTTTTGACCTCATCGTCGCAAATTTGCCCTATGTGCCTGAAAGCGAAGCCACGACGATGGCACGCGAACTGGCTTACGATCCTGCATTGGCATTGTTTTCTGGGGTCGACGGGATGGATTTGCTCCGGCGGTTCATTCCGGTGGCGGTTGGTTTCTTGAAACCCGGCGGTTGGCTGGCGCTTGAGATTGGTTACGATCAGGCTTCACAGGTGCGCTTGTGTTTGGAAAGGTCTGGCTTCACGGAAATCGAGGTCCGCAAAGACCTCAGCGGGATCGCCCGCTTTCCATTCGCGCAACATCAATAAAGACACTCATCGAAAATGGATAAACTTGTCGTCCACGGCGGCTCTGTCATCAAGGGCTCAATTAATATTTCTGGATCTAAAAATGCATCGCTGCCAATTCTTGCCGCAACGATTCTAACAGGAGAAGACTGCATCATTCGTCGCGTGCCCGATGTTTCGGATACGAACTACATGATCCAGATTCTCAGCGCGCTGGGAGCGGATGTGGAGAGATCTTCGGGGACGGTTCGGATTTCCTGTGCGGATATATCTGATGAAGCTCCCTATGAATTGGTGCGTCGGATGCGCGCATCGATTTGTGTGATGGGTCCCTTGCTTGCTAGAAAAGGTCGCGCAGTGGTTTCATTGCCAGGCGGATGCGTGATTGGTGATAGGCCAGTGGATCTTCACCTCAAAGGGATGCAGGCTCTTGGTGCGAAGATCGAATTTGAAGGAGGAAATATTATCCTCACTGCACCTGATGGTTTGCGTGGTGCGGAAATCAATTTGCGTGGTGAGAGCGGACCAACGGTTCTCGGAACCGATAACGTGATGATGGCCGCGACGTTGGCGGAAGGTATCACGGTGATCGAATCCGCAGCAGCTGAACCTGAGGTGTTAGATTTGGCTAACTTTCTAAACGGCATGGGAGCTAAAATCACCGGAGCTGGCACGCGTCGTATCGTGATCGAGGGCGTGAAAGAACTCAAAGGAGTCGAGCACACGGTCATTCCGGATCGGATCGAAGCAGGAACATTCATGGCCGCCGCGGCTTTGGCTGGCGAGGGAGTTAGGCTCAATCGCATTAACCGTGATCACCTCAAAGCGATTACCGAAGCGATCATTAAATCCGGTCACAAGGTGGAGTTCAACGATGATGGAACTTCTTGTTTCGTGGAGCGTGGTGAGGTGCTGCAAGGAGTCGATCTGAATACCGCGCCTTTCCCAGGTTATCCAACTGACATGCAAGCGCAGATGACCGCCTTGTTAGTGACAACCCCGGGCATCAGTGTGGTGAAAGACAGCATTTTTCCGCAACGCTTCATGCATTGTGCGGAGTTGAAACGGATGGGTGCAGATATCAAAATGGATCACGGCACCGCAATTGTTAGAGGAGTGGAAAAACTTTCTGCTGCGCCGGTTATGGCATCCGATTTGCGCGCATCCGCCGCGCTTGTTCTCGCCGCACTGCGCGCCAAAGGCACTACAGAAATTTCCCGTCTCTATCACATCGATCGTGGCTACGAGCATATCGATGAGAAACTCCTCATGCTCGGCGCAGATGTTGAGCGGGTGAGGGTGTAGAAGAGTGAATGATGAAGAGTGAAGAGTGAAATTACAATTCGCTCCTAAGATCACTTGCTGCGTTTCTGGAGGATTCCTCGGGGATGGCTAGGAAGTCGAAATCATCTGTGGGTTCGAGATCAACGTTGGGATTGATGAGGAGAGGGCGGGTGGTTTTGTCGATGATTTCCAAATCGGGAAGTGAAACGCCTTCGGGAGCTGCTTTGAGGTCTTCAAATTTCCGTGCGGTGGTCATCACTCGGGTTTCGTATGAGCCGATGGCTTTGTTGTAGTGATCGACCGCGTTGTTGAGGGATCCTCCGAGTTTGGAAAAATGTTCAGCGAGTTTTCCTAACCGTTCATGCATCGTGCGGCCGAGGGCGGAGATTTCTTTCGCGTTGAGTGCGAGTGCTTCTTGTCTCCATCCGTAAGCGACGGCTTTGAGGAGTGCGATCAAGGTGGTGGGCGTGGCTAGGATGACGCCTTCGTTGACGCCGCTTTCGATCAGGCCGGGATCGGAGTTGAGCGCGGCGGAGAAAAACGATTCGCTGGGAAGAAACAATACGGTGAACTCCGGGCTGTGCTCAAATTGCTCGGTGTATTTTTTCGAGGAAAGTTGTTTGATGTGGGTACGGACTTGTTGGGCGTGCTGATTGAGGAAACGTTCGCGCTCGGTTTCATCGGTAGCTTCGAGCGCGTTGAGGTAGGCGTCCATCGGTGTTTTGGAATCGACCACAATGGTTTTTCCGCCGGGAAGTTTAACTACAAGGTCGGGGCGCAGGCGTTTGCCTTCGTCCGTGGTGGTTGTGGTTTGGGTTGTGAAATCACAATGCTCTTGCATGCCGGCGAGCTCGACCACGCGACGGAGTTGCATTTCACCCCACTGACCGCGACCGGTCGGCTGACGCAGGGCTTTCACCAAAGAAGCGGTTTCTTTCTGCAAACCGAGCTGGCCTTCGCCTAGTGCACGGACTTGTTCTTTCAATTCCGAATACGCGCCCTCGCGGATTTTTTCGATCTCACCGATGCGGAGTTCAAATTTTCCGAGCGAGTCTGCGACGGGCTTCACCAAAGTCTCGATCGCGGTTTTGCGTTTTTCGATTTCGCCTTTGGCTTCCTCGGTTTGTGAGGCGAGGGTGGATTTCGCAAGATGGAGAAATTGCTCGGAAGCGCCTTTCAAAGCATCGACGGAAAGGGCTTTGAACGTATCGGAAAGACGAGCCTCGGCGCGTTCGAGCAGGGCTTGCTTTTCGGCGGCGGCTATACGTTCTGCATCGAGGCGGCTGGTGGCTTCACCGAGTTGATTGCGGTAGTTTTGGGCTTCGGTCTCGTGCTGTTGGGCCTCGGCAGAGGTGGAAGCGAGGCGGGCTTCGAGTTCGGTGGCGCGGCGTTCCTCGGCTTTCAAACGCTCGGCGAGCGCGGATTTCGACGACGAGGCGATATACCAAGTCACGGCAAAGGTGATCACACCGGTGATAAAAAACGGAAGATTGGATAGAAGTTCGGTTGGCATGGGAGATTTCTACTTGCGGGAGGGCTTTTACTGGCGTTGATGTAAGGCGTTGCCGCGATCATGCTTTTCTCTGAGAGGCGCGACAACTCAAACTTCAACCAACCTTTTAAAAATTATGGCACATACCCTACCTGAACTTGGCTACGCACTGAACGCTCTTGAGCCGCACATCGATGCACTCACGATGGAAATCCATCACGGCAGACATCATCAAGCCTACATCACCAACCTCAACGCAGCGATTGCTGGTAAAGCCGAGCTTGAGGCGAAATCCGCGCTCGAGCTGATCACCAACCTCGCAGCAGTTCCGGAAGACATTCGCGGTGCAGTTCGCAACAACGGCGGCGGTCACGTGAATCACAGCTTCTTCTGGAAAGTTATCGCTCCAGGCGGTGCAAAAGCACCATCAGGTGATCTCGCTGCTGCGATTGACAAAGCGTTCGGTTCCTTCGATGCGTTCAAAGAAGCTTTCGCAAAAGCAGGCATGACTCGTTTCGGTTCCGGCTGGGCGTGGCTCTGTAAAAAAGCCGACGGCACGGTTGCTGTTTGCTCCACCGCCAACCAAGACAACCCACTCATGGGCCCCGACTTCGGGGGCTGCGGCAGCACTCCTATCCTCGGCCTCGATGTCTGGGAACACGCGTATTACCTGAACTATCAGAACAAACGCCCAGCCTACATCGAAGCATTCTGGAACATCGTGAACTGGGATGAGGTGGCGAAAAACTTCGCTGCTTAAAACTAAAAGATTTCACTTAAACCGCCGGAGCGATCCGGCGGTTTTTTTTATGCTGTAAAATTCATAGAAAAGGGGTTGTGAGGATTTTTAAAGAATAGATATAGCGGATAGCTTAAACGTGATCGAAAATTTCACCAAGCCGGTTTTAGTCTAGATTTTGTGCTCAATAAAAAAGCTCAACGTTTTCGAGTATTTTTGATAAATAGGCAGCAGATATGAATATTCTATTTAAACCTTCGTGCTCATTTATCATAGCGCTTTCTTTGGCATGCACATTGACCGTAATGAACGGCCAAGCGCAGGAAGCGGGTCCGAAATTTTGGGATAAGATTGCGCCTTCCTCAAGTACAACGGCACCTGACCAAATCAGCGATGACTACTGGCACAGTGAATTTGAGCGAGTCAACAAGGAGGTCGCTAAGGCTGATGGCTCACAGGTCGTTTTCTTCGGCGACTCCATCACACTTGGGTGGTCGATAGGAAAGGCTGAAGGCAAAGCGGTTTGGGAAAAGCAGTTTGCGAAGTACAATCCGATCAACATGGGTAACTCCGGAGACATCAC
>JANPEG010000012.1:0-4100 GCA_031431855.1 Akkermansiaceae bacterium | reverse complement strand
TGCTGACATCTGCCTCTTTGCTTTGAGCTGTCAATGGATTGGCAAGCAATCCAAGCGCGGCAAGACCGAGGGCGGTTTGGTTGAATAACGGATTTTTTAATTTCATAAGCATGGTTTAGTTCGGAATCGGATGAGTTTGGTAAAAAACTCGTGCGGGAGTTACGGGATACACGAAGACGATATTTCTGAAAATGATAAGTTTCGGCTATTTCATCACAAATCCGGCCGATTCTGGCTTGTGCGGACGATGGCTTGTTGCTTTCTCCACTCAGCGATTTTTGCGTGGTTACCGGAAAGCAGGATTTCGGGAACTTTCATGCCCTCAAAATCAATCGGGCGGGTATAGCATGGCGCTTCTAGCAGATTAGGATCAGAAAAGGATTCTTCGATGGCGGATTGCGCATCGCCGAGTGCGCCGGGGATGAGGCGGATGACGGCGTCGCAAAGCACGGCGGCGGCGATTGCTCCGTTGGTGAGAACGTAATCGCCGATGGAAATTTCCTCGTCGATAAGAGATTCGATGATGCGATGGTCGATCCCTTCGTAGTGCCCACAAACGATGAGTAAGTGGGTTTCTCCGGAAAGCTCGCGGACGCGGGCTTGTTTGAGCGGCGCGCCCTGAGGAGTCATGAGAATCACGCGGGTGTTTGCCTTTTTCAGGTCGATGATCGCGGCGTGTAATGGCCCTGGCTGCAGGACCATGCCGGGGCCGCCACCGCAGGGTGAGTCATCGACACGCTTGTGTTTATCCTCCGACCAATCACGGAGGTTGTGACCGTGGATTTCCACTAATCCCGCATCACGCGCACGCTGGATGATGGAATCACTCAAGGGCGCGAGAGCGATTTCAGGGAAAAGGGTGAGAATGTCGATTTTCATGAGGGATGTTGCTGGGAGCGCCAGTGATCGAGGCGTTCTTTGATGCGATTTTCCAGTCCCTGGGTTCCGGGTTGATAGTAGGTTCGGCCTTCTGGGAGGTAAGCTTGGGGGATGTAAGCGCCTTCGTAGTCGTGGGAATACAGATATTTCATCGCCTCTTCGGAAACTCCGGTGGTGCTGGTGAGTTTTTTCGAGGTCGGGGTGCGGAGATGAGGCGGGACGGCGAGGGTGCGACCGGATTCGACGTCTTGGATCGCGGCCCCAAGGGCGGCGTAGGCGGTGTTCGATTTCGGCGAGGTGGCGAGATAAACCGTGGCATGAGCAAGCGGGATGCGACCTTCAGGCATGCCGACAAATTCAAGGGCGTGGTGGGCATCGAGCGCGACACGAAGCGCTCCGGAATCGGCGAGCCCGATATCTTCTGAAGCGGCGATGACGAGTCGACGTGAAATGAAACGTGGGTCCTCGCCGGCATGGAGCATTTTCGCGAGCCAATAGAGCGCGGCATCGGGATCGGAGCCGCGGATGGATTTGATGAAAGCGGAGATCGTATCGTAATGGCCGTCGTCGCCGTAGTGGACGGCCTTGCGTTGGATGGATTCCTCGGCATCGGCTAGGGTGATGTGAGGATCGCCGCAAGTGGCTAGCTCGAGGGCTGTTAGAGCTTTGCGGACATCGCCATCGGAGAGCTTCGCGAGGTGCTCGAGTGCTTCGGAATCAGCGGTGATGTTTTGTGTGCCGAGTCCGCGCTCGGGATCGGCGAGTGCGCGTTTGAGAAGATCTACGATGTTTGCAGTAGAAACGGGTTCGAGTTGGAAAATCTGCGAACGCGAGACCAGCGGCGAGTTGACGTAATAGTAGGGATTGTGAGTCGTGGCGCCGATGAAACGAACTGTGCCGCGCTCGATATGCGGGAGCAGAACATCTTGTTGAGCTTTGTTGAAACGGTGAATTTCATCGATAAACAAAATGGTCGTATCGCCACGTAGATCGCGGTGGATTTTTGCTTGGTCGATTTTTGCACGGATTTCAGCGACGTTGGATTCCACTCCGTTCAGCGACTCGAAGCGAGAGCCGGTGGTTTTCGCGATGACATTGGCGAGAGAGGTTTTTCCGGTTCCAGGTGGTCCGTAAAAAATGAGTGAAGCGAAGCGATCCGACTCGATCGCGCGGCGCAGCAGTTTACCTTCAGCAAGGATGTGATCTTGGCCGAGGACCTCATCGAGCGTGCGCGGGCGCATCCTAGCCGCGAGGGGCTCGCGGATTTCAGGTTTGTCGGCTTTTGCCTGAGGGCTGTTAAAAAGATCGGACACGCTGCGGAAACCTTAAATTTTAAACTCTAAACTCCAAGGGAAGAAATCACTTCAGTTTCCGCAGCTTGATTTTATTCCAAAACTTGCGGTCACGCGGATCGGCAAACACGTTTTCATACTCGGCCAACTGCGCTGCGCTGGCGACATTTTCACCGGCGACGAGCACTTCATTCATACTGTCCGGTGTGCGAAGGGAGCGGATGCTTGAAAAGTGTTTCGCGAGATCGGCACGGGTGGCGATTTGTTTGGCACGGTGTCCGGGGCCGATAACCAGATTCAGCACGAGGATTCCATCAGGCGCAAGCGAGCGGCGGACCAGATCTAGCCAAGCCTGATCACAGGTCTCGGCCCGAAACACATCGTCATCGCCGGCGAGATACAAATCATCGATGATCACATCGAATTTCCGCTTGTTGGCCTTCATCCATGCGTAGGCATCGGCGATGATGATTTCAGCCTTGGTGTCAGCCAAAGCCATTTCGCGGCGAGCCAAATCGATGAGTTCGGAGTCGAGATCGATTCCTGTGAGAGAAACATCCGGCAAGAGATGGCGGAGGGTCCGCAGGGCCGTGCCGCCGGCTACCCCGAGCATAAGAATGGATTTCGGCTTGCCATCCGGGCGAAGCAGGGCGGCGGCGGCGATCAAATCCCATGCGAGACCGGTGAGAAATCGTTTTTCGTGAAACCACGCATGGATCGCGCCGGTGCAGCGGAACTCGGTCGCGAGCTCAGATTTCCATAGCGTGATGGTTTGAAAACGGGTTTGAAAATGACCGATGCGCCGCATGCTGGGTTTTTCCTAATTCGTCTTTCACAAAATACAGAGATAAAAAAATAGGATTTTAAGATTTCGTAAAATCTTGGTTGTGTTAGGTGAGATGCATGAATGATTGGTTTTACACGAAGGCGCGCCAGCAACATGGGCCTGTAAGTTTGCAAACTTTGCAAATGATGGTCCGCGATGGACAGTTGGATTCAGCAACAGATTTAGCTTGGAGTTCATCCATGTCAGATTGGCTTCCGATCAGCCAAATCCCAGAGCTTCAGACACAATATTCACAGGAAATCCCGAGAAATGAGGCCGCATCCCAGCCATTTGCTTATCCGCTCGGCACGGGACCGATGTATGAAATTGAACCAGGAAGCGAGCGCATCATTGCGACTGCTTGCCTAAAACGCGCATGGGATCTGACCATACGTCACATCGGACCCTTGCTGCTGGCCACCGTGATTTTTCTCGCTCTCGTCATCCTCTCGGAAGTCTTACTTGGCCAGCTCGACCAAGCGATGGGCTGGAAAAATCCCGGACAGAACTTCATTGAAATGTTAAACGTTAGCGAACAGCAGAAGCAAATCTACTTGGCCGCAGTGGAAGACCAAATGAGCCTGCAGAGTACGATCTTATCTAGTTTGATAAGTGTCTTTTTGACTCTCGGTGCCACAAGGCTTGGACTTAAAGTGGTTTCAGGTGAACCATTTAACGTCGGCATGTTGTTTTCTGGGGCGCCATGGTTACTCAAAGGTTTCATTGCGCATCTACTCTACTGGATCATGGTGTTCGTCGGTTTAATTCTTTTCATTTTCCCCGGAATCTACCTTGCGCTCCGTTTCGGGCTGGCCCAATCAGCGATTATAGACAAAAACATGGGGGTGTTTGAGGCTTTTAAATACAGCGCTCAAATCACCAAGAACAACCGCCTAGAATTGCTCTTTATCATTTTATTCATGATTGGCGTCACGATCGCTGGGTGCATTGCATTGATCGTCGGCCTCTTATTTGCCTATCCACTGATGCTTTTAATGTGGATTGTTGCTTACCGTTGGCTCCAGTACGGAGGTAGAGCAATCCTAGACGATCCAATGACGGGGACTCCCATGCTAGCTGCCCTTAATGAAAAACCCTAGGCA
>JANPEG010000011.1:0-51727 GCA_031431855.1 Akkermansiaceae bacterium | reverse complement strand
CGAACCCGCAAAGACAAGGGGCGTGCCGACATCGAGACGGGCCGCCACCAGATCAAGTGAAGGGGCTATGTCCGTGAGGCATTTAAGAAGGTTCTGTTGCGGCAAGAGCAAGGGCGGCATCGACTTTTTGTCGGCTACCTTGGTCGCTTTGATAAGATCGTTTTGACCACCGACGATGTCTGACATTCCCGCGGCGGCCTTACTGACGGATCCCTCAAAACCGATGAGCTCCTGCTGCTGGTTGAGTTGCGTGAGTTGTGCTTCCGCCATGACTCGTGCCTCCGCGAGTGCGTCACTGGCCAGCTCCTGATGTGTAATCGCGTCTTTGGTTTGCTTTGCACGCAGGGCAACAACGGCAAGCTTAACTTCATTCTCAGCCGCCCTGATGCGACCTAACATTGGCAGGAATTCTTTAGCAGGTCCGGATTCCCCACCGGTAAGTTCCTTATGAAAATCCGCCAGTTCCTGAGCGAGGGACTGTTGTTCGTCGGCAAAGCCATCCACATCCTTTTTACTGCGGACCGCTTTCTCGATTCGCTCAAGCAGGTCGAGTTGCTCGTTTTCGAGTTTCGTCAAAGCCCCAACACGGTTGCTGGCATCGGAGACAAGTGCGGATGTACCCAACGTTTTTTGGGCGAGTTCCTCCGACCAGCGGACGACGAAGGTGTCGAGTTTCTTCAGGGCATCGATCGCCTCGCGCTGGCGACTCAATGCGTCTTCCTTGGCGCCGGCTTTAAGGTGACCGATGGCCTGGGTCATGTCAGCCTCGATGCGGAGCCGCATTTCGTCTGTCGGCGGTGCGGGTGGCATTGTTAGATCGGAGAGGCGTGTCCGCAGGGCAGGAATAGACGGAAGCGAAGCGAGAACGAGGATGTCGCGCAGTGCGGTCTGGCGATTTGCCAATTCCGTCGCAAGCTTAGCGGAATCCGTCGCATCTTTGCAGGCGGTGATAAGAGCCTCCTGTTCGGAGATCATAGAACTGAGCTTATCGCGCAGACCGCGGATCGCGGCATACTCGGAACCGGGGCGCATCGTGAACTCGGCCTCAATAAAAGGACGAATCAGCGAGTATTGGATCTTGGCAGCTTCTTGACTCTTGCCTTCCCGCGTGAGTGTCGCGACTTGGCGGATGCCCTTGGAGATTTCAGCGGAACGCTGATCGTGGAGACGGCGCATGAGGCCGAGCACTGCAAGGGGTTTTTGATCGTAGCGCATGCTCCGGTTCAAATTGTCGAGGAGTTCATCGGCCCATCCTGCAACTTCTTCGTGATCTTTCGCCAATGCCTCCGCTTGATCAGGAGTGGCGGTGAGGAGTCGGAGTCGGAAAAGGGTGAGTTCACCGGCAATCATGTGACTCTCGCGGGCGTAGACCTCGCGGGCTGGATCAATTCCCCGCTGTAGCACGAGATTACCGAGCTCGCGGGCGGCTTGGTTGACCGCTGCAATGGCGAGTTGTGGATCGCGGGTCTTGGATCCGACTTGTGCGCGGAACAACTCGGCGGCACGGGCGACAGAGCCAGCGGCGATCGTTGTGAGGTTGTCGCGCAGGCTCGTAAGCAAATCGGTTTCCACAGCATCTTTGATATTGTTGGCGGAGAGATCCTCTAAGAGGACCCGCAGATCAGCAGACGTCGTGTTGATTTGTTCGCGAATCATTTCCTGCCGAATGGTTTCTAACTGGCAGGTTGGCAGGTAACTTTCGGCAGACGGAATGAGGCCGAGGACAAACTCGTGCGCAGCGCGTTCCTGCCGGTAGAGAGCACGCACACGGACCAGGAGGGTATCCATCTGCTTAATGATCGCAGCAAGGTATTCTTCACGAAAAAGGAAAGTGATACGGCGCGAATCCGTGCGCACTTTGTGGGCACCACCCTCGCCTGGATATTTATCAGTTATTTCCACAAAAAAGGAAACCGAGTCACCAATTTGCAGGTCGGGTAATTCTTTGCGATAATCCCAATCGATCACTTGAGCTCCCTCTCCACTGAGCACAGGGGTAGGAAGTGTAATAGTTTTTTCAGGACGGCGGTTCACGCGATAAGTAATCGCAGTCGTGCCAATCCCATGATCATCTTGCGCTCTGACCACGAGCTCGAGCGAACGACCTAGCATCGCATTGATGTTAGATTCAGGTGAAGTCAACTCAACACGTGGTGCCTGATCGGAGGCCACCTGAAGAAAATAACGAGGACTGGTGAATTCAAAACCATGGCTATCTTCGATCCATGAGAAACTATATCCACTGGAAGCCGTAGCTACTTCTGACAAGATAAGAGTGCGACCATCGGCACCAACTTTAAGCGGCTTATCTTCGGCGCCATCGTGATGAAGCGTAGCCTCACGAATCGGAGTATCGAGCGTAAGCTGCCAAGTCACCTTAGTCTCTTCAGGAACGGTTAGAGTAAGCGCTTCAATCTCTTCATTCGGACGATTAATATACTCAGGAAAATCAAGTTCGACCTTAACTTTAGCGAGGCGAGGAGCTGGAATGACTTTCACCTTACGCCATTCGCTACGCGCATCCCCTGCTTTGACACGATAGGTGAAATCGCGTGATGCCGCTGCGAGTTCATAAGTGCAGATACCTTTCTTCACTTTAGCGTTATCAACCTTCTTTACTTCAAGCTCGAGTTCGCGAGGACTACCTTTTCCGGTCTGCAAAGCGAGCTCGGCGGTTTTTGGAATCACACCAGAAAAATGAATCTCAATCTTCGTAGGGGCGCCCGCTTTGACCACCATTTCACCTGGACCTAAATCAATCTTCGTTTTGGTTGGATAAACGATAGTCAACCAAGGTGTGAAAAGCCGACCCAGACCTGCTGTAACGAAAGAGCCTTGAAGGATGACGACAACAAGCATAACGGCAGCTATACCAATAACGATTCGTAGTGGTTTTTGAAGATCAGCTAGTTTTACAACCTTCTGTGGTTCAATCGTCTTGGCGACTGTTTGAGCATTGCGTTGTGTCAGCTCCCACATCGATGCGGAGGTTCCAGGACTCGCTCCACTTTGTTGGAAATGCACCGCAGTCACTAAAAGACTGTCCATCCCACCAAGCGAGCGCTCGATTTGCTGTGCCGTGCGCATCGCATCAAATCCCTGCAATTGAGCCCAGCCGTTTCGCCATCCTTGACGGAAAGCAACAACGAGAAGCGTGATTGCAGCAAGCCCCCGAACGGATCCGGGAAGATAGGCAAAGCGATCGATGATAATCGTTACCACAAAGAGAGGAACGAACCAGCGAGCAAATGCTAACAAGCCACCAACCAAATGCTTCCGTTGCGCACGCTGCCAAACAGCGTGCAAACATTGATTCATTTCCATGTTATTATTGTCACTCATTAGGTCAAATCGTGTCTTCTACGTAAAATCCATTCCATCCCTAGTAAGCCAATCAAAATAGCGGCAACTAGGCCAGTATCCCAAAGTGGACGCTCTGATCGCACCGTCGTGGTAAGCGGTTCAGTATTTAGTAAGGTTTTAAGCTTCGGTAAATCGTTCACCGTCAAGCAGGCACCACCAGTGAGCTGAGCCATGCGTTTTAAACCATCCAATCGCATATTGGTGTCTGTTAGTTCTTGGTTTACCACCACGACTTGAAACTCAGTAGTGCTGGAAACAGCTTGGTCGTCCTCGTTCGCTTCAAGACGATAACGACCCGAAACTGGAGCAGTGAAGTAACCTTCATAAAGACCTGAGGATGTGCGATCTGGCTGAAGACTCACACGTTGCTTGAGAGTATTGCCGTCTACACCGTTCACCGTGACCTCGAACGAAGGTTGAACCACAGCTTCATATTCCTCATTAAGAACGTGAGCGTAGAGGCGCGTTTGTTCACCGTCACTATATACCGAACGATCGGTCTCGAGGCGGATACGTTTATGCTCACCCATGAGGCGCGAGAGCGTGAGGAACTGGATGGACTGAGACCAAACGCGCCAGTGATACTTATCACCCGTTTTGAATCGTAAGCGCCACAAACGATCCGTGGCCATGGATAAACATTTCCCAGTTCCATAGCGCTGCCATGCAACCAATGGGTAGCGCTGTGTTCCATTGCTAGAATCTGAAAGCGAAGCCAGCACCGTGGCGCCAGGTTTCGCACTCGTAAGAGGAGGCAAGTGGTCAAGTGGAGCAACGCGACTCCAGATACGATCGTTTTCTTCGGGATTATTTTCCAGCAGCATCACCATACTGCTGTGACCTTCAGGCGTCAGCACTGGATAAACCGATTCAGATGTTAGATCCCAATCAGCATCTGGATCAAATCGCACAGGCAACATGGTTTCAACCGGCGTTCCAGAGTATGAGGAAGGTGTACTCATAGGTCCACAGAGAACCAACAATGAACCCCCACGATCACGAACCAACTCTTCAAGCAAACCTAACTCCTCAGGAGTAAAGAATTTGGAATCAACGTCGCCAAGAATTACCAAGTCATATTTGAAGACGTCCTCACGCTTGGACGGGAAACGTTCAATATACTCTGGCGAGTTACGAGCAAACTCAGGACCAGCCGTTGAAGAGATGAAGGTGGTTTTAAGACGTGGATCGCGTTTTAGGATCGCACTAAGATATCGAAATTCCCAACGGTTATTACCCTCAATGTAGAGCACATTTACCTTTTCATTAACCACTTGAATACTGCGCTCAACGCGGTTGTTCGCCACCGAGACTTCGTCTTCAAAAGATTCAATCTCGACCACGACTTTAGCCGCGCCTTTTTGGTAAATATCTACATTGAAATCAATATCCTCAAACTGCAACCCACCCTGCAAGCGCACTCGGCGTTTGGAAACCTGACGTCCTTCGGTCTTACCTGGTTCCATGAGCTTAATGGTGAGGTTAGCAGTCCGCTTTTCATAACCTTTCGAAAGCAACTGCACCCGTACCGGAACACTGTCGCCAGAGAAAGCAACCTCTTGCATCACAATATTGCGAATCGCAATATCATCAGGTTCAGCTAGTCCAATCGGCACGGGAAAAACCGGAATGCCACGAGCCGCGAGATCCTGAAGAACCGCCTCGGTGCGTTGAGATGAGGAATTATCAATACCATCTGTCAGAAGAACGATACCCGCCGGTGCAGTCACACTTCCATTTGCAACCGACTCTAACGACTCCGCGATAGAGGTGACTGATTCTGTAGCTTTAAGCCCGTTGAGATCTGCAGCGCTCACCGAACTTGCATCGCTAATGAGCTGCGTCGAGCCACCGAAACTATGATAGCTGATATCCGTAGATTCACCAAGCTCCTTAAACAAACCAGACCCTGAATGAGTCAGAATTCCACGGGCGAGATCGAGGCGAGAGGAAGAGAGAATCGCCTGACGCTGATTCGAATTTAACATCATCGCTACGCTTTCCGAATCGAGCTTCTCTTTACCGAGCATCCCAAGCGCAGCCGCAGCATCGGCGACGTCTCCAGAATTTTTTCTCTGATCCTTCATCGACATACTCTCAGAGACGTCGATCAAGATCGGCAAACTACGCGCTTGCGTATGAGATTCGTTAACCACACGGGTTGGTTCAAAGAGCGAGGCAACCACTAGGATAAGCGCAATAAGTCGCGCCACACCAAGTGTGACACGCAACCACAATGGTATCCCCCATGAACGACGGTATAAGAAGATAGTCAATACCAACACGGCTGCGAACACCCCAATCATGAGTGGTGTAGACAGCGGACGAGCCCAGAAGAAACCCTCTAGGCCTAGGATCATAAACATCTCATTAGGCATTCTGTGGTATGGAGGTAGAGGATTTTTTAGACTTGGAACTAGCTCTGGTCATCATGCGATCTGCAAGCAGACATTCGAGCAAGAGGAAGACTAGAGCAGAGATCATGAAAAAGCGCCATGCAGAGCGACCTGTGCGAGACGACTCAATCGCCGCTGCCAGTTCAGTATCACTTGCAATGACCGAAAGACCAAGAGCTTCTAGATTCTGGCGAAGTTCAGGCTCCGCTAAACAGGCTATATTGGATTCACTTGGATCGACATTCACAGCAATAGGTAGCCCCGGTGCTTGAACGCTGACGTGAGCCATGTAGTAACCATCTTCAGGAGCGCTCTCTAATAAGGCCGCATATTGACCACCAAGTTCACGCACTGGAACAGTGATCGTTTCTCCGGAAGGTGTATCAAATACCGCATCACTTGCATCTGGTTGTTCGACATACGTAAGAGTGAGCGAATCACCTACCGTGCGAGGACGTTCAAATTCGCGACCTGATAGATAAGTCACGATTTGTTGCATAACCATCGGAAAAACCGGAGTTAACGCCATGTTATTCCATGTAGACTCAGCGGTGGTAGTGAACTGAAAGACTTGACCACGACCGAGTGATTGTTCGAGCAAGACCGGTGCACCACTACCTGCGAGTTGCAGTACCGTAAAGCTGTTAGGTGTCGGCTCTACTTTAAGCAAACGTAAGAAACGCGTTTCGCTAAATAGATCTTCAGGCAGAGACCTCAAAGGTTCGCAGATCGGATGATCCGGCATATTTGCGTCTAGCGGTTTACCACCTCCCAACTCGTCACTAGTATCGATACGCCCCTTAAGTATAGATGGCAGTATTGGATTTTTGACACTGGCTGCACGATCGTTCCATGAGCTGACTTTAACATTATCACCTGCGAACCAGATGAGCCCATTTCCTTTGCGCACAAATTGATCTAGCTGTGTAGCCTGCTGTTCAGTGATTTCAGGAACATCCGCAATCACGATGACGTCTACCTTATTGAGATCTTCTGCAGGAAAGGAAAGCCAAGGAATCGAACGAACCACGTAGTCCTCGCCCTGAACGCCGTCGGCACGAGCCAATAAAGCGGCGACCACTAAACGTCCCGCATCTCCCGATGAACCATCGACGCAGAGAACCGAGACCCGATCACGGACAACTGCAACGCTACGGCGCACATTGTCAGCCGCTAGCTCATCGCCAGTAATTTCAGCAGTAATACGGGTTGCTCCTGCATTATGAAAAGGAACGAAGAGCGATACTGACTCAGAAGCACCTGCTTGAATGAGCGGGATAATCTTACGATCAATCTCCACATCATCAACTCTGCATTGCACCGAAATGTTAGAAACGGGCGCTGTACCACAATTACGAACCGTAGCGCGATAGCGTGCTGTTGTCCCTTTGCGCAATACACCGGAAACCAATTCTAAATCTGTTACCGCTAGGTTAGCCGCCTCACCCGGAACAGGCAGGACAAATACTTCAGCTTGAGCACCCATATCTGCGAGCGCATCGCGAAGTTGTGAGGATGGTTGTTTCCAATCGGAGGCCTGACCATCAGTAATGAGATACACTTCCTTTTGCGGAGCCTCCATATCAGCAACAAGCTCAGCAATCCGCTTAGGTGCATTACCTAAGTCAAGAGTTCCAGGACCCGCCTTCAAATCATTTAAAGCTTCATCAAAACGTGCACGGTCGTAAGCCATGTTACGAAGCACCACACGATGATCACCGCCAAGCAGCACAAGCGTGACAGGATCGCCCGGCGCCATTTGATCGCGTATCACTTCGACACGTTTCAATGCGTTATCAAAGCGGGTCGATCCCTCAACGCCTTGTTGCATACTGAATGATGAGTCGATGGCGATCACCACCCCTGCCCTGCGTTCACCTGGAAGCCATGAAGCAGACTTCCATGCCGGACGCGCGAGAGCGAACACCAAAAGGAGCAGAGCCAAGCAGCGAAGAATCAGCAGAAGAAGATCACGCAGCTTAATTTGGCGCGAGCGCACCCGCACACTGCTATTCAGGAAACGCATCGCCGCCCAATCCGTGGACTGGACTTGAAAGCGATTGAGCAAATGCGCGAGAATCGGCAGGGCAATACCCAACGCTCCGATCAAAAGTAATGGATTAAGAAAGCTCATAGTCTGGGTCCTGCCGAGCCACCGCCGAGAGTGGTCTCACGTTCATGAAAATATTCACTTAAGAAAGCATCGAGCGGGCGTGAGGTATCAACTAATGCGTAATCGATATGCGCCGCTACACAACCCGCCTTAAACGCATCTTGGTGTTTTTGGAGAGATGCCAAGTAATCCTCGCGAATCCGCTCAGGCTGTGTGGTCAACGGATCCTCTTCTTCAAGCCCTTCAAAACGCCAAGTGCCGTTGAATGGAAAAGTCAGCTCATAAGGATCGAGCGTCTGCAAAACGAGCACGTTGTGGCCGTCATAACGAAGATGGTTGAGACCGGAGAGAACATCATCAACGTCCGCAAAGAAATCAGAAATCACGATCACGAATGAACGACGTTTGATCATCAACGCGGTATCGTGAAGCTGTTTGGAAAGAGTTGTCCGAGGAACCGACTTCGCTTCACGCAACATGCGGTCAATGTGCATCAAGATACTCATGGTTGAACGCGGAGGAAGATATCCCCTCACCTCACTATCGAAAACCGATAGTCCGACCGAATCCCTTTGCTTCAAAACGATATAAGCAAGCGACGCACTTAAAAACTTGGCGTATTCCAGCTTACTAACTTTTCCAGAAGCGTAATTCATCGACGCACTGGCATCGATGAGCAAATGGCAGTCGAAGTTGGTCTCAGCTTCGTAGAGCTTCGTGTAATAGCGCTCGGTGCGTCCGTAAACGCGCCAGTCGATATTACGAATCGGATCGCCAGCAACATACTGACGATGATGCGCGAATTCCGTACTGAAACCTTTCAGCGGACTGCGGTGACTACCCACTCGTAAGCCTTCAACGACTTCACGAGCGATCAACTCGAGATCTCCGATTTTTTGCAAAATCTCGGGATCGAGGTAGTTGGTATCTGGAATGTGCTCAGACATCTGTTAGGGCTTAGAAGTGAGGCGTCATTGATCAGAGGTTACTTATTTAACCTCTCATCTCCGACTTTCGCATTAGCTCGATTTTTTCTGTGAAGCACTGCTAGGAGCAAGCTCATCAAGCAGACGTTTCACCAAAGCATCGGTGGTCATACCCGCAGAGCGAGCAGCGAAGCTGGTTACGATACGGTGGCGAAGGATAGGGATAGCGACCTCGCGGATATCTTCTTCCGAAACATGGCAGCGACCACGCAGCGCAGCGCGAGCCTTACCAGCGAGGATCAAATTGAGCGAAGCACGCGGGCCAGCACCCCAGGAGATCATTTTCTTCACGAATTCCGGTGCGTCATCTTCGTCCGGGCGGGTGGCACGAACAATTCGAGCAGCATATTCAAAAATCGGATCAGCAACCGGGATGCGACGCACCACGTGTTGGAACTCGAGAATCTCCTTAGCATCGATCACCTTATTGACCACAGGGACTACGTCGCTGGTGACGCTGCGCATGATATCGAGCTCCTCTGCATAGCTTGGATACTTGACTTGAATATTGAAAAGGAAACGGTCGAGCTGAGCTTCTGGCAAAGGATAGGTTCCCTCTTGTTCAATCGGGTTCTGAGTTGCTAGAACGAAGAATGGAGCATCAAGTTTGTATTCTTCACCGCCGGAAGACACGCGCTTCTCTTGCATCGCTTCAAGCAAAGCTGCCTGAGTCTTAGGCGGAGTACGGTTGATCTCATCGGCGAGAAGCAAGTTGGTGAAAACCGGTCCTTTCTGGAACATGAATTTACGTTGATGAGTTTCAGGATCCTCCTGAAGCAACTCGGTACCAGTGATGTCAGACGGCATAAGGTCTGGGGTGAACTGAATGCGCTTAAAGCCCAATGACATAGTTTCTGCCAAAGAACTAACCAAAAGGGTTTTCGCCAAACCTGGAACACCTACTAACAGGCAGTGGCCGCGTGCGAAAATCGCGATCAACAGCTGGTCGATCACATCTTCCATGCCCATGATGGTTTTACGAAGCTCTTTTACGATCGCGTCTCTCGCTATGCCGAGGTTCTCTACGGCTTGAATGTCATCGGTTTGTGGTGCCATTGGTATTTGATGTTTATTTTTGATCAGTTAATGATCCACCCAATACCGAAGGCAGTTTTCACATCTTACAAAAATAGTTATTTTTTGGATGTCCAAAAAAAAGGGCAAGTTTAAAATGCCCTATTTAAGGTATCATACCACCCACTAACAACCTGTAAGCAATGGAATTAAATATTCAACTCTCCGCCAAAATCTTACCTATAGCTTTAACCTTCGCCTCAGTCTCCGCATCCAACAATCCACCATCTTCCCCAAACGCCTCATGCGCTTTAGGCAGGCTGAATTGATCTGCAATCACGGTGACTTTGATGTTTTCTAAAAACGGACGCAGGAAACCCAAACTCCGTGCCCCACCATATCCACCGGGTGAGGCAGATATAATCGCAGCAGTTTTGCCCGTGAACGCTGAAAGCATCGCTTCATCATCCGAATCCGCACGCGACACCCAGTCGATTGCATTCTTCAACGCAGCTGAAATCATGCTGTTGTATTCAGGCGAAGCGATCAGAAGCGCATCGTGCTCTAGGAAAAGTTTTTTCAACTCTTTCGCTTTCTCTGGCTTCCCAGATGCATCCTCCAGATCCTGATCATAAATCGGCATGGGGAAATCTTTCAGCGAGATCAACGTCACTTGCGCCCCCGCTACACGCGCGCCGTCGGCTGCGATTTTGACCAACTTCTGGTTGAACGACTCTGCCCGCAGGCTGCCACTGAATGCTAATATTTTTTTCATGATGTAATTTTTGTTAGATAATAATTAAAGAAACGGATAATCCAAGTAACCTTTCGGTCCAGATCCATAGAAAGTCGATGGATCAGGATCGTTGAGAGCCGCTCCAGTTCTGAAACGCTCCACCAAATCCGGATTCGCAATGGCGGATTTTCCAAACGCTACCGCATCAGCTTTGCCTTCAGCAATCGCCTCGCGAGCGCTGTCTGCGGTGAAAGCTTCGTTAGAAATAAACACTCCGCCGAACGCCGCTTTCATCTTCGGACCCAACGGCTCTTGCAAATGATTTTCACGAGCGCACAGGAACGCCAATTTACGTTTGCCTAATTCCTCAGCCACTTTCGTAAACAGCCCCGCCAAATCCGAATCGCCCATATCATGTGCATCACCTCTCGGAGCAAGATGCATTCCTACCCGATCCGCGCCCCATACACCCACCACAGCATCCACAACTTCTAACATAAACCGCATCCGATTTTCCACACTGCCGCCATACTCATCTTCGCGATGGTTGGTGGAGTCCTGTAAAAACTGATCGATCAAATAGCCGTTCGCTCCGTGAATCTCCACCCCATCGAATCCGGCTTTCTTCGCATTCTCAGCCCCACGCTTGTATTGCTGAACAACTTCCTGAATTTCCTCAATTGTCAGCGCTCGCGGCGTCACGAACGGTTTCTCAGGCCTAACCAAACTCACATGCCCCGCCGGTGCGATCGCACTCGACGAAACCGGTTGCTTTCCATCCAAATAAATCGGATCCGACATCCGCCCAACGTGCCAGAGCTGTAACAAAATCACCCCACCCTTCGCATGCACCCTCTCGGTCACTTTTTTCCAACCCGCCACCTGCTCATCCGACCAAATCCCCGGCGTATCCGGATAACCCACTCCCATCGCATCCACGGAGGTCGCTTCCGTCAGAATCATCCCGAAACCACTCCGCTGCTCGTAATACTCTGCCATCATATCGTTCGGCACACGACCTTCCGATGACCTACAACGGGTCAAAGGCGCCATCACCATACGGTTTCGGAGCTCAAAGGCCCCAGCTTTCAATGTTTCAAAAAGAGGATCTATCATGTATTCGGATACACCTAGACACCGACTTTGCTCCCGCGTCAAAGGACAATCTCTCAAAAATTTCAATTTCCCTCATTTTAAATTTCGGATTTCATATTTTTTACACAAACTCCCGCTATGACCTCGTTCCTCATCACCTGCTGCCACGCGACCTGCGCGATTCCAGAAGCGCAGCGTGAGCTCTTCAAAGGTCTCGAAGATCGCGTCACTTCTTCCGAAGGCTGGGAACCCGGCGCACTCAACCTCGCCCAAGGCCTGGCGATGAAACTCTCCACCCCTCTCGTCCACGGCGATGTCTCTCGACTCCTGTTCGATCTCGAACAAATCGGCGATGCCCAATGGAGCGAAATTTCCATCACCATTCCCGAGGCCTTGCGCATTAGATTCGCGGACCGACACAATGAAAAATTCCACCATGTTATCAATGCGAAGCTGGATGAGGATTTCAAACGCCACGATTCCATGATCCATCTGGATATTCACACCGCACCCATCGAAGACGGAAAAATGATCTTCGAATGCGCTGGAATCTCACTTGCCGATAAATTTGCAGCCATTGCGGTTAAAAGCATGACGATACCCGAAATCACTGCGTCTATCAAAACGATGAAAGACATCAGCCCCATGATTGAATCGATTTTGCAAAAACCAGTCCCGGGGAAAATCGGCGTCGTTCGCATCACCGTATCACAATCGTTTTTCATGAGATCCCAACCTCTGCGCTGGGAGACGGCCAAAAAAGCCATCATCCAAGCAGTTTCGACTGCCGCCATTTCTATCAACTCGCTCCCCCCCACGAACCTCCAGTTCGATTTCTAAGATTTGCATTCCCATCCAAAAAGCTGGCTCCGCCACGCTCTAACGAATCCCGAATTCACCCAACACCTGGCCCCTTTCGCCAATGGTGGTGGGCAAATCGTGTTCGACCACGCCGATGAGGCCTCTCATTCCTTCTTCGTCGCCCTCGCTTGCACCGCCTCCAAAGACCGCGGCAAGAAGCGCCAATGGATCGTCCATGAATCTCCCCGCCAACGCGAACGCATCGCCACCGAACTCGAACTCTGGGGCATCACCGCCGTGGTCTTGCCGGATTCTCCAGTGAATCCCGAAAACGAACTTCACGAAATCGCCGATCCCGAAACCGCCGCCGAGTGGTTCGCGATTCTGGAAACCCTCGCAAGCTCCGACGCCTTCGCCGTGATCTGCGGACCCGATTCCTTTTCCCAATACGCACCATCCGCCAAATCCCTGCTCTCCAACCGCACCCACCTCAAACCCGGCCTCATCCTCGATCCCACAGCCTTCGCCGAAACCCTAACCGAACACGGTTACGAACGTTTCCCCACCGTCACCGGCCGCGGTCACTTCGCCATCCGCGGTGGCATCCTCGATCTCTTCCCCTTCCAATCCCCCCGTCCCCTGCGCTTGGAATTTTTTGACACCGAACTCGAATCCATCCGCGAGTTCGATCTCAACTCCCAAGCCTCCACCCGCAAAATAGGAGAAATCCATCTCCTCCTAACAGAGCCACCCGCAGTAGCTACGATCGCAGATTACCTAAAACCCCACGACACCATCATCTCCATAGTGGCTGGGACTTGCAGTCCCAGTCCGTCGGAGGGACTTGCAGTCCCTCTCCCCAATTTCCTCATCACCTCCAACACCTCCACCGCCGAAGAAAACTTCACCCTAGCCACCTACAGTTCCCCCCTCGGCACCTTCGATGCTGGCGACTTCGTCCTCGACGAACTCCGCCGCGAGGCTTTCTTCAAACAACTCAACGAATGGCAACGCGATGCATGGGACATCGGCATCGTGTTCTCCACCAAAGGCGAACTCGAACGCTTCACCGAACTCTCCGGCAAAGACCTCGAACGCGATCTCGGCCTCACCCCCGTCATCGGCGAACTGGTTTCCTCTTTCACGCTCCCCGTCACGAAACTCGCTGTCCTTTCCTCTTCCGAACTCTTCGGCCGATACCGCACACCCGGCGCAGCCCGACGCTCAACCGTCGAAAAAGCCCGCGCCATCCGCGCCCGCGCCACACTCGACGACATCGAACCCGGCGACCTCGTCGTCCATTACGAATACGGCATCGGGAAATTCAAAGGCATCGTTCAAGAAGAAGAAGGCGAAGAACTCCAGATCGAATACAAAGACGGTTCCATCCTTTCCGTTCCGTTAGAACAGGCCCACCTGTTAGGAAAATACATCGGGGTCGGTGGTAAAACTCCGGACCTCAATAAACTCGGCAACGCCACTTGGCAGAAAAACCGCAAGTCCGCCGAGAAATCCATCCTCGATTACGCCGCCCGCCTGCTCCGCATCCAAGCCGAGCGCGAACACGACCAAGGCCACGCCCATCCGCCCGACACCCGTTGGATGTTCGAGTTCGAGCAATCTTTTCATTACACGGAAACCCCCGATCAGAAACAGGCGATCCTCGATACCAAGCACGACCTCGAAGCTCCCCGCCCCATGGACCGACTCATCTGCGGCGATGTCGGTTTTGGAAAAACCGAAGTCGCCATCCGTGCCGCGTTCAAAGCAATCACCGGCGGAAAACAAGTCGCCCTGCTCTGCCCGACCACTGTCCTCGCGGAACAACATTGGCGCACCTTCCGCGAACGCTTTTCCGACTACCCGATCCGCGTCGATCTCCTCAACCGCTTCCGCTCCGCCGCCGAAGTCCGCGCCACGATCGCAGGTCTCGCCGATGGCTCGGTCGATATGGTCATCGGCACGCATCGACTCATCTCAGGCGATGTGCATTACAAAGACCTCGGCCTCGCCGTCGTCGATGAAGAACAACGGTTCGGCGTCGCGCATAAGGAGAAATTCAAAGATCTGTTCCGTCAGGTCGATGTTCTAACACTTTCCGCCACGCCCATCCCGCGCACGCTTTACATGGCTCTCATGGGCGCACGCGACATGTCGACCATCGACACCCCGCCTCCTAACCGACTCCCGGTTTCCACCACGGTCACCGCCTACGACGAACGCATCATCCGCGATGCGATCCGTCGCGAATTGAAACGCGGCGGCCAAGTCTTCTTCCTCCACAACCGGGTCAAGACCATCGAGATGGTTCACAAGAAACTCAAAGAGCTCGTCCCCGAAGCCCGCGTCCTCGTCGGCCACGGCCAGATGGAAAAGCACGATCTCGAAAACGTCATGCACGCCTTCGTCAACCACGAGGCCGATGTCTTACTCGCCACCACCATCATCGAAACCGGCATCGATATCCCCAATGCCAACACCATCCTTATCGACCGCGCGGATCGCTTCGGCCTCGCCGATCTCTATCAACTCCGCGGCCGCGTCGGCAGAGCCGGTGAAAAAGCCTACGCCATCCTTCTCTTGCCACGAGAAATGATCACCCAAGGCGATGCCCGCAAACGCATCCACGCCATCAAACAATACACCGCCCTAGGCTCCGGTTTCAAAATCGCCATGCGCGACCTAGAAATAAGAGGCGCCGGCAACCTCTTAGGAACCAAACAATCCGGCCACATCGCCCAAATCGGCTTCGATCTTTATTGTCAGCTCCTCCGCCAATCCATCGACCGCCTAAAAGGCAAGAAGGATCCCTCACTGCAAGAAACGACCTTTAAGGCCGATTTCATTATCTCCACAGAAACGCAGTGGGTCTCTAAATTTCAAATCTCAAATTTCAAATCTCAAAAAGAAAACTCTTCATCCGTGCTCTCCGTGCAATCCGTGGTCAAAAATTCTTCATCCTCTGCGATCTCTGCGCTATCTGCGGTTAATTCCTCTTCCTCTTCCTCTTCCAAATCAAAAATCAAAAATCAACAATCATCAATCGTCAATAATCCACCTGATCTACTACCCGCTTTCATCCCAACGGCTTATCTCAGCGACGCCAAGCTCCGCATCAACTCCTACCGCGAGCTCGCCGAGGCCAACACCTCCAAAGCCATCGACTCCCTCGAAAAAAACTGGATCGACCGCCATGGGCGTTTGCCCGAACCCGTCAAACACCTCCTCACCATCGCGAGGATTAAAGCAGAGGCAGCATCGAACAACGTTTCCTCCGTGGAAATTTCAGGACAGAGACTCATGCTGCAAAAAAACGGAAGCCCGATTTTATTGGATGGATCGCGGTATCCGAGGCTGATGAAGACTAAGCCAGCGGAGATGCTGGAAGAGGCGTTGGAGATGCTGAAGAACTTCTGAGGCATAGGCTGATTGCCGCAATGCCAGTTTGCTTATTCACAATTTTCTCTTTCATCGATAACCGCGCTGAATGGTAGCCCCTTCATAAATGATTCCATGTATTCCCAATCAGGTATTCCTTTTAGATCGACTGGTAAGCGCACCGTGGTTGTTTTCATTCGGGAAAGTGTCCATTTATACCCATAGGTGAACCGGGTGCGCCCGTGAGTAATAATCGTCGCTATGAATAATTGGACCCATCGTGACATCGAGTGCTTTGGTAATAAAACGTTCACGTCATCGCACGCGAAGTAATCTTGATCTTGGTAAAAAGCTCTTCCAACGCTATTGCCATTGTAGACGACCGTTAGAGTACCAGCCGGAAAAATTGGTTCTAGATTTGCTAGGTCGGTGATACCGTTGTTTTTTTCACTAGCACCCACAAATCTGGTCGCACCGGGAGTCCGGTTGGCCTTAGTGACTCGTTTACCTTTCCTGATTTCGAAGAGGTCTTGTAACGGAAAATCACACCACCCAGAGGTAATTGGATTTGTTAAAGAGATGGGCGTGCAAACATGCTTCGCGAGGCCCTCATGCGTTGGGAGTTCGGTTGAGTATACCCACTTAGGAACCTCAGTTGGAACGAGTAGTGATGCTAATGTTCGATTAGCTTGCCGACCATACGAAAATCGATATCGATTCTCCCAGATACAACGTGCCCACCACAATTTTTCGGAAACTGTCATGGAAGGATTTTTTGAGGTTAGAATCATGACATCACGTCCGCATACGAACGGCTCGGGTTGAACAAAGGTCGAGAGCACACCGTTTCCTCCAAGCGCCACAGAAATTTCACCTTGCTTGGCTGGTTCTACATCAACTTCAACTCTAGCCGTAACGCTATTATTCCCCATCGCACGAGAGACGAAATTCACGCCATGAGGAGACTTCGTTAGCGGAATTTTATCATAAGGTCATTGGCTGGAAAGCTGAGCCATTCCGCGAGTCGCCTGAATCGGCAACTCATTTCTTCATGAAGGATGCTAACGGAACGGATCAGGTCGGGATATGTGACATGAAGGAGTTCGAGCCATGGGCAACAGGATGGGTTCCGTATATTAATGTCGATGATTACGATGCTATCATCGAGCGGAGTCAAGAATCTGGTGGAGAGGTTCTCGCTCAATCCATTTGGGGATGTACCATTCCAGATCAAAGAGTGGCTTTGATCAGAGATCCGTCTGGAGCATCGGTCATGATATGCGAAATCCCCGATGATTTGATCGACCGTGAACAGAAATGACTTACAAAGAAATCGAACAAATCATAGTAAATCGCTAACAGCCATCAGGTTTGCTTCACTCTGGACAGTCCAGCGTTTGGTGGGCGGCTAAGGGGAAAACTACAATTTCCTAATCGCATCAGTTAATTGCTGAGTGTCAGATTTCAGTTCATTGATAGCTTGGATTTGTCTGGGGCCTATTGGGGTTGTTTTTTTAATGACGTCCTGGGCTGCTTGTATTTTCCAGTCGAGCGCCTTGATAACCGAGAGTCTAGCTTTATCATAATCGCCTTGCGAAACACCATTGCCTTTAGTTCGAGAGATCCTGGCTGTAAAAGCTGCGAATTCGTCAACCTCTTCGAGCACTTCAATTTTCTTGGTAGTTTTACCATCTGTTTCCTTGGTAGTTTTACCATCTGTTTCCTTAGTAGTATTACCATCTGTTTCCTTGGTATTTTTACTAAATTTATCCTCTAGAAATTTTTCATAATTATCCCATGTAGTAGCTAGGGATTTATCATTTCTCCAGCCAAGTTTATCAGTTAGAAAATTGTAAACAATATCCAGATTACCTCTAGCATTTGCTATCAGTAAATTTGATTTTTTAAATTCCGTGAATGTCATGCTCTTCCATTTTTTGACCGCATCAACCCGATGTCCGGAGCAAGTTATCTCTCCAGCCTGAGCGACGAGACCTATGACTTTACCTGATTCTCGATGAATCATGGGGCCGCCACTGCTCCCATTTACAGTAGTCGCATCAGTTTGAACTGATGACTGACCATGAGTTTTGATCTTACCTTTTATCGTAGTTATGACGCCATCACTGGGACTATTCCCTAAACAAATAACTTCATCTCCTAATTTGGAGCCTTTAAGCACATCATCCATGAATTCCAATGGAACGATTCCTAATTCAGCAAAGCTACCTTTAATGGCTAATAAACAGATATCAGCATCTTCATAAACAAACATTTGATCTGATAATCCTATGGGATTACCAGACAGAGAAGTGACTGTGATAGCAGTTGTGTCCTCTATGACATTTAGGTTCGTTGCGATACATTCACGATTTTTGAATTTACACGCGAATCCGGAAGCACTGCTTTGAGAGTCTCCCGAAGTTCCAACTACACGCATCACAGCTATCTTGTGTTCGTTGGGAACGATGTACTCTTCGGCCACATTTACTCCCTCGGGCACTACTGCCGCTGGCGCTACTACCTCTGGCGTTGCTCCCTCGGGCATTTTTTTCTTGGTTACTTCTTCCCAAGGCACTTCTTCGTCAGGTGTCAACTCAGGCACTACGTCCTCAGGAGGTACATTTTCAGGTGCTGCATTCTGAGCATTTGCAACCCTGTCGCATACGAAAAGCAGCATGATAACACACAAGCTTATCTTAATTAAAAAAGGGCTACGCATGTTCATATTTGGATGCTAGGAATTTGCTTTTCACTTAGCACGGAGAATACACTGAAGAGCCGGTCTGGGAAGGGAAAAAGGGGTTGTCTGGGTTGCAGGTTGTGTCAATGGGATCGGGTGTCTCATTTTAACATTTCCCTAACCGATCCCGAAACCTGACTCCGATCAAACACGGTCCTGATTAACGACTAACCCGGTAAATGGCCCAAAGCCATGAAGCTCTGAATGAAAAACTAAGAACTACAAGCATGGCGACCTCGGACAAATTAGCGTTTTTTATCGACTCAAAAGCTATTTCTAGCACCTTACATGCACTCAAATAGAAGTTTTATCATGAGCAAACGTGTCGCAAAGCATCGAATTTTCCTAATTTTCATCCCTGTATTGCTCATTCTATTTGTGCTATTTAGCACCAAATTTAAGGAGAATTTAAGCATCGTTTCATCGTCAGGAAAAGCCACGGATCAGTTTCCATCCGTTGAATCTCCTTACGATGATCTAAAAAACACAGAGCCAACCCAAAAACCAATCGATGAATCCAGTGTGGAGGCAACTCCTACTATTGAGATCGGTGGCAAATCACAAATTCCGGATATTAACCCAACCCATGTGGTGAATCCGAAGCAGCAGCACTTGATCCGTCGCGTAATTTCCGAAATATGGATTAGCGAAAAGGCCGTTAACGGCAAGCCAGCTCGGCAGCGGATACGTATCGTCGAGACTGATTTCAAGTATTCAATGCTCCGGTTGGAAGAAGATGTGACGATGGATCCGAAGACCGGTGAGGAAGTTTCTGAAATACGTAGCTCTTCAGTAGCTAACCACTTGATGGTGGGTCTCAAAGAAAATGTCGACATGGATGAAGCCCGCAAGCTACTTGAAGCGGATGGTTATAAGATTCGCAGTGTCGAAAAAGACTCATTCCTGTTAGTGGAAATAAATCAGTATGAAAATGCGGATGATCAAGTCGCATCGATCAATCGCTTGCTGGGAATAGATGAGTTCGTTAACTTTGCAGAACCAGATTGGATTGTCCAAACCACAGTTACTCCAAATGATCCAGCATTTACTGGCGGTAATACATGGTCTTACGACAACCCAGGTACGATTGCAGGCACACTCTATGATGCGGATATCGATGGTCCCGATGGATGGGATCAACGCAATAACGCCTCTTCTGTCGTCGTAGCTGTTACCGACACTGGGATTCGTTACACTCACGAAGACCTTTCATCTAACATGTGGAATGATGGCAACGGAATACATGGATGGGATGCTTATAGTGAAGATACCGATCCAATGGATACGAACGGTCACGGAACCCATGTCGCAGGCATCATTGGTGCACGTGGCAACAACGGTCTCGGCACTACAGGTGTAGCGTGGATTATTCGCAATTATAACAGCAGGTGCAATCAAATCGATTAGCTATCGTCTCGATAAGGCGAGTATTGCCGAGGATCCAAAATTTCCCACCCCTGGAGGCAATGCTGAAAACAAGAAAGGCATACAAGGCAGAGATGGCGACGCCGAGGAATCCGTCTGATCCATTTTGAGCTTCACCCCGGCGGCGCCATTCTTATAACGTTGAGTCTCAATTAACGGTGTCTGGGTTGTCACCAATCAGTGAACTGAAGCCATAACGATCTGTATCCTATTCTTCTGTTACGTAGGAGCCTCTAGCTTTCTTCGGAGCCTGGTAGACCTTGCTGATGATCTTCCAGCCTTCTGTGCCCTTGCTTAAAGTTAGGGCATCCGAGTATTGAGCGCCCTTCCAGATGATGGAGACCTTGGCAACAGCAATGGATCCCGAGATTTCAGTGATCGACTCCACTTTGGCGGAGAACTCAGGATTAGCCTGCTTTGTCCACAAGGCGAAAGCCTGTTCGAGATCAACTTTGCTTGTCTTATCATTTTTGATCTCAGTGATCGAGGCGACTTTGGTGTCCCAGCTCTGATTCAAGAGCTCAAGCTTGCCTTGTTTGATGCCTGAGAAGTGCTGTTCTAGTATCGTGGTTACATCGGATTGGGTATCGGCCATGACTTGCCCTGAGAAGGCAAATGCTGAAATGGCGAGGATGGGTAGAAATGCTTTTATCGTTTTCATATTTTTATTTGGTATGTGTGGTGTGTGAAGTCCATGTATCAGTCATGTCCACGTTGATGACTCTACCTTGAATCAAGTCGCCGTCTGTAAAGGCTCGGTAAAATGTGATTTGGCTGTCCCTTTATCGCTTTCCTTCCCCGCCTGGGATGGCCTATATCATTTCGCTGAATAAAAAATTACCCACCATCGTCTCTCCATCACCTATGAAAGCTACAATACTCGTTGTCTCGTATTTCCTGATATTGCCCATGATAGCGCAAGAAGCGGCCCCTCGCAACGTCCGTCCGCAAATAGTTCCGAGTGGTCTAACACAAAGATCAGAAGAAGTAGAATCGCTTAAGAAGAATATCACGATTCGACTTCACGGAACTACAACGACTGGCACGGAAATTGATCTCTCCCTTTCTGGTATTGGCCCGCGCTTTAGATGCGACCAAGTCGTCAACGATGACACGATGTTAACCTGTGAATATTTAGTATCCGAGACTGAGACAGGATACAAAGTATCATATACCGTATCAGCGCGCATTAAGGCCTCACTACAAAATAGCCCAGGCCTTACAGGCTACGAGAATCGTGACATTTCAACATCCGGCACCGTTCTCTGTTCAACTGACCGCCCTCAGGTCTTGGTTAGCAATGGATCAAAGCCCTTGCAGTTAACGATCACCAAAGAAGCCGAAAAACCCGCACCATCCAAGGGCGATAAGCTGCCAAAGTAATGTGATTTGTCTGTCCCTTTATAGCTAATTCCGAGTGGCTGCGCTCATCTTCTTGATCATCCTTGACGCACTGCAATCATTACGAAGACGCACAAGCCATGAACAAAAACATTCCTTCCTCAGTTTTTCACGCCACACGTATTTTTCGTTGGTTGTTTTTCTGGAGTTGTGTCCTCGGCACTATGGTCTGTGGGTTATCGATCGATGGATTGCGGGCTGCAGAAGCGCCCATCCCTGCTGGGCCGTTGTTCCATGAAGCCACCAAGCAATTCAAGGAGATGAAGACCACCTTGTATCAGCACCACACAGAGGTGGATCTCGCAACTGGGACTTACCGCTATGACTGTGTCGGTTTCATATCCTACGCGCTGAAACAAGCAGCACCACAGGGACGGGAATCAGCCTTTAAAGCTCTTGAGATTCAGCCGGGTCGTATCCCTAGCCCAGCGAAATACCGAGCGTTCTTTGCCAGCTTAGCAGAGAAGCCGCAGACGGGATGGCAAGCTGTAACCAAAGTCTCCGAATTACGTCCCGGCGACGTGGTGGTTTGGGAGAAAAAGACCAAGACCGCTACCGGACACGCTGTGGTGATTGGAAGTGTTCCTGTAAAAAGCCCAGAGGGAACTTGGGTAGTCGAGGTATATGACTCAACTGCGTTTCCACACGGTGACGACTCACGCCCCAATGACCCGCGCGCCCAAGTGTTAGATTCGACCGGGAATCACTGCGGTCTTGGCCACGGTACAATGGCTTTCACCGCCGACCCGCAAACCGGCGCTCTCACCGGATACTGCTGGAGCCCGAAGTCGAAAGCCAACACAGTCCCAATAGCAGCAGGTCGGCCCACTTCATAACCATGTCCCACAAAACCATCCACTTTCCAGGCAAGCAACGCTTTGAACTGAGATCCGGTCCCGGCGATCCAGCTGTCATTTCCTACCGTCAACATGAGGATACGGTCATCATCGAGCATACCTACGTGCCAGAGAGACTTCGGGGAAAAGGCATCGCCGCAAGCATCACGCAAGACGCTCTATTGGAAGCCCGCCGACTCGGTTGGAAAATCGTGCCAGATTGCTCCTACACGGAATCCTACATCCAGCGTCATCACGAGTTTATCAATCTGCTGCATAAGCCATAAATTATTTAGGCGAAATCTTATCCAACGCCTCTCGACGTGCTTCGATCGCCATACGCTTGGCCTTTTTCTCGCCGTATTTATTCACTGAAAACTGTTTAGACCTGCGCACGCCTCTGACGCTCGTCCAGCATGCTTTCCATACGTCGTAATCGTGTCCTTTTGAAGATGTAGTGATCCGCGTAACGCCTGTTATGCCTGAAGCCGTCGGTTTCCTGACCACTTCCCTGAACCCTCTTTTCGTTAATACTGGGTATTCTTTACGCAACTCCCTCCATCGCTTCAGTGCGGTCTTATGCGCGACCTGTTCTGATGTTTTGGCTCCATAGTAAAAATATTCCTGAATGATCTCTTTGTTGTGATTAATCAGAATACGGAATCGTGAACTGCCATCATTACCGATTTCCTGATAAAGCCCTGGGAATTTGTTGGATTTTTTCTTCATAACTCGTCTTTGATTGATTGACCGCCTGCGTCAATTTCATTTGCTACATAGCATCATCAATTCTGACGGGCAACCTATGTAATCGGAATTTTGCTCATCTCATCGGGTCGTGTGTCTCACCGTTCGATGCTTCAATCTAAGGGTGAGACACCCTAAGCCTCAGGGGTAGTGACACCCCCGCTCCAATTCTTGACGCCGCGTGTCGGCAATGTAGGATTCCACTTACATAAAACCATGAAACAACTTTATACCCGCTCCATCTTGGCATTTTGCATCTTCGCTGGTCTCTCCTCCATCACGCATGCGGAGCCGGCGAAAGAAACTCCTGCCGTTCAGGCTGATTTGACCGCCGTGAAGGAATGGCGTCTGTCTCAGCTTGGCGACAAAGCGGTTGCAGCGGACGCAGGAGTAACGCTCATTTTGGGCGAAAAAGGTGAAGTCAGTGGATCGGGTGGAGTAAACCACTACGGCGGAAAATTTGAGCTTAAAGCGGACGGGCAGATCACGATCCAAAACATCTTCTCAACCAGGAAGGCAGCTTTGGATGAAGATCTCATGAAGCAGGAAACTCAGTTTTTTCAGCTGCTTGGAAAGGCCAAGCGCGCACTCCTATCTGACGGAAAATTGGTGATCGAGTCCACGGACAAGGACGACAAACAAATCAAGCTTGTGTTTGTGGCGGTTAAGAAGGATTAGTCCTCACGCCCGCAGTAGAACAGCCCATCCAACAGGCTAGCCATAACAAAAGATAGCTCCCCTCACTTCACCACCAACTCCCCCTCCGTCTCGCTCCAGATCCAAACTTCCTCGCCGCTGCGGATGGTGCGGATCTCTTTGTAGAACCAGCCATATCGTGAGCTCCAAGAGAAGTCGTAGCAGCGGACACGCCTGACCATTCGACCCTCTAGTAGAACGGGATGGATCGCAGTCACCCGTCGCACATCCCTCTCCTCAAAACCATTTTCGACACGCTTGGTTCCGTCGGTCACTGTCGCCACGTTGATTCCGGTTGCTCCAATATCCAAAACATCCGCGATCAAGCGCTTCGCAAGTTCTTCATTCAGATCGCCGCCTGGCTCAACGCCATGCACCAAACCTTGGAGACTAAAACAACACAAAGAGATCGCGAAACATAGAGTCTTCATTTTTTGCAAGACTCCGTGAGAATTGAATTTATTCATTATTTCTCTCGGTTAACATTACGTGATACGATTACCCCATAAACCTACCCTTACATATCAATCAACCCGAACAAACCTATGTATATGAAACTCCTAATCCTCGCCACATCCCTCCTGCTTTCCATGGCGACTCTCTCCATAGCGGAGACTCCTGCAGCAACCGCGCCGATCAAAATCGAGCAGGCTGAGAAAAAGCTCGCGGAAGGTGTCCAACTACTCGATGTCCGAACCAAGGAAGAATGGGATGAAGGTCATCTCAAAGGTGCCAAACTCGTCACCGTGACGGAAGAGGGTTTCCTTGAAAAAGCCAAAGTGGTGCTCGATACGAAAAAGCCCGTGGTGGTCTATTGCAGAAGCGGCAAGCGCAGTGCGATGGCAACGGAACAACTGCGTGCCGCCGGGTTCACGGTGGATGATATGGAAGGCGGTATCACCGCATGGAAAGCCGCGGGTAAACCGGTGGAGAAATAAGGAGCGGTCCTGCCTCAATATCTCTCACCTTACGAATTGACAAAAAGAGTAAGGCGGCCGATGTTGCCTACATGCTGATCAAAGTCACAAGTAAACGGCAAGCCACTTTCCCAGCCGCAGTGTTGGAGGCTCTTGGCGCTGCTCCAGGTGGTCATCTGGAACTCTTGCCACGCCCAGACGGTTTTCTGCTCAGGGCGAGATCCATCGATCGCACCAAGCTAGCTCCACTGCGTTATAAAATCGGCAAGAAGCTAAAGCCCTTCAATATCGAAACATTCCGCGAACAACACCATGACCCATCGCTACGGGATTGATACATCTGTCTTCATCAGACTGCTCACTGGTGATCCTGAGGCAGATTACGAAAAAACGGTGAAGCGTTTTGAAGCGCGACTGGAAAAAGAACCTCAGGCGGAATTCTTTGTATCCAATCAAGTCATTGGTGAAGCCTACATCGCACTGCAGCATCATTATAAGATTACCAAATCAGACGCGAAGACCGCTATCATCAGTGTTCTTTCCAGCGGCCTCTGCACCCCTGTGAACGGAGCGTCGGTCATGGAAGCTCACCATGCAAATCACGGCTGTGGACTGATCGACAGGCTCATCGCCGATGATTACGCGAAAGAAGGAATTTCTGTGCTGACTAACGATCAAAAAATGAGCCGACTTCCCTCAGCTCAAAAGCTATAGCAAACCCAAAGCCATACTTCGACCTAAATTTATGATGATCATCACACGTCCAAAATCGCTGTTACCGATTATTTCTTTCTCAATGCTTCTGGTATCTGGGACAACTGGATGGGGTGAATCATTAACGAAAAGGACTGATGACGTCATTCCTCTAAAAACCATCAAACTACAGTTTTGTGTAGCCATGAAAGATCAAGCAATGATCGCAGACAAGACCGCGCTACTTGAGCGCATCTCGATAGCAAATAAAATATATAAGAACACTCAGATCCGCTTTGAAATTGGTGATATTATAGCACTACCTGAGGATGTTCAAAATTTGGTCACTCGAGATGATCGAAACTCACTGGCAGAAAAAACATTGCCTCCGAACAAGATGATTCAGATTTTTATCGTTCACTCAGCACGGGATGTAGACAAGCACGACGCTTGGATTGCGGGCGTCCATTGGCGATATGGTGGAGCCAAAAAGGCACACGCAAAGCGACGGTTTATCATTTTATCTTCCTTGCATTCTAATAACGACACGCTGGCTCATGAGCTCGGACACTGGTTTGGACTAAATCATGTAAAGGATGAGAACAACTTAATGTGCGGCACGGGCGATAGAAGTGATACGATCTTAAACGAAGACCAATTCAAAATTTTACACAAAAATCTTGAAGCAGCGCTTACGAGAAAAGAAATCGAAACCAAGTAACGCCGTCTAACAATTGCAAAGAACAGAAAAATAGCGTTCGGAGCTTAGACTATTCCTGAAACAGACATGAACGGCAGACAATTGCCGTCCATGTCGTTACGTTGATCAGAAAGGACTTGCAACAATCACGTAGCCACTTCCTTGGCGACGGTAGTAGCGGTCTTGATAGCGGTAGTAAGGCTCTCCCCTGTAATCTACAGTGGTATAACCGTTAGGCAGCCTATTTATGACATGTGAGGATCCGTCTCTATGATTATGAACGGTCTGGTTGCCATATTGGGTATATTCATTATAGTAACGGCTCGAACGCGGAGCGTCGACCACTACGTAGTTATTACTACGGCGCTGATAATACGCGCCATTGTGATAGTAATAGTTAGATCCAGAAATGTTTTCTGAGCGATAACCGTATGGAAGGCTATTGACTGCGTATCCTGGTCGGTAGTTTGTTACCGTGCTGGTGGTCATTGCGTTATCATAAGGAACGACACACGATGTAAGACTCAATCCGGCTGCGAGGCCGACTGTAAGGATGATTGTATTCGATAATATTTTCATAATAGGTAATGACTAATTCTAGTGTGAATGGGGTTTAATTGATGATAAAAGTTCAATGTTTATGTATTGGGCTATTAACACGGTAGCCGTCCTTGTGAGCGACGTATCCGACTGCTGCACCTGCGGCAAGAGGCAGGCATGAGTTGAGTGAACAAATACCAACTGCAACGAGCAGCAAGGTAATTGCCTTAATTTTAGTTTTCATGATAGGTTTGTGTTAGAGTTTATTGAAACGGACGTCGCGAGGTGCGAAGATGATCAAATTAGTTAATGACAGCTGCAATTGCCATAGGGAGAAACCCCACCGAGCTAATGAGCGAATTAAATGGGTTGTCGTTGTGAGTAATGTTGATGGAGCGGTCGTCAAAAGAAGTGTCCCAGCGATTTACGACAACTGAGTTATTCACCGTAGATTAGGGAAGGTGAGCTCAACGGGATTTGAGAAATTCAGTGATATAGCCGAAAAATTATACTCAATATTATCTTGCATGTTCATTATTTTCAGTATTTACTGAAAGTGTAGAAAGAAATCAGATGAAACTACCTAATGAAATTAAGAGGATTGAAGTTTACTACGATGGGCGCTGCGGAATGTGCTGTAGCTTTCACGAATGGATCAGCCGCCAGCCGCGCGCTTATGCGATTGAATTCATCCCCTACCAAGCAGCGCGTGCTGAGCAAATCTTCCCAGGCATTGGCACACTGGATCCAGCTCGCGAGATGATTGTTCGGACCAGTGAAAATGAAATTTTCCGTGGTGCGGAGGCATGGGTTCTTTGCCTCTACAGTTGCAGCAACCATCAAACGGCAGCTCGCAGGCTAGCCGGTCCAGGATTATTACCCATCGCCATTCATAGCTGCCGCTTACTTGCCGCAAATCGTCACGCACTCAGCAAGGTATTCTTCAGGAAGAAAGATCGAGAGGTGCAGAAAGAGCTGCATCATATGGAATTGCCGAAATGCGAAAACGACTACTGCCTAACAAAATAAACCACCCATCATCATGAACTTAGAAACTATAGAAATCGGATTAAGAATCGCAGGCCTGATGCTGACTGGCTTGGTTGTTGCAAATTTTGTCGCTGCAAAAAGATGGGATTACTCAGGGAGTCTCGTTGGGACTAAGTTAATTGTCCGTCAAATCTTTCATGTTCACTGTGCCTATATCATTTCCATCATCGCTGCGCTTGCACTGGTATGCCTTGGCTGGCCAAGCCTGCTTCTAGAAGGAGGCTTCTCGAAAGCATTCTGTGCATTCTTCGCGCTCTTCTGGATGAGCCGCGTCATCGTCCAACTCACCTACTACGATTCTGAACTACGCCGTGCTGACCGCTGCTGGGATCTCTTTTTCCTCGGTGTATTCCTCGTCCTAACTATCATCTTCACATTAGCCACCTACTTCCAATGAAAGAACTTCTGCAAATCGGCCTGCAAATCGGTGGTTACTCACTGGTCATTCTCTGCATCGCCAGCTTTTGGATTCCGAAAATTCTAAAATGGAATGAAAAGCTCACGGCTCTTCCTCCTCTGATGCGCGAGCTATGGTGGACATACTCCATCTACGTATGGAGCAGCCACTTATTCTTCTCAATATTAACGCTCGGATTCGGCGAGTGGCTGATGAGCGGAACAGGTCCTGCCATAGCGATGAATACCTTCATGCTGCTCTGGTGGTCGGTGCGACTTTACCTACAGTTCTTTGGTTTCGACTTCAGTGAGATCACGAAAAACAAATTTAACTGTGTGGGAAAACATTTGCTCACCCTCTTATTCATCGGCTTAGTCACTTTATTCGGTGGCTTGGTCTGCTGGAACTTAGGCTGGCTATAAAAATTCATGATCTTCATCATTCCATTTCTCGTCCTCATCGGAATCGCTGCAGGTCCTATTCTAGCAACCGCGAAGACGACATATCTCAGGCGCACCTATGGATGGTTATTACTCATCATGTTGCTCATCAATGTGCATCTCGCTCTGATGGGTTATGACGCATTCACACGCATGGTGGGAATTTGCTGCGTGCTACTGGGCGGCATGAAAGGCCTTCTGTATGCAGAGTGGGCAAAAAGCGAAAAGCTTCCCCTTCCCCGCTACCTTATCTTTTCCTTCCTATGGTTCGGCATGGATCCCGGAACGTTCCGATTTAAAAATCCAAAGCTCAAATGGAAAAGTGACATCGCCATCGGTGCACTGCTTACCATCATCGGCTTATGCGGATCATGGATCATCGCAAACCTCGAATGGAAAAACATCATCATCATGTTTATCCCGCTCAGCCTAGGCTTTCACTTCGGTGTCCTACGCATCCTCAAGGGCACTCTCAGGTATTTCGGCTTTCCCGTGAGAACCTTGTTTCCAAATCTACTTGAGACCAACGGCATCGCCGATTTCTGGAGCCGACGCTGGAACATCGGCTACTCACAAATGATGCAACGCCTAGTGGGTCGACCCATCGAATCCATCGCTGGAAAACCCGCGGGAGTCATGGCAGTCTTTTTTACTTCCGGACTTTTACATGAAGTCGCAATCACACTGCCAGTTATGTCGGGCTTCGGATTGCCAACTCTCTATTTCACGCTTCACGGATTTCTCACTTTACTTGAGAAAAAATGGAATCGACCCATCGGAAAGATCCCCACTCTGATTTGTGTGATCTTGCCCTTGAGTTCGTTGTTCCCTGAAAAATTCCAAACCGAAGTCATCGCAAAATGCCTGAGTGTTTTTTCATAACGACCTCAAGCAATCGCAACTTTCAATAGCTTCAAGTATTCCTCCTGCGGCATTTCAATACCGCCAAAGGTTCTGAGGTGATCCGTCATCCACTGCGTATCCAACAATTGGAAACCTTGCGCACGCAACCGATCCACTAACGCAATCATCGCAATTTTCGATGCGCTGGTTTTTCGAGAAAACATACTCTCCCCGAAAAACGCTTTTCCTAACGAAACTCCATAGAGCCCGCCTTGTAAGCCTTCCTCATCCCAGCACTCCACCGAATGTGCATGACCTATTTCATGTAGTTGGCAGTAGCTTTCTACAATCACGGGATCGATCCATGTTTCTTCCCGTTCGGAACAACCCATCATCACGTCACGAAACGCCGTGTTAAAACGAATTTCAAACGGCTTCTTGTTCCAAAGCTTACTTAAACTAAGCGAAACATGAAACCGCTCATCTAACGGAATCAATCCCCGCATTTTGGGTTCATACCAAAAAATCTCGCCCTCCTCCGCCATCGGGAAAACCCCTTGGCTGTAGGCTTGTAGTAGCAGATTTGTAGGAATGATTTGCAACCCACCCAATCAACTCGGATTCGGTTCATAAAGCAACCAATCACCTTCCGGTAAGAGCTTTGCTCCCACCAAGCACGAATTCCATTCCCACACCCAAGCGTAAGCCAACTCGCCAGATTCCATTTCAACACCCGTCATCACACGTCGGTATTCATAAGGTTCTTCGTATCGCTCGGAAATTCCCTCAAACGCATCCAACGCTTTGAGTTGCGTCTCGGAAACTTGATAAACCTCGCCCACAACACGACCCTCGCCATCCAACTTCAATGCGGGAAAAACCAACTTAGGATTCGTATCAATCTGATAGATTTCCCCTTTCACCACACCCTTGCCAACTAACTCCGCTCCATCCATTCGAAAATGGTTCGAGCCACCCTTTCTCAGCGTTCCGTAAACAAATACCGGTTGCGCGCTCATTTCTGTATCTTCTGGGAAACCTCGCTGTCCAGCATGATGCGCAGATCATCCAAACCTTGGCCAGTATCTGCCGATATCGGAATGATGTCGACCTTAGGGAAACGTGTCCGGAACATGGCTAGATTTTCTTCCGATCCTTCCAAGTCCATTTTGTTAGCAATCACTTTCCAAGGAAACTTAGCGAGATCTTCATCATACTCTTTGATCTCGGTGCGCAAAATTTGGAGATCACTGATCGGATCCCGACCCTCGCTGCCCGCCATATCGACTACGAAAAGCAACACCCGGCAGCGCGTGATGTGACGTAAAAACTCATGCCCCAAGCCACGGTTTTCATGCGCTCCTTCGATCAGTCCCGGAATATCCGCAACAGTGCAGCGACGGAATCCACCGAACTCCACCACGCCGATCATCGGCTGCAATGTCGTGAACGGATACGATCCAACTTTGGGTTTCGCTTCAGAAATTTTTCCTAACAGAGTCGATTTACCCGCGTTCGGGAAACCCACCAAACCTGCATCCGCGATGCGGCGTAGTTCTAAATAAAATACACCCTGCTGACCAGGAGTTCCAAGTGTATGCTCAGTTGGCGTCTGATTAGTCGCCGTGCGGAATCTGAAGTTTCCTTCTCCACCAATTCCACCTTCACACAAAACAAAAGTCTGCCCTTCCTCAATCAGGTCTGCAATCGGATCAAGCTCGATGCCGTCATCGCTGCGTTCATATTCCACCGCCTCGTTAACGGTTCCTGCATTGGTGCGGTAAACCACCGTACCTGGAGGCACCTTGCCAATTTTCATTAGCCCACTCTTACCTGTTCTCTTGTGCCCACCACCCGGCCTGCCGTCCTCGGCGATCAGCTTCGGATCGAAATGGTACTGACGCAATGTGTCGGTCGAATTATCAACCACCAACATCACCTTGCCGCCATTTCCGCCATCGCCACCATCCGGACCGCCGCGCGGGACAAATTTCTCACGACGCCACGAAACCGCGCCATCTCCGCCGTCTCCTGCTTTCGCCAAAATCCTGATGTGATCGATGAACATGCCCGAAGCTTCTATGCACCCAAGCGAAACCGTCAACGGCAATGCGTCATCCTGCGAAAACCAGCGCCCGCTGTTTCATCTGGGTCGCCATCAAATTGAGCGCGTTTGCCCGAGTTGGTGCCAAATGCTCTTTTAGGCCCGTTTTCTCAATAAAACTCATGTCCGCCGTCAATATATCATCCGGTTTTTCCCCATTCAGAACACCGATAAACAAGGCAATCATGCCTTTGGTGATCAACGAATCTGAGTCGGCATAAAAGTAAACCCGCCCGTCCTTTGCCTGCGCATCCAGCCAAACCTGAGATTGGCAACCTTTGATCAAATGATCCGCATCCCTCGCCTCTTCCGGCAACGCCTCCAGCCTTTTTCCCAACCCAATCACATACTCATACCGCTCCGTCCAATCCTGAAAAATCCCCAAATCCTCCAATAACCTCTCCTGTTTCTCTGCAATGCCACTCATGATTTTCCTAAGCTCAATGGACGCCATCACAGGGAAAACATCAAGCCCCGATCTTCACCATTGACTGCGCTTCGCTCCGTCCAAGCACTCTCGGCTTCGCCAATATAGTAAATGCTCGTTACCACTCGCCCTGCTTTCACTCTTCTCAAGTCGCCGGCGCCACTCTCTGCAACATCCTACCCAATACAAAGCAGCCCGGAGCTAAAAACATCGCGATCAGATACATCGGCTCATCACTCTCCACTCGCTCCCAGCTCAACCAAATCTTCGCCAAGGGCAGCAACAAGATCCAATCGATCAACGGAATCCCCGCCAACAAGGCCGACACATGCGCCGACACCGGCGATTGATAAAAGGTCAGGTATAAAAGCAACCAAACGGCAAACGGAACCAAACCTATCCACCCCATGCTTGGCTGAATGAAAATCGGCAGAATCGCAGCAAACAATCCCGCCCCAAACAACAACCCGCGCGCGATCCATTTTTCCTTTACCGGCAAATCTCCCCGCGCTTCCCAACGAGCACTCAGTGATAGCGCAATCACATAAACTAACAAACCCACCGCCGGAAAAAGCACCGTCCCGGAAATCCCTCCACGCATCGCCACATAGCCCAAAATCGGCAGACAAGCCCGACACAGCCCCATCGGAATCACCGACCACGCTGCCTGCTTATGTACCTTTGTATAGAAAATGATCAATCCCACCAACAACCCCGCCACAACGAATGCCAACCACCCATAAAACGCCGAAATCACCAGCCCGATCCCCATTCCAGCCATCGCCGCCGTCAAATAAGCCAAGGGAGAAAACATTCCGCGCGGCAACGCACGCTCGGGGCGCTTTTCCTTATCCCAGTCCCTGTCCATCCAGTCATTGAGGAAATTCCCGGAAATGTAAAACAACACCGCAGCAACTATCAGCCCCCACGGCCAGGAAAACTCCATGTCGCCCTCGTATACCCCCAATAAAATCCCCACCCCGAGGTTGCTCACCACACTCGGGACATTCGCAATCCTCGCTGTCGCCAGCAATGCATGGATTCTACTTTCAGATTTCACGCCCCATAACCGAACCCAATCACCCGAAAACGCAAGCCCTCGTTCCCAATCTGAGGGATTTTTTATCCCATGTAGTGATTAAAAATAAATTGGAACTTCCTGACAGCAATCGGCAGCCTCTATTGATAAATCATTAACCTGATTCACGTATCTTCCATTTTTAACCATATCATCCATATCTTATGTTCAATTTTCAAAAAAGGATCCTTCTCTTTTCTCTAAGCATGCTCTCAACAACTAGTTTCATAAGTGCAGAAGAGGCTGTCCCGCAACTTGCTGCTCCCGACGCTCCTGCCACTCCTCTCATGGCCGATAAAATAGTCGAAAACATGACTCCTCACCTGATCAATACCGCGGGCGAAAAAGTCAAAATAGACCTGAAAGAAAAGGATTATGTCCTCATTTATTGGTCTGCCTCATGGTGCGGACCTTGCCAACAGTTCACTCCCGAACTAGTCGATTTCTATAACAAAAACGAAGGCGGTAAGAAATTTGAAGTCGTGCTCATGTGCCTAGACCACACCGCAGAAAAAATGGCGAGTTATACGAAAGCAAAAAAAATGCCGTGGCCAGCCGTCAGTTTTGATGAAAAAGCCAATACTGGAGTAAAAGACTTCGTGAAAAAAAATATCAAAGGAGGCATTCCCCGCCTCATGATCATCAACAAAAAAGGAGAAGTTCTTGGTGCAGGCAATGCTCCATTTATACTCACCAAATTTAAAGAAATCCTCGCAAAGGCCCCTTGAGCTAATTCATGCAACTTATCCAAAGTTATGTCCATTTCACTATTCCGCTGCCTACCGATTTTGATCCTGACTTGTCAGTTCAATCCATTGTTTGCTCAGTCCGCCGACACCCCCATCTTTGATCAAAACGGCAGCAGCATCAAAAAGGCTCAACAAGAAATCATAGATAAAGCCCTGATCGTTCGTGAAAAAGTTTCTGCCATCTCAAAAGCCGAAATCGAGAAACAACTTCTCGCCCCCATCCCAGAAGCGATCAAGCTCCCCTCTGCTCTAACCAAAGAACTCTCCCCAGAAGAAATCGCCAAACACGCACGCACATCTAACTTACGCGTCGGTTACTGCTACAAATGCATGAGCTGCGAAAACTGGCACATCAGCCTAGCAGGCGGTTATGCGATCGCTCCCAATGTCATCGTCACCTGCGATCACGTCCTCGCCACCAAAACCAAAATGAGCGATGGCTTCATCGTCGCCGTAGACCATGCAGGAAACCTTGCTTGCGGCGTCGCCATCCTTGCTCGCAATCCAACCATGGATGCCGCAATCATCAAAGTCTCCGGAACAAAATTTACTCCCGTCTCTCTAAACGCAAATGTCAAACAAGGTGCCTTATCTTACTGCTTCAGCTACCCACTCAAACAACAAGGCTACTTCAGCACAGGAGTCATCAATCGCTTCTACTGGCACAATCGCTACCAAGATCAGGATAAAAATACCATCGATGGCATCTCCTACCTACGCGTGAACTACAGCAACGACTGGGCACCAGGCAGCAGTGGATCTCCTTTATTCGACGACTCAGGAAACGTCACCGGCCACGTCTCCACCATTAGTGGACTCAACGGTGGTAAAGATAAATCCCCCATGATCACCCTCCACGAGGGAATTCCAGCCCGCGCAGTCCAGACGCTCGCCGCTGCCCTCGATAAACCTGAGGAAATCGCACGAGTCGCTAGCTTTTCAGACATCATCGCAAAAACTCCAGTCATCACTGATAAACCTTCTAAAGAAAATCCCGAGGGCGAAGAGAAACCTGTAGTCGAAGAGAAGCCCGAAGCTGATGAGAAACCTGAAGCAGGAGAATAGCCAAAAATCCGAATGCTCCTTTCTGAAAAATCCATTCTTTTAAGCGCCTTACTCACGCTGTCCAACGCTTTTGCCCAAGACATCCACCTCTCACAAGGCCTACTTGCCGGTGAATGCAGCGAATCAACTATTATCCTCCAAACCCGTCTAACATCTTCACCAATTCCAATAGATGGCGATGTCCCGGGCGTTGCTGGGACAGGTCGATTTGAATTCTCGACGTCACCTGATTTCAAATCTTCCACCTTTTCCGATTGGGTCACCGCCACCCAAGAAACCGATTTCATCCTCAAAGTAAAAATCGATTCCCTCCAACCTAATACCACCTACCACTACCGTGTCATTTACGGCTCCGGGAAAGAATCCACAAAGCCAAGCACCACCGCCTCCTTCAAAACCCTTCCTCCAGCCGGTCAATCCACCCCCATCCAATTTATTCTAACAAGTTGCCTCAACTACGCCTTTTTCCAACACGGCGATAAAAACTCCCCTCCCGCCAAACCTGAAGACCGCGCCCTCGGCTACCCTGCCCTCGAACCCATCGCGCAACTCAACCCCGACTTTGTCATTTTGAATGGCGATTGTGTCTACTACGACCACCCAGCGCAAACCGCTGCTAAAACCCAATCCGAACTCCGGAAAAAATGGCACGAACAATACGTCATGCCGCGCTTTGTGAAACTCTTTTCCCAAAGCCCTACCTACTGGCTTAAAGACGATCACGATCATCGCTACAACGACTCCGATACCACCGGCGATCAGGAACCTTCTAACAAACTCGGGATCGATACCTTTCGCGAACAAGTCCCAATCGTCGATCCTAACGCATCCAACCCCATTACCTACCGCACCCATCGCATGGGAAAAGATCTGCAAATCTGGTACATCGAGGGTCGCGACTACCGCAGCCCGAACAGCATGCCAGACGGAACCGATAAATCTCTCTGGGGAAAAGAACAACGCGAGTGGCTGCAACGCACCCTCAAGGAAAGCGATGCCACGTTCAAAATCCTCATCTCCCCCACCCCCATGATCGGACCCGACGATGGTTACAAATCCGATAACCATGCAAACCTCAAAGGCTTCAACCACGAAGGCCAATCGTTTTTTGATTGGCTGAAAAACAACCAGATCGATCCTAACAAATTTTTCATCCTCTGCGGCGATCGTCATTGGAAATACCACACCATCCACCCCAACGGCTTTACCGAGTTTTCCTGCGGCGCCCTGAACAAAGAAAACGCCCGCCTCGGCCGCGTCCCTGGTGATCCTAAATCCAACGACCCCGAGGCAAAAATCCGCCAACCTTACACCGACACCACCCCCAGCGGCGGATTCCTCCGCGTCGATCTCAACCCCGCATCACCAGCCACCCTAAGCATCAGTCTCCACGACGATACCGGAAAAATCCTCCACCAACACCAAGTGAAGTGAACTCACTCAGAGAACAGATTGACCACGAAAAACACGAAGCACACGACGCACCGGCTACGTCTTTAAGTCCATAGACTGCCAACTCCTTTTTCCAAAACGGTATTACATTGATTCCGCGTCTGACGTCTGCAAAACACGCAGAAACCATCATAGAATAATTTCATTTTGGATCTGAATACCTCATTCTCTGTTGATTCAAAATTTACCTCCGGCTATGTCAGCTTAGTCCAGTTGTGGTTCCTCTTCAAATTCCTCACTTCCCTAACCGCTTCTTCACCATCCCAACCACATCACGTATCTCCTCCACTTTCAGCATGAGAGTCGCCACCAAATACACCGCACCAGCTACGCCGATGAGACCGAATACCGCGAGTGCTTTTTTCCAAAACAGCATCCCACTTAGATCATTCAAGAACATCAGACTTCCGTAGTAACAAACCGCAGCCATCACGGCGGTCGCAGAGCCGATTTTTAAAAACGCGATCAACAATCGTCCAGTACCGATATCTCCCGCGTATTTCATCATCGCGGCGTATAGGAAAATGAAGTTCAAACTGGCTACAATACTGGTTGTTAGAGCAAGCGATTCGTGACCCCATTTAAAGACAAATACAAAAGTGTAGTTGCAAACCAAGTTCACCACCAAAGCCATCAAACTGGCAATCATCGGAAACCAACGTTTCTCAATCGCGTAAAACGCCGGCTGCAACACTTTAAGCCCCGCGTAAAACAGAAGTCCGCAACCATACGCTTGCAACGCACCTGCGGTCGCCAAGCGATCCAGCTCATCGAACTTTCCACGTTCATAAAGCAGACTCACAATTGGCTGCGCCATTACGACCAAGCCAACCGTCGCAGGAAACACCAAGAACATCACCAATTTCAGTCCTTTGAGCAGGGTCGGCGCGAAATCTTTTCCTATGCCGTTAATCGCTGCACGCGACATTGCGGGCAGAGTCACGGTCGCAACCGCCACACCGAACACCCCGATCGGCAACTGCATCAATCGAAACGCATAACTCAACCAACTCACCGCACCCTCACCCACCCCGTAGGCAAACATCGCGTTTACTAACACATTCACCTGAGTCACCGATGCTGCAATGACAGCAGGACCCATCAACATAAGGATTTTTTTTACTCCGGAATCGTTCCAGTTGAAATTCGCTTTGAACCGATAACCCACCGCCAACAACGCAGGAAACTGACACACCAACTGCGCAAAACCACCGATCAACACGCCCCATGAAAAGCCAACCAAACTCCGCGGACCCCACTCCGGATCCATCCAGTAACCGATCAACGCGCCACCGATCATTGATCCGATATTGAAAAAACACGAAGCCAGCGCCGGCATCCCGAACACATCCCGCGCATTCAACATTCCCATCACCAAAGCCGATAAAGAAACCAGAGCAATGAACGGATACATGACCCGCACCATCTCAACTGTTAGAGAAATCTCATCCGCATTGTAAACACGCGGTGTCTGACCCGATCTCGAAAACGCCGTCAGTAAATCCACAATCCAAGGCGCAACCGCAATCCCCACCAACGCCACCAAGCTCATGAACACCGCCGCCAAGGTCATCATACGGTTTGCCAACACCCACGCACTTTCGACTCCATCCGCTTTAACCTTTTTGGAAAACGTCGTCACGAATGCCTGGGACAACGCCCCTTCCGCAAACAAATCCCGCAGCAAGTTCGGCACCTTGAACGCCAGATAAAAACAGTCCATCCAGCGACTACCTCCGAACAAACCCGCAAACAATACCTCTCTTATCAGCCCCAGCACTCGACTCAGCATCACCGCCGCGCTCACTCTCCATGTTGCCTTAACTGACATCCACGCCGTTCATCCACTATGAGCCCTATATTTGCAATCCCCTTTACGACCAGCCCAACATTCATCACTCTCTCACCCTCTCTCCTCTTCGCTCTAAGCTCTCTCCTCTAAGCTCACTTCCCCATGCCCTCACGCGGTCGTCATCAATCCACCTCCAAAGAATGCCACCGGGTCATCGCGAAAATCGAGGCCATGCCGGGAGTGATCGGCGTCATCATCGGTAGGTCCTACGGCGGCAAATCTCTTGGCGCGGAAAAATCCACGGGTTCCATCCGTATACAACGACCCGTCTCCGGTGGCTTGAAAGCCGTCACTCAAACCGAGAAAGGCCTGCAGGAACTTTTCATCCGCACAGAAGCGGGGATGGAGGATGAAATCACCAAAGCGATCACCAAACTCGGCTGATTAGCGGCGCTTCGTGCTGCGACTCGCTCTCGGGGGTCTCTTTTTGTCATCAGATCGGTCGGTTTTGTCGTATCTGTCCGATCTGATGGATCTTGGTCTCTCTGTCTGCTCAACTTTCGGAGTTTTCTTCGAAACCGTAGAACTCGCAGCGCGCTTCACCCGCAGGATGGAATCGCCTAATTTTTTCCCATTCAGCTCTTCAATCGCTTTGGTCGCCTCATCTAGCTTCGGCATATCAGCAAATCCAAATCCTTTGGACTCACCCGTCTTTTCATCTTTCACAATCACACAAGACGTCACTCGCCCGTATTTTCTAAACAAACAAACAATCTCAGGCTGCGTGAGTTTACGGTCAATATTGCGGATGAGAATTTGCACGGTTTCAGGTTGGTTAAAATAGGAAGCTAGCGAAAGTCCCGCGTCAAATCCAGCGGATTATCAAAGGACGATCAAGTTAGGGGAAAGAGAACCGCGAATGGACGCGAATGGACGCGAATGGACGCGAATCTTGGGTTAATGAGAACATTTTGTGGGCTCGGTCGAAATCATTTCATTATATACTAATTTTTCCAAAGCCACATGCATCGGATTCGCGTTCATTCGCGGTTAAGTATTTAGAAATCTGGACAGGGTTTTCCCTAGCTTGAGCGCCCAGCGGATTATCACCTCTCAAATCATTCACATGTGTCTAATGAAATTTCGAACCACAAAAATCCTCATCCGCGCTTTATCCACGTCTGATCTTCGAACCCGAGAAAAAGATCGTCATACGATACACTTTCTTCTCTCGCGTCGTGATAATTCCGGTTTGCAAATCCACTTTCTCTGGGATTTCCAGACGATGAATATCCACCATCGCTTGAAATCCGCGCTCCGAATACACATCGATCAGGATCGCAATCGCTACCGGATTTTGAAAAAGCACGTCTTCAGTGTTCACTGTCGCACGACCCGTCACCGCGTATCGCTTGATCACCGGCATCATCTTCTCTTGGATGAAATCCACAACCTTTTGAAACGTTTCCGTATGCTCCACTTGGTAACTATCCAAGCGATTCACCAACTCCTGTCGTGCTTTGACCACGATCTCATCCGCTAACGGAATGTGACGCAACGTATCGTATGTCCTCGGATCAAGTTCCAATGAACTCTGATATTCTAACTCACGTATGATGTTTTGCTGCACCACTTGGATCGGCGCCTGCGCATTGATGAAATGGTAATGGAAAATTTGTTTCAGCGAGACCAATGCATCGTAAGTCTTCTCTTTAAAAGTCCGATAACGGTTCCGAGCTAAATCAGGATCAAAATCCGTCGCACGCTCCTCTTCTAACACACCGATTCCGGATTGCCTGACCTCGGCATTGTGTTCCAACGTTTCCTGACCACGCTTGAGTTGACGAGCGATACTCTCAACCTCGTCCACAAACAACACCATGATATGAAACACCGGCTGACGGAAAAAATGCGCCTGTGGCCCATCGGAAAACTCTTTCCGTAAATTCACCATCTCATCGTAAAACATTTTCAAACATTCCACCTGCACCTTCGTGCGAGGAAAACCATCCAACACCGCGCTATCGCGGAACTGCGGCTTCAACAACTCTTTGAGCAACAAACGCAATACCTCCTCATCCCCCACCATTCCACCACGTGCCTTGATTTCCTGCGCCTCCGGAGTACTGAGTAACTGACTCACCACAATCGGATCCGCATAAATCCCGCGCACTTTACGAATGAAATCCGTGTTCGTTCCTTTTCCCGATCCTGGCGCACCACCCAACAAGATCAGCTCTTTAGGAAACCGTAAATTCTCCCGCCCAATATTCGCCTCCAACTCTTTCCAAACACGATGGAAAATCAGCTGTGCATCTTTGATTTCTAAATCAGCTCGGGGCTCAGTTACTAAATTTTTACTCACGGGAACGCGATCAAAGAACATCCCACTCCATCCGTCCAGCTCGGAAGAAATCGAGTTGTTATAATGCAGTGTAAGATATTTACAGCCTCTCAGCCTATTCCTTGAAATTTAGAGTTTAATATTTAGAGTTTCCACGCACTATGCGCTTATGCGCTCCAAAGCCCTTACCCTGCTCCAAGAACTCACCGAAGCCCACTCAATCTCAGGCTTCGAAGACGAAGTCCGCGCGATCTTCGTCGATGAACTCAAAGAGGTCGGCCCGCTCGCAACTGATAAATCCGGTTCTGTGATCTGCACACACGCCAACGAAGGTCCTCGCGTTCTAATCGCCGGCCACATGGATGAAATCGGCTTCATCGTCCAAAACATCACTCCGGACGGTTTTCTCCAGTTCGTCACCATCGGTAGCTGGTGGAATCAGGTCATGCTCGGCCAACGCGTCCAAATCCTGAATCGTGACGGAGAAAAAATCATCGGCGTCATCGGCAGCAAACCCATCCATTTTCTCCCTCCTTCCCAGCGTGATAGTCCCATCCCCGTCGAATCCATGTTTATCGACATCGGCGCAAATTCCCGCCGCGAAGTCGTCGATGATTACCGCATCCAACTCGGTACACCCATCGCCCCGCTATCCGCCTTCACCCCCATGGCCAACCCCAATTTGTTCATGGCAAAAGCTTTTGACAACCGGGTCGGCATGGCTGCCACCATCCAATCCGCCCAAATTCTTGCTGAAATGGACCACCCGAACGAACTCATCTTCGCCGGAACCGTCCAAGAAGAGGTCGGCCTCCGCGGTGCAAAAACCCTCGCCCATTTCGCCAAACCCGATGTCGCCATCGTCCTCGAAGGCCCGCCAGCCGATGACACACCCGGTTTCAACCCATCAGAAGCCCAAGGAAAACTCGGCAACGGCGTCCAGATACGACTTTTCGACCCAACCGCCATCGCAAACCCTCGCCTCGCAGAACTCGCCATCCAAACCGCAGAAGATGCCAAAATCCCCTACCAAGTCACCGTCCGGCGCGGCGGCGGAACCGATGCCGGCGCTTTCCACCTCGCCAATGACGGAATTCCATCCGTCGTGCTCGGCGTCCCGGCCCGCTACATCCACTCGCACAACGCCATCATCGATATCAACGATTACCTCGCCATGCTCAGCCTCACGGTTGCTCTCGCCAATGAACTCGATCAATCCAAGGTCGATGCGCTGACTCGCTACCTCTAATTTCCAACGATTGTTTCAATTTCGGACTGGCAACATTATTTAAGATAATTTGAAAATCAGTTAATTCTTATAAAACAGCGACTTATAATCATATTTCCAATTTATCTAAAATGACTGCCAACCCCGCGAAAATCCTCATCGACTGGGGAATTTCCGAAACTCCTTTCGGAAATATGCTCATCGCGAGGTCGCCAAAAGGCATCGCCCACCTGTCCTTTTTCGAAACCGACGAAGCAGCATCCTTCCAACAACTGACCCACGATTGGCCGACCGCCACACTCAATCGCAACGATCGTTTCGCCGCCGAACTCTCCCACCAAATCTTCCAATCCAAGTCCACCACCCCGCTCAAGCTCAACCTAAACGGAACCGAATTTCAACTCCAAGTCTGGAACGCCTTACTGGAAATCCCCAGTGGCAAAACCTCTACCTACAGCCAACTCGCCAAACGCATCGGCAAACCCAAAGCCGCCCGCGCAGTCGGAAACGCCGTCGGCCAAAACCGCATCGCCTACCTCATCCCCTGTCACCGAGTCATCCGGGAAGATGGCTCCCTAGGCGGTTATCGCTGGGGCACAACCTGCAAATCCAAAATGCTAGCTTGGGAAAAATAATCCAAAAGGACCGCGCGACTCCAGCCTGCCCCGACGAAGTCGGTGGTCGCGCTTTTCATCTTCATTCAAAAAGCCAATCTCCCAATCCTCTCTTATCTTTTCCCCACTTTCTTCTCTCGCCAAGCGATCCTCAGGATTCTATAACACTTCTGACTAATCATGAGTAACGACTCGCAACTTCCTGAAAACCCTAACCAGAGAAATCCATCCGATTTCCCGACGGATTTCGTTGGATTTGGCGATGACGACCTCCGTGAACTTGATGAAACCCAAACCCAACCCATCGATAGCACGAAGAAATACGGAGTCATGGAAGCCAGCAGCGCTCCATCCGAGGATTTCGAAAGTCCACTCACCCCAGGAATTTTCACCAACCTTACCATGCTTGAGAAAACCAGCATGATCGCCATTGTGGTCGCTTTGATCACTACCGCAGCTCTCACCATCCTCCACTTTAACAAAGAAATCCCCGTCGATACTGAAATCGCGGAAAAAATCAGCTTACCCGTAGAAGGTGAAATTCTAAGCATTTCCGCATTCGAAACCTACTGGCGAAAACCTATCACCCAAGGCGAAAAACCCGATATCGTCCGCGGTGGGGTAAAACTCATCCCCACCATCAAAATTCAAGCCTCTGGCAAGTCCGGCGCTATACGTGTTTTCTTCCGAGACGGCGAAGGCGACTTCGTAGGTGATAGCACCACAATCACCATATCCAAAAATGAAACCCTAACCATCTCCGCTACCGATGGCTTCACCGATATGAGCATGCACGCCTCTTACCGTACCGGCCAAACTCCTCGCTGGATTATTCAAATCCTCGAAGGCCCATCCATTGACGCCCCCATCGAAAAATTCAAAACTCTTTTCGAAACCGAAATCTCCACCGATATTCGTTAATTTTTAAGATCTTCCTCTTCATTCAAATATCCAAAATTAACAACCTGTCCGTCGTAGCTTCAGCGAAGTCGGATCAAACTGAATTACCAAACCGCACATCTTTAATAATCAATTGACTACGCTTCGCTCCGTCCAAGCCGTCACGGCTTCGCCTAAATACTGTTTGCTCGTAACAACTCGCTCTGCTTTCGCTATTCACTCTTCACTATTCACACTTCAATGACTCCACTCACACTCAAAGAAGGCTGGCACGTTCTTCACCTGTTCTATCACATCGACTACTCACAATGGGCCATGCTCAGTGATGATGAACAACGCCAAGCTAAAGTCCGTTTCACCGAGCTCATCCAGGAAATCCGCGCCACCCCGGACACCCAGCTGCTCACTTTTTCTATCGTCTCGCCCAAAGCCGATCTCGGCTTCATGCTCCTCACCCCCGACCTCCATATCGCCAACGCCTTTGAGAAACAACTCACCCTTTCTCTCGGACCAGAAATTCTAACACCCGCGTATTCCTATTTCTCCCTCACCGAACCATCCGAATACACCACCACCCGCGAGCAATACATCGCGGAAACTCTGATCGCTGAGAAAAACCTCACCGCAGACACCGAGGAATACATCGCCGCCCTGAAAGAGTTCGACGACCGTATGGCGCACTACCGTTCTTACCGCGTCTATCCCCAACTCCCCGATTGGCCGGTCGTTTGCTTCTACCCCATGACCAAACGCCGCAGCGGAGAGGATAACTGGTACGCTCTCGACTATGAAACCCGCCGCACCCTCATGGCCGGCCACGCCCGCGTCGGACGCACCTACTCCGGAAAAATCCTCCAACTCATCACCGGCTCCACCGGCCTAGACGAACACGAATGGGGCGTCACCCTCCTATCAAAATCCACCTCCGATATCAAAGACATCGTTTACGAAATGCGCTTCGATGAAGTCTCCGCAAAATACTCAGAGTTCGGCGATTTTTATATCTGTTTGCAATTACCGCTGAATGAGCTGTTTAAGCGGCTGTGTTTGTAACATTTGAAAAGATTGTGGGTTGTGGATAATCGATTTCTGATTATGACGAAAAATTACATTTTCATTCAGATCTTTTGCCACAAGTCTGTGCACATTGAATCGTTGAATGAGGATTCCTGCCTCATGCCGTTCATGGAATCTAAGTAAAACCGAAATGAAGGGACTAGCAATCATAAGAACTCCTCCCTCAAAGTAATCTTCTTAGATTAAGAAACCGCAGATGATTCAATTCACAATGGACGCCTTTTCACCGCCGTGGCGCAATTCAAAAGTTAATCATTACCTCTATGACCAGCAATACATCAAGTAGCCTCGGAATAAATTACGAAGCTGGTATTCTATATGTTTCCACAGGACAGAAATACTACATAGAAACCGTAAGATCAGCTAAGTCTGCAAAAAAACTTATGCCTTCGATTCCGATAGTTTTGTTTACTGACCAGCAACCTAATGTCGATGATGCTTCGCTTTTTGATTTGGTTAATATCATCAGCAATCCAACGTTTTCATTTAATGACAAAATAAAGCCTCTCAAAGAAACTCCATTCAATAAAACTCTCTTTGTCGATACAGACACCGTATTTATTGACAATGTAGAAGAGTTGTTTCAGTTGCTTGATAAATTCGACCTAGCATATTGCCACGCTCCACTGAGAATCGGCCTAGGTAAAAAAAACCGCATACGAAACGTTCCTGACTGCTTCCCTGAAGCCAACACGGGAGTTTTGGCTTATAAGAATACTCCTACGTTCCAAATGTTTGTTAATAAATGGGATAGAATATACTCTAGGCAAAGAGAAAAACCTTCGCCTCCCAGTCATGATCAGCCCGCATTTAGGAAAGCGCTATATGGTTCAAATATTTCTTCCTACGTATTACCTCCAGAATACAACATGCGAACACCGATGCCAATGTACAAAGGCAGGGGGTTAACTGCTAAAATACTTCACGGAAGAGGTTGGTCTCTTGAACAAGCTATCCAACAAGTTCCAGATTCAGATAAAAGATTTGGCTATTACAATTTCTCAAAAGAACAAGAGAACATTGACTAAACCTGCGACACACAAGCACGAACAACCGTTCTATTGAGATATGGTTATCTGTGATTACAAGACTAGTTACCACCCAAATTTTCCGCTCTCTAATCATCAACTCCCTTTCCACGAACAGCAGAGGTTATCCCCCCGGCCCCACCTTAATCTGATGCAGTTTTTAGATTGGCATAGCGGATGCAATTTGCGGGAGAGTTTTGATAAGATATTAGTCCCGCCCTGTCGCTTAGCTCCATTACCGCCACAGCCCCTAAAACCCCTTCTTGTCAGAAGGCTTTGATCCGTTTAGCTTCTAAATCATTCATCAATCGTCGATTCCACCAAATCGGCCATCACCTCTCCTCATAGGTCATATAAGTCCTATAGTCCCTATAAACTCATTTTCATCACAACTGCCCCATGCGCGATCAGATCCTAGCCCTCTTCCGAACCAATCCGGACAACACCTATTCCAAAACCCAAATCGCCAAGACTCTGGAAATCCCAGGCGACCGCAAAGGCGAAATGACCGGAATCCTTATCGACCTCACGGAGGCCAAAATCATCTCCTGCGGCGCGAAAAATCTCTACTCTCTCGTCAAACCTCCCGAGATCAAGCCCAAGGCTGAAGCCAAAAAAGCCGCGCCCGAGAAATCTACCTCAGCGAAGCCTAGTCCAACCAAACCCGCTCCCAAAGGCTCACTCACCGGCTCGATCAAATTCCTCCCCAACGGCCACGCCTTCTTCTACCCCATCATCGGCGACGCCGAAAACGAAACCGCTGGCATCGATTTCAAACTCCACTCACGCATCTTCATTCCACGCGATAAAACCCTGACCTCGCTCGACGGCGACAGCGTCCGCATCAAAACCTCAGCGCCATCCTCCAAACCCCGCCAGCGCGGCCCCGTCCCTGACGATCAGGAAATGCGCGGCGAAGTCATCGAAATCCTATCCCGCCGCTCCGGCCGCATCGTCGGGGTTTACCGCAAGAAAGCGAACTTCGCATGGGTCGAAACCGATGACAAAGCCCTCGAAGGCCGCATCAACATCACCGGCGACACCACCGCAGAACCCGGCCAAACCGTCGTGGTCGATCTCGAAAGCTGGGCAAACGCAAACACCGATCCCATCGGCCGCGTCATCGAAGTCCTCGGCTGGCCCGGCGATGCCGGTGTCGACATCCTCTCAACCATCGCTCGCTACGGCCTGCGCACCTCCTTTCCCGAAGACGTCCTGCGCGAAGCCCGCGCCGTTCCGGAAGAAATCCCCGCAGCCGAAATCGCACGCCGCCGCGATCATCGCGACAAACTCGTCATCACCATCGACCCAGCCGATGCGAAAGACCATGACGATGCAATCTTCATCGCCAAAACCAAAAGCGGTGGATGGTTGTTAGAAGTCCACATCGCCGACGTCTCCCACTACATCAAACCCGGCGCACCCATGGACAAGGAAGCCGTCGAGCGCGGCAACTCCACTTACTTGGTCGACCGAGTTCTCCCCATGCTTCCCACCGAGCTCTCTAACGGAATCTGCTCGCTCAAGCCAAACGTCGATCGCCTCACGAAATGTGCGATCATGGAAATTTCAGATGACGGCCATATTCTCAACACCAAGTTCGTTGATGCAGTCATCCACTCCCGCGCCAAGCTTTCCTACGAACAAGCCCAAGCCATCCTCGACGGCAAACCCGCCCCCGAAGGTTCAGATCCCACCCTTTCTGGCTCAGTCAAAGAAGCATGGAAAATGGCTTCGTTGCTGCGCAAAAACCGCTTCTTAAACGGCGCGCTCGATCTCGAAATGCCTGAGATCAAAATCAAACTCGATGAAAACGGCCGCGCTTGCGAAGCCCATCAGGTCGTCCATACCTCCTCCCACCAACTCATCGAGGAATGCATGCTCATTGCCAACCAAGCGGTTGCAAAAATACTCCGCGAGCGTTCCAAACCTTCCATCTTCCGCATCCACGAAGATCCCGATCCATCACGTTTGGACGACTACGCGGAAACCGCCAAACAACACGGCTACCAACCCGGTGATCTCACCAACCGCTCCCACATCCAAGCCCTGTTAGATTCTTCCAAAGGCACCGCCGAGGAACACGCAATCAAACTCGGCTTACTGAAATCCCTCAAACGCGCTGCCTACGCCGCAGATCCCATCGGCCACTACGGCCTCGCGAAAACCGACTACACCCATTTCACCTCGCCCATCCGCCGCTACGCCGATCTCATCGTGCATCGCTCGCTGCAACCGTTTCTCGATAACGCACCGAAGAACGCGGATCGCACCCCGTCCCAAGCCGATCTCCGCGACATCGCCCGCCACATTTCCGATACCGAACGCACATCTGCAGAGGCGGAATCCGAGACGAAACAAATCAAACTCCTCGAATACCTCGAACTCATCGCCTCCACCGACCAAGCCAAAAACGATGGTGAGCAAACCACTTTCGACGGCGTCATCACCGATGTCCGCGCCATGGGCTTGATGGTGGAAATTCCAGAGATGAGTGTGCGAGGCGTCGTCAAACGCGAAGATCTCCCCCGCTCCACCAATTGGCGCTTCGAAGAACACAACAAAGCATGGACATCCTTCGACGGCCGCCGACTCGCCCTCGGCATGAAACTTCCGCTGCGCATCGTTTCCATCGATAAAATCAAACGCTTCGTCGATTTCGCCGTCGCCGGTCCACCAACCACCGAAGGCGTCAAAATGCCTGTTAGATCCGCGGCTCCTGGCGGCTTTAAAGGCAGCAAAGGCCACAGCTCCAAAAAACCATCCCCAAAACCCGCCTCCCACGCAGGCCCCCAGAAAAACACCCACCGCCCCTCAAAAGGCGCAGGCAACAAACGCAAAAAACGCCGCTGAAATTTTCTTATTCTACATTCAAAAATCAACAATCGTCATTCATCAATCGTCAATGCTTTGTGAGCATTGCGAACTTCAATTACTAAGAGGAAGTCCTGACTGCTTGGATGTAGCGAAGCGTAGTCAATCGATGCTGGGAGACGTGCGATTTGGTTGTTCGGATTGATTGACGATTGATGATTGATGATTGTTGATTTTGGATTTTTGATTTAAAATTCAATCTTCACTTTTCACTCTTTCCTCACCTCCCCCTCTGCTCAGAAGGCCTCCACCCCACCCACTTTTTATAGGTATTCGAGAATGTCGAAACGCTTTCAAAGCCCACCTCCCTCGCGATATATTCCACCTTGTCATCCGTGACCGACAACAAATGCTGCGCCTTGTGGAGCCGTAAAAACGTCAGGTGCTGCATCGGACTCCGACCCAATTCTTTCTGACACACCCTGCGTAAATGTTCGCCACTCATGTGTGCGAGCTTCGCAATTTCAGCCAGTGTCCAGTTTCGCGAGAGCTGCGCCTCAACCTTTCTCCAAACCTCCCACAAACGTGGATCTTGCCGATGAGGTTGCGCAAAGCGCACCACGTAACGATGGATCAATTCACTCCAGTGATGCAGAAATGCAGGCGCAGCCTCGCCGCCCGCTTCCAAATATAAACCCTCAATCGCCGCCTGCAAGGACGCGCTGGCATACGATCCGATCACTGGCGATTCCGATGAAATGATCGGATGCACCTCACGCGATTCATCATAACGCACCCAAGCGAATTTCCACGGCTTACCAGGCAAACACCTCATGGCATTCATCATAAACGGCGGCTGCAAACACGCCTGATTCGCGCGAATTTTTTTCCATCCTCCGTCCACCAAGACCACCCCTTCGCCCTCGATACACGCAATCATATACGTCCCACCCAAATTCATACGCACAATCTCAAACGGAGCAACTGCCTCCATCACACCGACGTGTGAAATATGATGTTGCTGCAACAACTGACAATGCTTCCCCTTATCCAACCAGGATCTCGAATCCGCTTCATTGGCACGAACCACCCGGTAACGGGTCTTCCCACCAAACACCTGAATATCCCTAGCCGGGATGATGTCGTTTTTCTTACTCAAACCAAGGAGAGTTCAATCCTTTCTCCCACCCACGTCAACTCCGTCTCTTCCCCTGGGACCGCGTGACTCCAGTCACGCTCTTCTTAATTCTAGTAAACCATCAACAATCTCCGCTATCCTTCTTCACCGATCACTCGGCACTTCCAGCATCTCCATCAACTTCTCCGCGCAAGCACGCGCAAACGCCGGATCATTGATTTCCACATCCATCTCAATCACTGGATGCTTGCTGCCGCTTTGGATCGCACCAAACAACGCCTGATCCGCCGCAGCATCATGAAATGGCTGACCCGCCGCCGAAATCACCGAGATCGCTCGGGTAGGCAACAGGATCGCCGTCGGCGCGGAATACGCATTGGTTTTCTCAACCAAAATTTTTCCCAACTGCGCACACTCATCCGCCGTTGTGCGCATCAATGTCACTTGTGGATTGTGATGATAAAACTTCCGCCCCTCATATTTCTCCGGAACCGAGGCCGGTTCGCCGAAGTTCACCATATCCAAACAACCCGGCCCGACAACCGCCGGAATCCCTGCGCGCGCCGTGGCGTTGAGTCTATCCGGACCAGCTGTTAGAACTCCGCCCACCAACTCGTCCGCAAGCTCGGTTGTGGTGATATCAAGCACACCCGCAACGATCCCTGAATCAATGATCGCATCCATGGATTTTCCCCCCGCACCCGTCGCAGCAAACACCAAAACTTCATAGCCGTTTTCCTCCAAAATCCGCTTCGCCTCACTCACACATGCAGTGGTGTTTCCAAACATCGATGCCACAATCAACGGCTTGTCCGATGCAGCATCTATCTTCGCCTCGACCATCCCACAAATCGCTCCAGCCGCCCGGGTGAAAATCATTCGTGAAAGCCGATTCAATCCCGCAACATCCGTCACACTCGGCATCATTGTGATGTCGCTTGTGCCCAAATAATGTGCGGTGTTTCCAGACGCCAAAGTCGATACCATCAACTTCGGAAAACCAATCGGCAACGCCCGCATCGCCGCCGATGCAATTGCCGTCCCACCTCCACCTCCCAACGAAATCACTCCATCGATTTTGCCTTCACGTTGCAGTTTCGCCAACAAAACAGGCGCTGCCTGACTCATCGCTGTCACCGCTTCTCCACGATCTTTTCTAGCAATAACCGGTGCGAGATCCAAACCTGCTGACTCCGCAACTTCATAACGCGTGATATCCGGCTTCACGGTTGGTTCGCCACCCGTTCCCACATCAATCAACAACGCCACGTGCCCGCGAGACCGAACGATTTCCGCAACAAACGCATGTTCCTCACCCTTCGAATCCAGAGTTCCTAAAATCGCAATCGTGGACATAAAATTATCGTTTGATTTTGATCGATTTAAACTCGCGGGTCAAAGCTGTTAGAGAATGCTCCACCGCCATTCGTTCCAAGGACGATGCCCCGACAAAGCCCACGCAGTCAGTCGCCTGAATCACCCGATCCGCATCCTCCGGCGTATTGATCGGACCACCATGGCAAAGATACAACACATCATTGCGCACGGATCTACCCGCATCGATGATCGCTTGCGTGCGGCGTATCGTTTCATCCCATGGAACCACAGCCTCCGTCACACCAATCGATCCACCAACTGTCGTGCCAACATGCGCGATGATCACGTCAGCACCCGCCTTCGCCATCTCCACCGACTCCTCAGGACTGCCGACATAGACGATGGAAAACATATCCATCCGCCGCGCTAGGCCGATCATTTCAAATTCTTTTTTCACACTCATCCCAGTCTCTTCAAGAATATCCCGAAACTGCCCGTCGATAATCGTATGAGTCGGAAAATTATTCACTCCCGAGAAACCCATGTCTTTCACCTTCCCCAACCAATGCCACATCCGACGACGCGGATCCGTCGCGTGCACTCCGCAGATCACCGGAATTTCATTCACCACTGGCAGCACTTCATACTCCCCAATCTCCATCGCCACCGCATTCGCATCACCATAAGCCATCAAACCCGCAGTCGAGCCATGCCCCATCATCCGGAACCGACCCGAATTATAAATGATGATCAAATCCGCTCCTCCCTTTTCAATAAACTTCGCGCTGATCCCCGTTCCAGCACCCGCTGCTATGATCGCCTCACCTTTCGACAAGGTATCATGCAAACGTTCTAAAACTTCAGTGCGAGTGTAGGGATTTCCGATTCCGGTCCATGGATTAGGCATGCCTCATCCATGACTGGAAAAAATCACAAAGCCAGAAAATCAACTCCCATCAAAGCCACCAATTGTTATCCGAAATCCACCTTCTGAAAAAATGGAGCCGCTGGTCGGATTTGAACCGACGACCTGCTCATTACGAATGAGTCATTAAGGTCGTTTTTTCGTTGATTTTACGTTATTGGATTGAAAAACTGCAACTTTCCTGCAACTCTGACTTTGTGCCAGCGAAACCCATTAAGAAGAACTCCACCGAAAAGAAGGTGGCTGAGAAGAAGACCAAGGAAGTGGCGGTCCTGAAGCCAAAGAAGCTGAAGGATGGCAGGTGGCAGGTGTCTTTGGGAATCACGATCGAGAACGGTCGCCGAATCAACCCCCGGCGGCAATTC
>JANPEG010000010.1:0-10721 GCA_031431855.1 Akkermansiaceae bacterium | reverse complement strand
CGACGCTTTTCATTTTTCTTTTTCGTTTTCTCGTCACTCGCACAGTTCGTCTAACAGCCAAACGCTTCGAATCATTATTAACATTCTCAGATTGGATATGGATTTTCTTTCTTGGAGTGGCTTTTCCCATCGTTGTGTTTCTATGTATCAATCGCCTTTCACCGGTGAGTGGCAGAGATTACGGGGTTAGCTGTTTCCTAGGTATTTTTCCTGGCCTGCATCTCAGCGTATTGCTTTTGAACCTTTTGTTGATTCCGGCAGTCGTCACGCGCTGGCGTTTAACGTATCGCGCTGCGGCTTTCAAATTCGCATCGCGCATTGATCTGCTTTCACTGCCTGTAATCGCCGTAATGTTGATTTATTCAATCGTTGCGTACCCGGTGCTCGTGAAAATTTCCAATTTGAACACACCGGTCCAGATCGGACTTGCCGCACCGTTAGTGGGTTGGCTGGGTTTTGTTTTCTTTCATGGTCTTCGTATCTTCCTAGGTAGCGCCCGTTCACGTATCATTCAATCCGCGACTACCATCGCTGTGATTCCTGCTTACCCGATGGCCATCATTGTGCTCTGCCTCAGCTTGTTACCTTATCTCGAGGGTGAAAAATATTGGATGCCAAAGGACAAACTCCACCTGATCGATCCCGAAGCTCCAGATCTTGGGGCCTACGAGTGTAAAGTCGCCGTTCAGCTGCGCAAAGAGACCAATGCGATCATGGGGATTGAGTGAAAGGCTCGGGCTTAAGAAAAAACGAGGCAACCGATCAGTTATTTGCGGAATGCATCCCGACCAAAAAGTAATCAGGTTGCATTCGAGAAACTCCTTGACGCTTAAAGGGCGGATTCTAGTGTCGCGACTCTACAACTTGAATACATTTTATTTACTCTGAACGCTTGGCTTCATGAAAAGACACAACTTTCAGAAGCGTAACCCAATTTCGTAAAATCCATTGATCTCTCATCGCTTCAAATTAACTTCCACCATGTTTAGATCGCCCCGCCTCATTCCTTTCCAAATTCTCGGTGCATGGTTGCTCGCCTCAGCTTGTGTTTCTGCGCAAAATCAAGCGGGTCAGGAAATTCTTTATCCCAGCGCGGCATTCTCGAAGCTCGACACCTTCGAGGGAGTGAACTTGGAAGATGCGGATAAACTTTATAAAGCCTCTGACTTCAATGGCGCTTACGCCGCTTACAAAGCCTACTCCTTTGAGTTCCCAAAAAGTAAGGCAATGCCCTACGTTCTGCTCCGCCTCGGCCGCTGCCTCCACAAGCTCGATAAGCGCAACGCTGCCATTAAAGGTTATCAAGATGTGGTCGATTACTATCCGGACGATGTCGCTTACGCCGCTGCCGCGCTCTATCACATTGGGGAATGCCACGGCCAGAACGGGGAAGAGGAGAAGCAAACCGCTGTCTGGGCCCGCATGGTGAAAGACGACGGCTATGTCTCTCAGCCAAACTCCGGCACCGCCCTGATCCATCTCGGCAGCGCGATGCAGAAACTCGGGAAACACGAAGAAGCCGCTGAATACCAATGGCGCACTGCCGTCGCTTTCCTGAAAACTAACCCCAGTGCCGCGGAAGTCGCACGCGCCGCCGTCATTGCCCACTACGTCGGACGAAATCCCAATCACGAGAAACTCAAAGAATTTTACATCGCCGCCAGTGGCTTCGATGGCAGAGGGCAGAACACCGATAAGCCAGAAGAAGACGTCCGCTACTGGAGCACCGCGCTTCAAACCGCCCTCGGTATCAAAGACGATGCCCCAGCTCGCGAAAAAGCCTGCGCCTACTGGACCGCTAAACTTGGCGATCGTTTCACCGATAACGATGAACTCCGCCGTTTCTGGTGCGATGCCTCCTTCGTCCACGAGAAAAAACAAGATTCCTGGCAGGCGCGCATGGAAAAGCAATTTTCCCTGAAACCCGCCACCATGGATCGCGTCCTACAATGGTGCGGCTATTATAAATCCAACCTAAAACTGCGCTCCGAGTTTTTTGCCAAGCAATCCAAGACCATGCTCGCTGCCATGAAACCCAAAGAGCTCATGGATCTTATCGGTAAACTCCAAAGCGGGCATCTGGACATGAAAGAGGAAGCTCAAGCCGTTGTCCGCTCGTTCCGCACCGATTCTCTGGCAGATGCGGAAATCCAACGTTTCGCCATGCTCGCCGCTGGCTATCTTACGGAGGAGGAAATTCTCCGTCACCTTGCTCGCATCAAGGATCCTCTTTTCGCCACCAAGGCTCGCTTCGACTACTACCTCTCCAAGAGTCACAGAAATCCACCTTACATGGAAAAAGCACTCGCCGAAATCCCTGAACTTGCGAAATCCGCCCAGTATGCTGAGGGCCTAACATGGACCAAAGCCACTTTGCTCCAAAGCCTTGGCCGCCACGAAGAAGCCATCGAGGCCTTCCGCACCGCGAACAAACAACCCGATTCCACATGGGAAATTTCCAATTGCCTCGTCGCGCTCAAGCAATATCCCCAAGCCATCAGTACGGTTAGCGAGCTCGAATCTATCGGTGGCGCTGTCGCCTCTCGAGCCAGCCTTCAGGTCGCGAACATCTACAAAATTTCTGGCGACAAAGCGAACGAGGTCTCCCAACTCCGCACCGTCCTCCGCCGCTACCCGAAAACCGGCGAGTCCGCCAACGCTCACGACCGTTTAGAGGCTTATGGTGTCGCTCTTGTCGGTGGCGAAGCCGAAGCCAAAAAATAATCCCGCCATTTAGTAAGAATCTCGCTAATTTCCTCAGTATCCGACCCTCTACAAAATCCGCCTCGATCCACCGGCATGAAGTCTATGAACCCTCTCCTTACCCGCGCCTCCGCAACTCTCGCTCTGGCCACCGCCTTTTTCCCTACCTTCGCCTCTGCGCAGGAAAAAGAAGCTCCTCCTGCTGAGCGCCCACGTGTCTCTGCTACGGAAGTCGATCCACAATCAAAACACCTTTTCGACAAAGCCATGGAACTCATGGACTTCAAGCAATACGAGCGCGGGCTCGCCATGTTAAACTCCATCGTCCGTGACAACCAAGGCACTCTCCTAGCTCATCGCGCTCACATGGCCATGGGCAAACACTTTCTCGATCAGCGCGTCACCGCAGACGCCCTCAACCACTTCATGCTCCTCACCCGTGTTCTCGCCCCCGTCCCTGGCGAGAAACAATCCGATGACGAAATCGCTCTCTATCAGGAATCCCTCTTCCAATCCGGCTTCGCCCAATACTCCGCTGGCCAATACGCCGCTGCATTCCCGATGTTCCGCCGCCTCACCGAAGTCGCAGGTAAAACCACTTGGGCTAACCAAGCCTACTTCTACATCGGCATGAGTCACTACCACATGGGGAACTGGAACAAAGCCATCGACTCCCTCTCTCTCGTCGGCACCGAAGTCGCTGACACCGCCGATGATAACCTGGGTCGCATCGAAATCGGCCAGCGCTTCTACGCCAAAATCGTCGATGCCGATGTACCCGTCATGCGCAAGCTTGAACAGCCCATCCAGGCCATGGTCAAAGTCAGCAGCGGCGACTCCGAAGTCATCACCGGCGTGCCTGTCCCAGGAAAAGATAGTGAAATGCTAGCCTCCGCGCCAACCGCACTAGGCGTCGCCAAAGCCAACGACGGCGTGCTCCAAATGGTCGGCGGAGACACCCTCGAAGTAACCTACCTCGACGACAGCACCCTCGACGGACAAAAAGGCGTTCCCCGCACCGGAAAAGTCCGCGCCGTCAGCACCGGTACGGTCGGTTTCTACCTCGGTGATAACTCCACTCCCGCCTACATCGCTTACCCCGGCCAACCGCAAGTCATCATGCTCCGTGATGCCGATCTCGATACCTCACCGGCAGCCCAATCCATCACCCTCACCGTAAAATCCTTTTTCAAAGCCGCAGATAAAGAAGCTGCCGAAGGCGATAAGTTGTTAGACATCTTCGCTCTCAAAGACGATGAAAAAGATCAATGGGTCGAGCGCGATAGCATCACCGTTAACCTCACTGAAACGGGTGAAGGTCCCGATATCCGCACGGGTATCTTTCTCGGAAACATCCCACTCGCTCCTCTAACAGAAGGCACCGAACCAACCAACAAAGACCAAATCCTTCACACCGCAGAACTGGACGAACTCTCCATTTCCTACACCGATGCCGTCCACCTCTACGGAGATGAGCCACGCGATTCCGAAGTTCGCATCAAAGTTTCCGGATCGGTAAACTCCGGTGTCACAGCCGATCAATACGTCGTCTTCGAGGAACTCCTTAAAGCCCGCAAAGGCTCAGTCGAAGCTGAAGCCCTCGTTGGTCTGGGTTCCATCTACAAAGACATGGGCCTCGACCAACGTGCCGCAGAACGCGCCAATGAATCGCTTAATAAAATCGATCCAATTATCGTCAATCGCCAGAAACTCCCCGGAGATATCGTTGAGCAAGCCTTCAAACTCAAATGGGAAAGTGAACTCCTCAAAAACGATTTTACCGCTGCCATGGCAACCTGTCTTGCGTTTAACCGCCTTTACCCCGAGTCCGTCCTTGCAGACCAAGCGCTCATGACCCTCGGCCGCAGCCTTGCCGACCGTGGCGATTACAAACAAGCCGTCGATGTCTACGGTCGCGTATTACAACTTGAAAACCCCATCTCCGCTGCCGAAGCGCAGTTCCGCATCGGCGAAGTGCTCGCCAAAGAAGCCGAGGAAATCACCGCCGCCGCTGATGAAACGAATAGCAAATGGGGCAAAGCCGGCCTCAATCCAGCCACCGCCCTGCAAGCTCGTATGGGTCCGGCCATCATCGCTTACCAAAAAACCTACCAAACCTATCCCGAAAGCTCCTTCGCCGCAGAAGCCCTGGGTCGTGTGGTTCGCCACTACGTGGAAACCGATAGCTTCGCCCAAGCCGCAGGACTGTTAGAAAGCGTGTTCGCAGAATATCCGGATGCTGCCTTCCTCGATGAAATGCTTATGCTCTGGGCTAACGTCGCTTTCCGCATGAACGACACCGCCACCGCTAAAGCAAAACTCCAACAATTGCTTTTCGACTACCCAACCAGCCAATACGTCGCCGAGGCTCGCAAACGCCTCGCTGGCCTCGAAGGGGAAGCTAAACCCAAAGAAGAATAAAAAGCAGATCTGTCCGATTTGTCCAATCCGTCCAATCCGCCTGATTCATCTATCCCTCACACCTTTCCGTGGCTAACAAAAAACTCCCATCCGCCAAAGATTTTGCCGTCCTAACAGCCATTCTGCTGTTAGCCCCGTGCCATATCCACGCCGCTACCTTCGACGAACAACGCGCCATTGTCGCCGCTTCCGTTGACACTCAATCCGAGGCAGCCATCCTAGCACTACTCGATGCCGGAATTGCGGAAAACCGTCCCGCGCCCGCTGTCGCCCTCGCCAGTGAATGGCTGCGCCGCAATATCCCAAAAAGCCCGGCACTCCTCTTCCGTGCCGCCCGCGCTGCTGAACTCAGCGGTGAAATGAAAAATGCCGTCGCTTTCCACCAGCAAGCTCTCAAACTTGCCGATCCAAAATCTGCCGAAGCGGGGGAATCCATCACCGCTGTCCACACTCTCCTCATTTACCGCCTTCTAGATCCCTCAGGCGCTTACGTCTTTTCCCAAAACGAATCGGAACGCCTCTCCGTTAACCCCTCCTTCCGCCAGTTTGACAAATGGTTTCTGGACGAGGCGGTCAAGCGCAATGACCCCACATCGGTAGCTGAACGGCTGAATACTTGCATCGCCGCCGGAATCTCTCCGGATCTCTTGAACACCAACTACAGCCAGTATTTCATCTGGCTGCTGGATTCGGTCGATGGCTACTGCGATCAACCCGGGAGACCACTATCTCAAGACCTTTTCGATGCGATCAAGGATCTTTGTGGCGTGATGACTCACAGCGAGGAAATGAAACTGCGCCTCGACTGGGCGGTTTCGGTCAAGGCCTACAATTTAGCAAAAGTCGGCGATGCAACCAAAGGCAGGGTCGGCGTCGGCGGTTCCGGTAAGAAAAAAAAGAGCAAAAAATCTTCCGATCCTAAACCAATCGAAGAAAAGAAACTCGAACTTAACGATGAAGTAGCACCACCCATCGCGGAGGCTTCGGCGCTCCTGGAAAAATTCCCTCACTACGCGATGTGGGTGATGACTGGTTGGGCTGGCGGGGGAAATGGCCAGCATTATCGTTATGATTTTAAAAAATACTGGCCGCATGAGGCCGACGCCAAAATGGTGCCAATCTTGGCAGCTCTTTCCAAGCTGTCTCCAACTGAATCAATGGAAGTGTTGTCTGCTGCTGCAAATGGCGGTTATGTCGGCAGCCCCGGAATTTTAGAACTAAAGTCGGTGCAGGATTACCTGAAGGCGACCCCTACTTTGTTGGACAACCGAAATGGTCTAGTTCTTCTGGAAAAGGAATGGAACAAGTATACTCCGGAAGAAGCTCAGAAAGTGGCTCTTTCACTGGCGCAGAGCACCCATCCGCTCGCATCACTCATGCGTGCGATCGCTGCAGGCGGTAAGGATTTTGACTTGGTCATGGCAGCCTTGCTGGGCTCCGAGGCATGGCGTCTCGGTCCCGAATTAAATGGAACTTACGCCGACTCGCTCTGGCAGTACTGCGGTCGCCCAGGAGGAAATGCCAAGCGGGATGAATGGATCAATAAATCCAAAGCGCTGGCAGCAACTTTCGCAACGACTGACCCGAAAAAAGAAGACCCAGCAGATAAGCGCATCGCAGCGTTTAGGAATTTATGGGCGGACTACAAGTCTCCTCAGCCAAAAATTCCTGCCGTGCGCTCACGCTTGGTGGCAATTTTGAAATTCACTCCCGAGGTTATCACGGAGCTTCTCAAGGATCCGCACCCTGATACCCAAGGCTTAGTGCGCGATGCGATTGCTGCAGGGATGGAGGACGAGAAAGGACCCATGGGGATAGATGCGCGTATGAATAGCGTTAGCCCCAGCGTGTATAATCCATGGTTCTACAGGATGGCTCAAGGCACTTACGGTGGACTGAGCAGGATTAAGGACGATAAAGAACGGTACAAGCCCCACCGGCTTGAGCCAGTGTTGCGCGCCGCTGTGTCAGAGCGATTGGCACAGGGAAAAATCGAGCCCTGGCTTGCGATGGCCTGGATCAACGTGCAGTTCCCGGAGAACAATGTCGAGCAGGTCAAGTTGATGCAGGATTTGTTCAAGACGCCAGCTTGGGCGGGGCTGCCCTTCCATGTGCAATATGGTGCCCGCGAGTGGTTCGGCAAAGAAGCAATGACCCCGGGGCAGATCGCCATACTCGATGCCATGGACCCTGCGCGGCTTTTCAAAACTCTGAACGAACTCCCCAAGGAAGCCGATGCCACCGCCGCTATCGCCGCGCTTACGAATGCGGTTGAGGGCGTTCGCAAATCTCCTGTATTTTATGAAATCCAAGGGGTAGCAAAGCTCGCCGCGATTTCCGACGAAGCCTTCGCCGATGAGAAACTTTACAAGCTGTGTGTGGAACTCATCGACAAACGCCTCATCATCGAGTCTACCGAACTTTTCGGCAATCGCATTTTCGCCGCCCTCTCAAAACGCAACAATCCTGCCGAACTTCTCCGCACCTCCGGCTATCTCTGGCGTTATGTAGCCCTTTTTCACCGCCCACTTCCCGCCGTGCTGACCTTGGCCGAGTCATCACTGGAAACCAACCCTTCCGTCTCCTACATCTTGGCTAACGACGGCTTGGGCGTGATCGAGCGCCACGCCGGCGGCCACACTTGGTTTAAAGCTGATTCCGACGTCCCACGTCTTAAATCCATCCGCGGCAAGTCGGCTATGAAACTCGGGCTTGTCGTCATTCCCGTGCCGCCAACACATCCCTCTTACCCCATCTATCAAGCCCAAGCCGAATGGATATCCGGCAACGAGGACAGCGCATGGAAATCGGTTGATGCAAACTGGGAAGCCTTTGTCACCTCTCACCGCGAGCTCTCCATCCCGTTCCTGATGTGGACACTGCAGCGCTCCATCTTCAGCCGCAACGACGCCCGCCAAGAGTTTCTCGTAAAATCACTCATCGCCTGGGCTGGCGATGCAAATTCCCCTCTAACAGCGAATGAAAAAGCCTCCGTCGAACTCGCCTACGGCGACATCGCTCTTCAACGCGGCCAACTTCCCCAAGCTCACGACATCTACACTCGCATTAGTAAGAATCCCGCCTACGCGGAACTCCTTATCCGTCACGAAGCCACACTCCGTCGCGTTCGCACCGAGCGAATTTCCAAAAACTACGATGCCGCCCTCCAAACCCTCACCGACCTCGAATTGGAACGCGTCCCGGAAATCTGGACGGAAGTCCGCTTCGCCCGCTCCGAAGTACACTTCGACCGCGAGGATTTCGACGACGCCAAAGACGATGTCGATTCCATTCTCGCCCGCGATTCCAACCATTCCGATTCACGCATTCTGTTAGGAAAAATTCAACTCAAACGCCAAAAACTCATGGAGGCCACCGAGGTCGAGCTCGGCTCCACCGCAAGTCAGAAAAACATCGTCCCCGGCGAGCGTCTGAAAGTCACCCTCAGCGATCCCACCCTCGCCGTCTCCGGCGCCGGAACCGAAATCGAAGTCGTCGTCTGGGCGGTGTCCGGTGATAAGGAAACGTTTTTCCTCCGTCAGTTCGGTGATGAGAAAACCAAATTCCGCGGAGAAGTCCCCACCGCTCTCGGCGCACCTGCCGCTGGCGATAACATCCTCCAAGTCATCGGCGACGATGAAGTCTACTACGCCTACTCCGAAAACTTCCGCAAGAAGATGAACAACCTCGATGAAAAGCGCGGCGGCCCCATCACCATCTCCTCAGATGCCATGCTCATGACTTCCGCTCGCAAACTCCTTACCGAGGCCGAGCAACGCAGCGCCGACATGCAGCTCATCATGGACGAAATCGGTGGCGGAGCAAATAGCGAGGCCGCAGCCAAGGCTCGCATCGCGTCCGGAGAGGCAAAAATTGATCACGAGAAACACATCGCCACGATTGTCAAACCCGGCAATCCCATCCACGTCCGCGTTACCGATCCCGATCGCTCCCGCACTCCAAAAATCGATGAACTAACGGTGAGTGTCAGCGCTAACAGTGGTGATTCCGTTTCCCGCGTGACTCTCAAAGAAACTTCCACGCACTCTGGTGTATTTGAAGGTCGCATCCCGACCACTGGCGCCCAAGCCAGTGCCTTCGCCCAAAACTCCGAGCCAGGCCGCGCCCCCAACATGGTCATCAGCCCGTCCAAGGAATATCCCGCATGGCGTCCGGTTGCCACCAAGGGCGCCACCCCAGATTTCACCGTCGATCTCAACGACAACCTTCCACTAGGCGAGCTCACGATCTCCGCTCGTGAACCTGGCGCAAAACTCAAAAAATTCCTCGTCCAAACCGCGATGAATCCCACCGATTGGACCACGGTCGGTACTTATCCAGTTTCCAAAATTGCCATCGCCGATCCATGGAAACCATCTGTCATGGTTGTTAATGAAGAACAACAAAAAGCCCATTACGGCGCGCGTTCAGTCCATGAAATCGAGCAGCTTCGCCAGCACATGAACACAGGCTGGCTAGCTAATGTGCCGGATATGGCGATCGCGAAAAACGTCGCTGGTGTGTCCGATGCATTGCCATCGTCCATTCTCACGGATGTGAAATGGATGCGCGGACCCTATCCCAATCCCTCCGTCGTCGTCCGCTTCCAAGCTTACTTTTACGAAAAAGAAGACGTCACCCGCCGCTTCGCCCTCGATCTTGGAAAAATCCCCGCTGAACCGAAAATCCCAGCCGATGGGAAGCAACAAGCCGAGCCCGCCCAGTTTCTCATCGCCATCAACGGCAAGGTCATCACCTCCAAAGACAAACCCAAACTCGAAGGCGAAATCAACCTCCGCCCCGGCATACACAAGATCGAAATCTGGGCAACCGGATGGATTTCTAACATCGGCTTCGGACGCGAGGTCAAACTCCGTGCCAACCTCACAAATCCAGAACAGCTCACCGATTGCCCAGCTTCCCTGTTTGATCCCACCACGTTCCCACCGGCCCTCGTCGATACGCGCAACGGCGCAGCGACCGTCGCCGCCAATACCGACTCCACCGAGTTCAGTGTCAAGTTCGACAAAAACTCGCGCGCGCGCCTCATCCGTCTCGTGATGGTCGAAAATGAGGGCTCCGTTCCTGCTCTCAATAAACTCGCCCTTACCAAAGCCGATGGCTCCAAAATCCTTCCCGTCGCCAGCGACTTCGCCGAGCTGGGTAAAAACGAAACCCTGGAAATCCTAACAGGAGATAAAATTTCCGTCCGATATGTTGATGACCGTTTCGTTACCAAATCTCGCGAACGCCATGAACGATTCCTCGAAGTCTCTTTCACAGATGCACGTATCGAGTTCGCCGATATGGAACCGCGCTTCAGCAGCCGTAGCAATAAAGACGAGCCTTACTACGAAAAACTCCTGCGCTTTCTTCACAACAAGCCGCTGTCACTTGCCATCCACGACGCCGATATGGACAGCACCGTCAAGCCGGACAAAGTGAAAGTCTCTCTCGAAACTTCTAACGGAAGCAAAGATTTCGAGGCTATTGAAACGGGTGATTCCACGGGTATTTTCAGACTCGTCGTCACTCCTGTCGCCAGCACGGCCAAAAAGACAAATGAAATCCAAGTCGCGGAAGGCGGCGTGATTACC
>JANPEG010000009.1:0-11361 GCA_031431855.1 Akkermansiaceae bacterium | reverse complement strand
CGGAAATGCGGAGGTCGTCTGTGCGGTGTTTGGTCACGGGGCGGTTATGGAAGCTTGCGGAGGGGGAGTTGGCTAGTTTTAAGTGATGGATTTGTGAGGCTACATCAGGGGGATGCGGGCGAGGGTGACGCGTAGAAAACGCCAGACTCCAAGTTCGGAAAATAGCCTACTGCTCGGGAACTGAGATGGGAGGTGAGAAGACAGGGCCGAGTCCGCTGCCGGGATGGGCTTGTGGGCCTAGGCCAGGGCCGGGACCTTTGTCCATCAAGTCGGTGCGGGATTTGAGCAGGGCATCGACGGTGAATTTACTGACCTCGAAGGTGATCGGTTCGAGTTTTTTGGCTTGTGCGATGTTTTCAGCAAGGGCTTTGCAGCGTTCTTCAAACGCCTTGTCGGCTGCCGCTGCATCTTCGGGCTTTTCGTTTTCAGCAGGTTTGCGTTTCTCGGGAAGCTCACCGGAAGCTTTGACGTTCAGAAGGTAATTTTCACTGTTAGATTTTGATGGCTGAAGTTTTAGAACGTAAGTGAGGCCTTCGAAGGTTTTAAAAGTGGCGGTTTGGAGTTTCTCGGGAGTTGAGCGCTTTTCGATTTCAGCAGTGGGCACGATGTCGTCGAATTTCGCGTAGGAGAAAAACGATTTCAGAGGAGCGACTGCAGCGGGATCGATTTTCACGCCGGGAAAAGCTGAGGTGAATTTGAAATCGGCTTCTTCGGTATCGCGCTCGAGTTCCCATTCATTTTTATCCGATCCGGGTTGGGTGAGTGAAATAGTTTGAATCTTTTCGATTTTGAAAAAATCTTCTGTCAGCCAGTTTTTAGGATCGGCGGAGAGGGAGGGGAAGAGTTCTGAAACGGCGTAGAATCCGGATTCATCGGCGTGGTTGCGGACGAAGCGACCAACCGAGCCGCCGCCGTAGGGCGATGCCGATGCTGTGGAGTCGAGGTTTTTGCCGAAGGAAATCGTGGCGAGGTTTTTGCCAGCAGCGTCTTTGAAGGTGGCGGTGATGCCGCGTTGGGTTGGATCGGAGGATTTTTCATCCATGCCGAAGCGAGATGCGAACGATGGGCCAGCCTCGATGCCTTGTGTGACTTTCAGTTCGATCAAGGAGCGAAGGAGGCCGATAATTTCGGTGGAGTTTACTTTATATCCATCACGCTCTGCGACTGACCAGTTGCCGTCTTTTTCCTGGAGAGTGACGGAAAAATCGGCATCGACGATGTGGATGGATGAGATTTCTTTGGCGGGGAAATCAGGGATAAGCTTTTCACCAGCGGAGCGCTGGGTGGTGTCTTTGATGTCATTGCCTGCGGATTTTTTGAAGGCGTAGACAGAAATGCCGAGAGCTAGGACGATGATCCAGAGAATGATAACAGTGCGTGGTTTCATCTTTATTTATGTTAGAAATTTAGAATTATAAGGTTTTTTAAAATCAGCGGGCGCGTGTGTAAGAACGGCGGATGAAGTGGAGTAAGAGACCGAAGAGGATGACGATTGACGGCACGACAGCGGTGTTGAGGAGGGTGATGTTGCCAGCTAGCCTATCCTTCTTGCGGCGCAGGTCTTTCTCTTGCTCGCGGATGAGACGTGAGTATTCAACTTGTTGTTGAGTTAGCTTCGCGATTTCCGCTTCTTGTTCAGGTGATAAATAGAGTTCTTTGCCGCGGGTTTTTTGGACTTGAAGTTCCTGCAGCTTGGCTTCTGCCTCTTTCTTTTTAGCTTCGAAATCTTCGACTTTCTTGCCGACTTGTGCCTTAAACTCATCCTCCATTTTTTTGATAACATTGAAGGGTCGGCGAGTGGCCGCGCGCGAACGTGAGCCGATCAGGTGTTTTGAGCCGACGGCTTGATCGATAATATTGAAAAGCAAGACGGAGTTTCCATTGGAAGGGTTAGCCATTTGCATGCCGCCGAAGTTTTGCACATTGTAAGCGAAGCGATCATAGAAGGCATCGATATCCGCGATGAGAAATACGTTGCCAGGTTTCACGGCTTCTTTGAGTGATTCTTCTTTCGGAGCGTCTTTGGGTTCGCCTTCGGTTGGAGCTTCGGGGGTTTCGTTTTTCGGTTTACCGTCAGGGAAGGCGGTTTTGAAATTTCCGGAGAGGAAGGTCACAAGATCGAGAGCTTTGTTTTCGGCTTTAATCTTTTTATCAATGGATGGATCGAGCTGGGAGGCTTTGATGGGATCGACAAAGCCGGCGGATTTGGATGTACGGACCAATGAGTTTACAGAAACACCACCGTTACCGGTGAATTCAAATGCGCCGGGAAGGTAAAGGGTGATTGAGGTAAGGCTTTTGGTGATGACGCTGTCTTTTTGAGGCATCGCGGTTTGTGGGAGGTTCAGGACTGCGACGCTGCCACGACCGTCGCCGAAGGAGGTGTAGTGGATGGGATCGGCGACGACTTGTTGGGAATTGAATTTCACGCCCCATGCTGGCAGAAGTGTGGGCAAGGTGGATGCAGTCGGCGTGCCGGCTTGTCCCATCATGGGGTTTCCGCCACCTGTCATTTGTGCGGCGATGGAGTGAGGATCAAGGCAGGCGACGACCGTTCCGCCACCGAGGAGGTATTGATCGATGATGAATTCGGTTTGCGGAGAAATTCCTGCAGGATGAAAAACGAGCAGAACTTTGATTTCGCTCGGGTCGATTTTTTGCGGAGTCATTCCCAGATCTCTTAGTTCGAAGGATTGTTTGAGCTGTTGGTAAATGACCCATGGCTGTGGGCTCTGCTGGCCAGGCATCATTGCAGGAGCTCCTGCGAGATCAATCCCTGCAATAATTCCAATCACGGGTTTCACCGGAGTTGAGACTTCTGAAATGGCTTTTGAGAGTTGGTATTCCAACATGGTTTCCTCTTCAGGATTTAGGAAAGGCAAGGTGACCTTTTTATCCAAAGTCGTGATTGCCATGCCGAGGTAGAGATTATCCTCGTTGATGCGTTGCCCGGAAATTTCATCGAGATTAGCAGAGTCTTCGGCATCGGTATCGGGTTGCGGATCGAGATTTTCGATGCGTAGTTTTCCGTTGGAAAGGTTGGCGTATTCTTTGAGCAGGTCATCGACGCGGCGGAGGTGGACTTTCAATTGCTCTGGCATGTAATCGCTACTCCGAGTTGCGTAGTAGCGGATGACGACGGGGGTATCGAGTTCTGAGAGAATGGATTTCGTTCCGTCGGAAAGTGTGTGGATTTTGTTTTCCGTGAAGTCGGCTCCACGATTTCCGTAAGGTGTTAGAGAGATCAGCCAATTCGCAAGAACGGCGATGGCGACAAGGGCGATGATGCCGAAGGTAGCGCGGGTGATTGGGGATTTCATAAATATCAAAATTCAAAGTTCAACCATCAAGGAGGAGTGATGAATGGGTGCTTTGGGTGGATTGGAAGTTGGAGATTGAGAGTTGAAGATTAAGCGCGTTTGGCGCTGAGGATGGTGGAGGTTCCGAGGAGGCTGATGCTGATGAAGCTGGTGAACCAGATGATGTCTTGGAAGCGGAACATGCCTCGGTTGAGTGAGGAGAAGTGATCCCAGACACCGAAGGCGACGACTGCCTCGACGGTGCCGGGCGATGTGGCTTTCGCGAGTTCGCGGGTAACGGGTTCATAACCGCAGAGCACCATGATCGTGCAGATGGCGGTGGCAACGATGAGGCAAACCACTTGGTCACGAGTAAATGCCGAGACGAGCATGGTGATGGTGATGAAAGTGCAGCAGACGAGGAAAGAGCCGATATAGCTGGAGATGATCGCACCGTTGTCAGGGTCTCCGAGGAAGTTGACCGTGATGACCATAGGAAAAGTCAGTAATAGAGCTACGAGTGAAACGGTTGCTGCGGCGAGGAATTTTCCGGCGATGACGGACCATGTGGAAACTGGGAAAGTGCCGAGCAGTTCTATCGTGCCGTTGCGCTGTTCATCGGCCCAAAGTTTCATCGAGATGGCTGGGGCAAGTAGCATGTAGAGCCATGGGTGCCAAAAGAAGAAAGGAAAGAGTGAGACATCGCCGGCTCGCATGAAATCTCCAAAGGTGAAAGTCAGGCCAAGAGAGAGGAATACGAAGATGACAATGAGCGCGTAAGCGGTGGGTTGGGCGAAATAGGATTTTAGTTCGCGGAGGTAGATGGTGAAGACGTTCATCAGTTTGCTAGTTTTCAGTTGGAAGTTTTCAGGAAGACTTGGGTTGTGTGGCTTACCATTACGCGGCGGTGTCGGTGGTGGTGACTTTGCGGAAAAGTTCTGTTAGGGAGCCGTGCGGGGCTTGGGCGATCAATTCGGCGGGTGTGCCGTCGGCGACAATTCTTCCGCAATCGACAATGACCGCACGGGTGCAAGCGGCTTCGACTTCTTCGAGGATGTGCGTGGAAAACAAAATCGCTTTGTCTTTGCCGAGGCGTTTGATGAGCTGGCGGACTTCGTATTTTTGGTTGGGGTCGAGGCCGTCGGTGGGTTCGTCGAGAATGAGAACTTCCGGATCGTGAAGTAGCGCCTGAGCAAGGCAGGTTCGATGGCGGTAGCCTTTCGATAGGGTGTCGATGGATTGGTGAGCGACGCTGGTGAGGAAGCAGGTTTCGATCGCTTTTTCGACCGCATCTTTTTTTGCAGAGCCGGAGAGTTTGCGGATGTTGGCGCAGAATTTGAGGAAACCGATGACTGTCATGTCATTGTAAAGTGGTGCGGATTCCGGGAGGTATCCGATCTTGGATTTCGCCTCGTAGGGATTTTCGGTGATGGAAATACCGCAGACTTTCGCGTCGCCAGAGGAGGGCGGGAGGAAACCAGTGACCATGCGCATTGTGGTGGATTTTCCGGCACCGTTGGGTCCGAGGAAACCGAGAACTTCGCCTTTTTTGACCGTGAAGGAGAGATTATCGACGGCGAGCTTCGTTCCGAAATGTTTGCTGATATTGACGACTTCGATCATGGGGATAGCTGATTTAAAATGGTTTGGGCTGTGTTTTATTCTGATCTCACAAATTTGCGACACCGGAATTGAGATTTGTTTACAAAATTTCAGGAAAAATGCGGGTGAGTGCTGCAACTCCAGATTGATCAAATGAAATCCTTGATCCAAGTCATCGAAAATGACACCACTACGGTCGAGTTGAGCAATCTGATTGATTGTCTCTCACCACACCGTATCTGGCGGAAGCCATTCAAAAAAGGCAAACCAAGAAGCCACCACACCTGACATGAAAAATCGAATTCTCGTTGCCGCCTTAGCCGCGCTCTCCATGTGTCCGCTTCACGCGGTTGAAGTCGCGCAATCTGCCGACCTAGTTTCCATCGCTAACGACGCGTTCAAGCTCACTTACAATCTCAAATCCGGAACTTGGGCAGCCTCCAAGCAAGACTCCAAAATGGAGGTCATTACCAGGGCCCGTTTCACCGTGGATGAAACCGGTTGGAAAAAACCGGCCGATGTTACCCGAGCCTGGAAGGAGTCGGAGGTGAGTGATGATTTTGGTAAAGGTCGCACATTGTCCATCACCGAGACACCTAATGGCGGCTACGCCCCAGTGAAAACGCTGCATCTCACGGTCTATGACGGGCAGCCCTTCGCTGTACTCGGTTTCTCTGTTACCAATCAGCGTGAGTTTCCGATGCGTATTGCCCGCATCGGCGTGATCGAGAAGGCCGCGTTCCTTCCAGGAAAAAAACTCACCCAGCCTCAGGTCTTGCGTGGCGGCGCGGGTGCCCAGGTCAACCGTGTGGAAAACAAAGCGGCCATCGATGCGCACAACAATATCCTCGTCACCGGCAAAATCGACGGGACCCGCCACTCGCTTGTCGCCGGTGGCCTGCGTTATCGTGAGTTCCTCCGCCGACTCATCTTGGATGAAAAGAAATCGGAATTATCGATCACCATCGAAGATCCCTTTGGCAAACTCATTCCTCCCGGAACGACCTATGATGCGGGTGACACGGTGTTTCTCGACATCGTCACCAGCGATCCATTCGCCTCGCTTGAAGCCTACGGCATGGCCATGCGCGTCGCCAACAATGCGAACCCCAAACCCTACGATTTCCCAACCCTCTGCGGCTGGCTCGTCTCGCAGCAGGGTTATGGTGAAGGTAAGTCGATCAACAATTCGGCAGCCCTCGTCGATCAAATGGAGCTCGCTGCTAAATCTGGATTACTGGAATACACACCAGTCGCCATCCGTCTCGAGCCTGACTACTATTGCAATCAGCAATACGGCAACACCCAACAGGGATGGTGGAACGATGAAACCTGGGCGAAATACGGCTCGCTCACACCTCCCTACGAGACATTTGGGAAATTCTGCGGTAAGCTTCGTGAGCTTGGCGGTATCCCTTTCACCTATATCCAAGCCAACATGCCGTCGAACGACTTTGCGCTCGCTCATCCGGAGTGGATGATGCGCGGCGACATCTCGCGCCTTCATGCCGAACATGCCCACCACATGCCATTCGTGAAATTTGATTTCACTCACCCTGGGTTTCAAGCGCACACCCTCGCCACGTGGAAGCGCCTCGCGGAACAAGGCTTGCAAGGTATCAAGTTTGACTACCCTGAAAGTGCATGGATTTCCACTGGTGGTTTCAAGGATGAAACCCACACCACCACCACCGCCTATCGCAAGGTCTTCGAACTCTGTCGCGAAGGCCTAGGCAACGGAGCCTTCATCCACGAGCGCAACCTCGGTGAATACGGCACTCCTATGCTCGACGTCACCGCTGGCATCATCGATCTCCAACGCATTTGGTTCGACTCCTCTCACTTCGAGCCCGAAATGGCCTCACGCATGGGCCTGCGTTGGTATAAAAACCGCAGTGTCTTCGGCTACTACCCTGATGGAAAATCGTTCAAAGGCATGGATGTCGATGCCCGCCGCACCATGCTTACTCTCGTCGGCTTGCTTTCCGGACGGCTTGAGCTTGGTACCTCTTTCGGTCGCATGACGCCTGCGGAACAGCACGACCTCACTCGCCTCTACCCATTGCTCAAAGGCACGCGCTCGTTCCGTCCAGTCGACATGCTTTCCGCCGCTCCGGACGATCCTTCGGTCTATGTTTATGCTAACGATACCGATAGCGCGCAGCTCATTATTTCTAACAATCACGACGAAGCCCGCACCATCACTGCTCCTCTTTCCGGTGATCAATCGGACTCCGGTTCGCTCGGACTTGATGCTGCGGCCACCTATTATCTCCACGATTTCTGGAACGATGAATTTCTCGGTGAAATTCCCGGCAACGGCCGTATGTCCCGTCCGCTAAAGCCACTCCAATCACTTGTTTACTCCCTGCGCCGCAAGCTGGACCACCCGCAGGTTCTCTCCACCAATCGTCACATCATGCAGGGTATGCTCGATCAAGTGAATTGGAATGCCGACGCACTAACACTCTCCGGCGCCACCCGCGTGGCGGCAGGGGAACCACTCATCCTGACCATTGCTGCCAACGGTCATGAGTCGGCGAAAACCACCGCTTCCTCCGGTAGCGCTAAAGTCAGTAGCGAGGGAAATTTAGTGAAACTCACTCTAATCTCTGAATCCACCGCCGATGTCAAATGGTCGCTGGCTTGGAAAAAATGAAGTAGCTGCTATAAGCAACTAAGCTCAGGCAGAAGACAACTAACAGTCAGTCTAAGCCGCGTCTTCCTTATCCTTTGACTTGCGGCGGCGGAGGGAGGGGGATTTGGAACCTTCAACAACTTGGCGACTGATGGTGACTTCTTCGATGTCGCCGCGTGAAGGGACTTCGAACATGACATCGAGCATCATTTTTTCGAAAATGGAGCGCAGAGCGCGGGCACCGGTGCCGCGTTCGACGGCTTGGTGGGCGATGGCGCGGAGGGCATCGCGTGAAATGTTGAGTTTCACGTTATTGAGCGCGAGTTGTTTGGCGTATTGTTTGACCAAAGCATTTTTCGGCTCGGTGAGGATTTTGACGAGTTCGTCCTCGGTGAGTTTGCGCAGGGCGGTGATGACGGGAAGGCGGCCGATGAATTCTGGAATCAAGCCGAAGTGAAGCAGGTCTTCGGGGAGGACACGCTCGAGAATTTTGGAGGTTTTCTCGTCGAGGTCGTTGGAAGAGTTGTCCGAGTGGAAACCGAGGGTTTTGCTGCCGAGACGGCGTCGGACGATGTCCTCGAGGCCGACGAATGCGCCACCGCAGACGAAGAGAATTTTCTCGGTGTTGATCTGGATGTATTCCTGTTGGGGGTGTTTGCGGCCGCCTTGCGGTGGGACGTTGCAGATAGTGCCTTCGAGAATTTTGAGAAGGGCTTGCTGGACGCCTTCGCCGGAAACGTCGCGGGTGATGGAAACGTTCTCGGTTTTGCGGCCGATTTTATCGATCTCATCGACGTAGATGATACCGCGCTCGGCGCGTTCGACATCGAACTCTGCGGCTTGCAGCAAACGGAGGATGATGTTTTCGACATCTTCACCGACGTAGCCTGCTTCCGTTAGGGTGGTGGCATCAACGATGCAGAACGGCACATCGAGCACGCGTGCGAGAGTGCGGGCGAGTAAGGTTTTTCCGGAGCCGGTTGAGCCTAACAGGAGGACGTTGGATTTCTCGATCTCGACGTCGTTGTATTCCGCGGAGACTGTGAAGTTATCCTGATTGAGGCGGAGGTAGTGATTGTAAACGGCGACTGAGAGCACGCGTTTGGCGGTTTCTTGGCCGATCACGTATTGATCTAGCTCGGCGAGGAGTTCGGCAGGCGTCGGGATGTCCTCGCGGTTGTGTGAGGTTTTACCTTTGCGTTTTTTACTGTTCGCGGAATCGGCTTGGTTAAGTTCTTTCTCTAAAATATTCCCGCAGACATCGACGCATTCGTTGCAGATATAAACGCCAGGGCCGGCGATGAGTTTTTTTACCTCGGAGTGGCTCTTTCCGCAGAAGGAGCACATGGTGAGATTGGAAGCGCGGGCCATAGGATGGAAACTCTAAACTTTAAATTTTAAACTCCAATTCAGAAATTCATCAGTCTTTCTTGTCTAGTTCAGCTTTAACTGAGTCGGGGAGTTGTTTGCGGGACTCGAGGACTTTATCGACGAGGCCGTAGGCTACGGATTCTTCGGCGGTCATGTAGTTGTCGCGGTCGGAATCGTGTTCGATTTGCTCGATTGTTTTGCCGGTGTGGTGAGCAAGAATGCCGTTGAGGCGTTTCTTGAGGTTGAACATGAAACCGATGGTGCGCTCGACGTCGGACGCGGTGCCTTGGGCTCCGCCGGAAACTTGGTGGATCATGACGTGCGAGTTAGGTAGGCAGAAGCGTTTGCCTTTGGTGCCTGCGGTGAGGAGAACGGAACCCATCGAAGCGGCGATGCCGATGCAGTAGGTGTTCACGTCGCAGGTGAGGAATTGCATGGTGTCATACATCGCGAGGCCGGCGGTGACGGAACCACCTGGCGAGTTGATGTAGATGTGGATGTCCTTTTTCGGATCCTGCATCTGGAGGAAGAGCAACTGGGCGATGACGGAGTTGGCGACGTAGTCATCAATGCCTGTGCCGATGAAGATGATGCGGTCCTTGAGCAGGCGTGAGTAAATGTCGAACGAGCGCTCGCCGCGTCCATCGGATTCAATGACGATGGGGACGTAGTAGCTGTTCTTCGGTGACTGGTTGGAACCGGAGTTGTTGGAGGGAGGAAAAAGATTCATGAGTGATTAAGCGGGGTTTGCTTCAAATTCTTCGGCGGATACTTCAGTCACATTCGCTTGTTCGACGAGGAAGTCAATCGTTTGACCAATCAGCATGGAATTTCGGATCGATTGGATCTGGCGATTTTTCTGAAGGTCTTTGATGACCTTTTTGATTGGCTGTTTACGCTGTTGGGCGATTTGGGAAATGTGGCCAAGCAGATCGGCATCGGAAACGCTGATTTTTTCTGCCTGGGCGATTTCCTGGAGAAGGAAATTGGTGCGGAGGTTGGTGACGGCGCGTTTGGTGGCGACGGAGAAGATTTCCTCTTGTTGTTTGAGGATGTCTTCATCGGATGCACCCTGCTGGCTGCCTTGCTCGACGAGGGAGTTGGCTTGGTTTTGAACTTCGCGTTTCACGATTTCCTCAGGAAGCTCGAAGCTGACTGCGGTGTTCAGTTTCTCGACGATCTGGGAAACTTTGAACTCGTTGATCTGCTTGGTTTTCTCCATGCCCATGTTCTCGCGGATGATAGCTTTGATCTCGTCGAGGGTTTTTCCGGGAACGAGTTTTTCGGCGAATTCATCGTTCAACTCAGGGAGTTTCGGCGCTTTGATGCCTTGCACGGTGGTGTGCAGGACGATGGCTTTGCCGCGGAGTTCTTCGAAAGGAAATGCGTCGTCGAGGGTGATGGTGACGTCTTTTTGATCGCCTGTCTTTGAACCGACGAGTTGCTCAGCGTAGCCGGGAAGGAAAGAACCTTCTTTGACGGGGAGCCAATGATTGTCGCGTTTGGCGAGGTATTGGCCTTTTTCGCCGATGGCTTCGGTGAGCGAAACGCCATCAAGGGTGGTGGTGAAATCAACCACGGCAATGTCGTCGTTCTGGATCGCGCGGTCGGTGACGTCTTCGAATTCAGCGAGGCGCTCGCGGATGCTTTCGAGTTGGGTGTTGATTTCCTCATCGGTGACTTCCGTGGAAGGCGCTTTGATCTCGATGCCTTTATAGTTGGGAAGAGTGAATTCTGGTGCGAGAATGAGGCGGGTTTCAAAGGCCATCGAGCCGTCTGGGCGTTCGTTGATGTTGTCAGGGAAGCCGAAGTCGAGGACTTTGAGGTTCTCGGTTTCGAGGGCTTTATCGCAGGCTGCACCGAACAAGGACTCGGTGAGTTCTTCGGAAATTTGCTTTCCAAAACGTTTCTCGATCACGGCCTTAGGGGCCTTACCGGGGCGGTAGCCAGGGAGTTTTGCCTGAGAAGCATAGGTAGAGGTGATGGATGCGCGTTTAGCTGCGACATCGGCGGATGGGACCTCAACGTTGAGGATGGCGATGCATTTTGGCTGTTTTTCGACGGCGATGTTCATGAATGTTCTGCTTTGGGAGAGGGAAACTAGGCGTGGTTGGGTGGGATTGGCAACGAAATATCTAATCTCTCAACGATGGGTTCTTTACCACTCGACATCTGTTACCGCTCGGGTAACAGCTATGGAAGTCATGAAACCCTTCCGATCACTCACGGCTGTTGAGCAACTTGCGGCGCATTTACGTGAGGAAATTTTGGCGGGTTCGTTGGGTGATACCTTGCCGGGGGTGAATCGGTTGGCGAAGGAATTGGCGGTGAGTCCGAAGACGATTGTCGCGGCTGTGGCGCAATTGGAGCATGAGGGTTTGTTGCGCGGGCAGGGTGAGCGGCGGCGGTGTAAGGTCACGCCGCCAGCGGAAAAAGCCCAAACCATTCTGC
>JANPEG010000008.1:0-52517 GCA_031431855.1 Akkermansiaceae bacterium | reverse complement strand
GCGGGTGCCCCCCCACCTTAAAACGGGCCCGCTTTACTCCATACAGGTTTTTTATTTAATGCGGGCGTCTGTTGACCCGCGCTCCACTTGAGAAACCTTATCTCTTCCTCTCTTATGTCTTCTCCCTTGCGCCTCTCTTCAAATCTCGCTGGAGTATGACGTATTATGCACACCGAAATCCCTCCACACTCGCCGGTCAATCATGTGTTTGTGGATTTTGAAAACGTGAAGACGGTCGATTGTTCAGTCGTTGCCAGTAAAAACCTGCGACTCTATTTGTTTCTCGGACCGCAGAATAAAAAACTCGATATCGCCGTTGTCGAATGCCTGTTGGAACATGCCCAAACCGTGCAAATGATCCGCAGCCCAAAGGCCGGCAAAAATGCGTTGGACTTCGTGCTCGCCTATCACCTTGGACAAGCCGTGCTCACGGAACCCAAAGCCCATTTCCACATCATCAGCAAAGACACCGGCTTCGATGCTTTAGTCGATCTCCTAAAATCCAAAAACATTAAAGCCAAGCGCCATCCCGATTGGACCGCGCTGAGCCTGCAATCCGCGCCCGCCGCACCGGCCCCAGCCGCAAAACCTCCCGCGAAACCATCCCCTGCACCCACAAAAACCTCCCTATCCGCTGCCGCAGAAAAAATGTTAGATAGTTTGAAAAAATCTGCGACGAATAGCCCAAAAAAGAACAAGACTCTCATCACTTACGCCCGCAATTTCAGCGGCAAAGACAAACCCGACACCGAAGCCGAAAAAATCATCGCCGAACTCCAACGCACCAATGCCCTAGAGATCGATGAAAAAGGAAACGTTTCTTACAAGCTGTGAATATTTGCTATTGGAAATACTTGCTTAGTATGAAAATTACTTACCAGGTAGAGGTATCCTTATATTTAAATTTCTTCTGATGATCTGGGTCGCGGCATTCTGCGGCAAGAACACCCATTTCCGGAAAGTGGGTGATCAGCCGATAATTACCGCCGCGACTGCATCTTTTATGATCAACGGGCAAAAACTTCTTAGCCCCGATGATCTCATTCCATGGGATTAAATCATCGGTCCATTGATTTTCCATTCCTTGATAACCCCGAATGGCTTGTTGGATATTTCTTATTTTCATTACGCATTCCGCATAGTCGCTATCGCGTCTTGATCCACGCTCTGATATAAAAACAAATACTAGTAATAAGCTTGAAATTGCCCAACGTGCAAGTTGCGTCGGACGCTCGTCACATTCATCCACATGCGTTTTTTTGAAATGACGCATCCATCCAACGAGCAGCCAAATCCATATGAAGCCAACAATTGGAAAAACCAGATTTATACCACTGTGGAAATCAACTATTGTCCGTCCAAAAAAGGAACGAAATAGGTATTTTCCGTGACTTCGATACTTGGGTTTTGACCAGAGAAATTCAGGTTTATTTAAAACAACGCGATTGAGAGTACAGGTGGAATAATGGTCTGTAATGATGCCAATCGATCCATGCCCAAACATTAAGTACTGTGGGGGGCTGCCTTTGGATTGAAATTCTAAGGATACTTGTATGGGCACCGAGCAAATCCATGCCATGATCAAAAAAACGACTCCCCAATGAAACAAACGCTTGGGAAAACGTTTCCGTATTTTATTAAAAACGGAAGTCGGTTCTCCATGTTCAGGCTCTTGCATGTGTCATGACTATCCAGCAAATGAAATGATTCGTCTATCGATTCCTTGCTCAGGTCCCCGCTTCGCGCGGCGGCCTTGGCAATGCCGCCCTACCATTTCATCTTCTCCGTGTCCTCCGTTTCCTCCTCTCTCCGTTTTGATAAAAGCAGGAACCACTCGATGATTTCCTATTCCATATGGCGCTAGCTATTGCCAAGCACAAGAGAAGTGGTGGGTGCCACACTGAAGAGCACCTGCGCCGTTTCGCGAACCTGCTCTGGAGTTAGGCTTGCATAGATATCCGGTAGGAGCCGATGGGTGTTTGCGGGGTTGCCGAAGAGGAGATCTAAGGCAGCGTGGCGGGCGTTGGATGACGGAGATTGTTGTTGAATCGCGAGTCCGGAAAGGGCGGTGGAGCGGACGCGTTCGAACGCTTCATCAGGGATGCCGTGTTGGGCGATTTTTTCGATTTCGAGCAGGAGCTCTGTGCGGGCGAGATCGATTTGGTCGGGAGATGTGGCGAGGTAGAAGAAGAACAGGCCGGTGTCGTAGCCGAGGAATTGGCTGGCGCCGACGCGATAGGCAAGGCCGAGTTCTTCACGGATGCGTCCGAACAAGGGGCCTGCCATGTCCGAGGCGTATTCTTGAAGAAACGCGAGGGCGTGGCGGTGCTCGCCGGCGATGTCGCTGCCGGGATAGGCGATGGCGAGGACGGCTTGCTTTTTCGGTAAGGTAACTTCGGCGGAGTGTCCCAATGAAATGTTAGAAAACCCGGCTTTCCATACTTGTCCGGCTGGGAGAAAGGAGAGCTGGGCTTCGATACGTGCGATCATGTGATCCGGATCGAAATCGCCGGCGATGGCGAGGGTGAGGTTGGAGGCATTGAAATGGCGGGAGTGATGCGCGACGAGATCGAGGCGTTCGATTTTTGTTAGGGAATCGAGGCTGCCGAGCGAGTCGAGGCCGTAACCGCTTCCGGAAAAGTGGGTGCAGCGGAGTTGAGCGAAGCAGGTATGCAGCGGATCGGAGAGGGCTTCTTCGAGCGCGGCGATTTGTGAGGCTTTTTCGCGGGCGATCGCAGCGGAGGAGAAAGATGGATTGAGCAGGACGTCGGAAAAAATTTCGAGAATGGTGATTTCATCGATGGCGAGTCCGGCGGCTTGGAGGAGCAAGGCGTTGTTGCCGGCAGAAGCGGAAATGGATGCGCCGAGCGATTCCAAGCCGAGGGCGATGTCATCCGCAGAGCGCGAGATGGTGCCTTTGGTGAGGGTGGAGGCGAGGAGCTGATTCAGGCCGTTGTTAGAGGAGTTTTCCGAAGTCAGGCCGGCGCCGATGACTGCTTGGAAATGGATCAGCGGCACGCGATGATCCGGCAACAAAGCAATGCGCAGGCCATTGGATAAAGTGTGGGTGGTGATCTCGGTTTGGTTGAGGGCGGTTTTTTTCTTGGTGGCTTTTGGCGCGACTCCCAATGGATCGAGCGAGGTGTAGGTGAGTATATTTTCTGTTAGACTCTGGCAGACGCGGCGGATATCGGCTGCGGTGACCGCGTTGATTTCGGCGAGGTGAGTGCGGGTGAAATTGAGATCGCGGGCTTCGTGCCAGTTCGAGGCGAGGTCTGATGCGCGACCGGATGCGGAAGTGAGGGTGCGGAACTGTGAGGTAGCGGTTTGGCGTTTCGCTTTGGTGATTTCGTCATCGAGTGCGGTGGATGGCAGGTAGAAGAGTTCGTCGAGGATAGCGGTTTTGAGTTCATCGCGTTTTTCCGGATGAGCTTCTGCGGAAATGGCGAACAGGCCTTCTTCGTTGGGACCGGTCCAAGTCCATGCGGAGATTTCGAGCGCGAGTTCGCGTTGATCACGAAGCGTACGGTGAAGGCGGGACGAGCGGCCGCGGCCGAGGATCGCCGCGAGGATATCGTAGGCTGGGACGTCGGGATGGCCGAGTGCGGGCGTTTTCCATGACAAACACAAGCGACTGGTCGGGACGTCGAAATTTTCAAAATCTTCACGCGGGCCGAGTTGTTGGGGATCGCACTGGATGTGTGGCTCCGGTCCGGAGACGATGCGACAGTCTTCTGTTAGAGAAGTGACAAGGGCTGTGGCTTGCGCGGGATCGAAATCGCCAGAGATCACCATGTGGATGCGGTCCGGAGTATAGCGGTTGCGATGGTAGTTTTTCAGATCCGCGTATGAAATCTCATCGAACAAATGGCGATGACCGATGACTGGATAGCGGCGCGCATCTACGGTGAACGCAGTAGATAAAAGCAAACGGGTTGAAGCGTTATCCGGATCATCCAAGCCCATATCGATCTCGCGACGGATGACGTCTTTTTCATTTTCAAAATCCGCTTCGGGGATTATGGGATAAAACACCAGACCTGTTAAACATTTCAGAAAGGAATCGAGCGAGTGTGCGGGTCCATCGATGTAATAAACCGTGCGATCAAACGTGGTGTAGGCGTTCCAATGTCCCCCACCCGCTTGGACGGTCTGGGCAAGTTCATCGGCGGAGAAATCGCGGGTGCCTTTGAATACCATGTGTTCCAAGAAATGCGAGAGCCCGGAACCGAGTTTTTCTCCTTCGTGAATACTTCCGGTGGCGACCCATGCCTGCACGGAAATGACGGGAGCCGACGGATCGGGATCAAGGATCAAGGTGAGGCCGTTAGGAAGCGTGAGGCGGGTGGCTGAGGTGAGCGGATATTCCATGGTAAAGTCAGAAGACTTTTAGACGCGAGACTTGAAGACGCAAGACGCAAGAATGGAGGAATTTTAATCATAGCTCAATAGAGCCATGAAACAGTTTAGCCACAAAGAGCTCAGGACAAGAAAGTATCAGTTTACTTGCCTGCCGCGAGCTCAACTTTGTAGTCACCGATCGCCCACTGGATACCAGCCAAGTAGTGACGCAGCACTTCCGGATTCCAATACATCTCGTGGTTGTGGCCAATTGAGCAGTAGAACACGCGGCCTTTTTGCCAGTTTCTCGCCCACGCAACTCCGTAATCGTTATCCGCACGCTTCTTGCCATTCACTTGTGCGGATTTTTCCGGATCGAGACGCAACAACATGTGCACTTTGGATGAATCGTAAGGCGCTTTCAACTGATAGATCTCTTCTTTGAAATCCAAGCGCTGACCATTGAACATCGCCACCAACGGGTGCTTTTCCTGACCTGGCTCGACATAAATATTGACCTGTGAACCTGCACCCCACGGATGGCCATCGAAGTAGCCATTGATCATTTCGCCATACTCCGCCCATTCGTAAAACGTGTCAGTCGCGGCGTGAATACCTACAAAACCACCGCCCGCTTTGACATACGCCATCAGGTTTTCTTTGAGCTCAAGCTCGTATTTCGTTGCTGCCGCCTTCTCTTCTTCTGACATTTTGCCCAATTCTTCTTTGAAAGGTGCGAATGGATTCATGGTCGTGCTCAAGAAACAGATCGCATCGAACTTGCTGATCTTGTCTTTTTCGAAATTCGAAAGCTCATCGCTGATGACCGCCTCATATGCGCCGGTTTTTTTACCCATCTCCTCCAACGCAATCTTACCCGTCACTATCGATTGATGGCGGAATCCATTGGTCCGGGAAAACACCAACAACTTACGTGGTTTTTTAGGTTTTGCATAAGCCTCAGCCGGGATCGATGCTGTGATTTTCTCAACAGCGCCACCAGGTGGTTGTTCTTTTGCAGGGTTATAGGCTACAACTAGGGAAGCGACGATAGCGACTGCGCATGGGGGAATGAATGCTTTCATAATCAATAAATGTTTGTTGAACTCTCTACACCAAACTGCCAACTGACGAGTAAAAAATAATGACTTCCCACACCACAATCCTCACTGCCGCACAAGTGAGCAGACTCCGCGAGATTCTCGTAGAGCAGAGTTTTGAGTTTGTCGAAAAGGCGTATACCATTTTTGCGGGAAAGAAGAGCAAGCTAAACATCAGCGTTTACGAGAAAGGGCCAAAGGTTCTGATTCAGGGGAAAGACACGGAAGATTTCATCCGCTTCACGCTGGAGCCTTTGGTGCTTGGCGAGGCGAAATTAGGTTACGAGGAAATCAACGATCCCGAGCATTTTGCCCCACACTTCGGGATCGATGAAAGCGGCAAGGGCGATTTCTTCGGTCCGCTGGTTATCGCCGGGGTTTACACGAATGCGGAAATCACGCGCAGCCTGATCAAAGCTGGGATTACGGATTCGAAAAAAATTACCACGCCAGCGAAAATTCGCCAGCTTGCGGCCGTAATCAAGGCAACGCCCGGAATCGAGTTCGATATCATCGCGCTCCGCCCGGAGAAATACAACGAACTCTATGCGTCCTTCAAAAACCTCAACAGAATGCTCGCATGGGGTCACGCCACGGTGATTGAAGAACTTGTTAGAAAACGCCCAGACTGCCCGCGAGCGCTTTCCGATCAATTTGCCAAAGCCGAGGTTTTGCAGCGTGCCTTGAAGCAAAAAAACATCACGCTCACTCTCGATCAACGCACCAAAGGCGAGTCCGACACCGCCGTGGCCGCCGCATCCATTCTTGCCCGCGAGCGCTTCATCGATTGGATGGATGCCGCGACAAAAAAGGTCGGTTTCAAAATTCCGCTCGGAGCATCAGCTGCGGTCGTAGCAGCTGGAAAAACTCTTGTGGAAACTCACGGAGCGGATGCATTGGGCAAATTCGCGAAGCTGCATTTCAAAACCACCCAGCAGGTCACTGGTGAGCTATTTTGAAATCCGGATAACTCAGCACTGGGATTTCCAACTCTTTCGCGGATCGCAGCAACTCCGGATTTATCTGCGTAGTGACGATAAAATCCACAGGAAGAGGCTTGGAACGATCGATTGCCGCAAGCTCCTGAGGATGCTTGCCGGTGATATATTCCCACTCCACATCACCGTGCAGGAAATCCGCAGGAAGCTCATGTCTTTCCTCATTCGCCCCCAGCCACACCATGGCCCGATGAGGTTTACTCCCACGCAGATTATCTTTATCAAGCCATTGCATGATGGTGTTTCCTTTGCCCAAATAAACTTTCCAGCGTTCTTGTAGCCAAAAAACATCAATCAACGAAACCTTCATCGCCTCTTCTAACGCTTTCATGCAGCTTTCTGAATGATACGGTTTTTCTACCTGATGATATCGTGCGCTCCATTTCCCTGGAGCTACTGTCCGCAGGGAGAGCGCGAGCACCTCACTCTTGCATCGTCTCACTAACAAACTCGGCAACGGGCTTACCCTTGTTAGTCGCCCAAAGAACTGTACTATCTCACCCTGATAGCCTGCTCTCTGATCCGCCAGAATACCGATCACTCCGTTGTCTCTCAAAAATCCACCGACCTGATGTAAGCTGTCTCGCTTGGAAAACAAGCGAGTGCCGTCTGTTTCTCGCATTTTTAAAACTCGTTCGTTGAGAATGAGATTATTCAAGGGACGATAAAACGCGCCGCTGTTCGCGCCTTTTGGGAGAAAATGATTTAAACTGGTAAGCAATTCCCAGTTTCCCATATGTGCGAGTAAGATCACTATTCCGCGGCCTTTTGAATAAGCCATTTCTAACATCTCTGGATTTTCAATCGTAAGTATATCTTCGATTTTCCCTTTTTTTGCTCTGAGAGATAACGAAGAACAGAGCAAATTCGCCATGTTCCGAATAAATGATTCGCGAGCCATTTTTTCGGCTTCTTCAAACTCAATTGGCGCACAGGCAATTCTGAAATTTCTTATAATGGTGGCGCGGCGCGACCTCATCCAAGGCCAGAGTAACTTACCGATCAACTCACCGAACCGAAACACATACTCCGCAGGAAGCAGCCGCATGATTGCCGACACTAGCGAATACCCGATAGCCTCCAGTCTCCAACTCAGTCTTTTTGCAAAACCCGCAGCCATCTAATCCAGTTCCTCTCTCCTACCAAGCGTGATCGCCAGTCCGATCGATCCAACGAAAATAAAATAGCACGCTAGCAGCTCGAGATAGCTTTTACAAATTTTGGGGATCTCCGGAGAAATTGCATCCCCCATAGAAGCCTGCCAAAACTGTTGTGTACCGATCACGCGACTGAAGACATAGATGATCAACAGCGCCGCGCCTATGAACCCTGCGCCTGCATGATGTCCCAGGGTGGAGAAAAATTTCAACATGACATACCGATGCCGAGCGGCGGTGATGAGCGCCATCAGCACCAGCAGCCCAATCACCCATACATCGGGAAAAGGCCACTTCATGATTCCAGAAATGAAATCCTCAAGCTCACCAACCAATGCCGCCGCCAAGCCAAATGCGAGCACCCGACAAATACAGCGCCGGTGACCGGAGTGCGCCATTGCCCCTAGCATCACTGCCGTAGATGTCGCGAGCAAAGCTGCCTGTAACAGTTCAACCGTGCCACGCTCCATAGGCGCTCCCGGCTTGTTCGGGAGCCACGCAGGTAGCAAAATTGCCACGGATCCGGCACATAGCAGCACCCCCCTGAGGAAGGTTTTCTTCCATGATCCTGGATTGGATTTGCGGCTTTGGGTCATCGGCACCCCGTTGCCTAAATCGTTTTCACCCTCTTTTGCAAGGCGGATGAACCTAAACTGATAACATTCCCTAAGCTTGCGATGCCCGCGTTTGCCGCTATTCTGACTGCAACGTGAAGACGCTTTTTGAAAAAATCTATGACCGCGAGATCCCAGCGGACATCATCCACCATGATGCGATTTGTTGTGCCTTCAGGGATATTTCTCCTCAAGCCCCCACTCACATACTGATTATCCCGCGCAAACCCATTCCCAGAATCGGCGAAGCCGGCCCAGCGGATCAGGAAATTCTCGGCCATCTTTTGCTCACGGCTGGGAAAGTGGCTCGCGAGCTCGGAATCGATCAAACGGGTTTCCGCACCGTCATCAATCACGGCCCCCACGGCGGAGAAACCGTCCCTCACCTCCACGTCCACTTACTGGGAGGCAGACAACTCACATGGCCTCCCGGCTAATCATCATGATTACAGCACGATTTTTCCAACTTTTCACCGGCATCTGCGCGACTGCCGTTTCCTGCCATCCCCAACCTGCGAAACCCAAGGTCGAGCGGGTCGTCATGGTTCATGGAATTTTTGAAGACGGTAAAGCCTTCGATTCCTTGAAGAGGCGTCTCGAATATCACGGCATCGAATGTTACGTGCCACAACTCAAGCCCGCCGACGGTAGGGGCGGTTTAGAAAATCTCGCCCAAGGTTTGCAGCGCGACATTGATCAAGAATTCGGCACGGAAGAACCATTCGGACTTGTCGCGTTCAGCATGGGGGGATTGGTTTCGCGTTACTACTTACAGGAACTCGGCGGTGCGGATCGCTGTGAAACGTTCATGACCATTTCCACTCCGCATCACGGAACCAAAATCGCGCACGCTTACCCAACTAAAGGCGCCCAACAAATGCGCCCGGGCAGTGAGTTCCTCCATAAACTCGAAGCATCAGAAAACAAATTGAAGGACATTCCCATCGTCTCTTACCGCACTCCTCTAGATCTGGTCATCATTCCCACCGATTCATCCGTTTGGGATCGGGCAGAAAATCGCTCATTCCATGTAGCTCTCCATCCGCTCATGCTCCACACCAAGCCGGTGCTGGATGACATCGAGAAACGCCTTGTCCACTAATCTATAACCCTATCCATTTATGAAATTGCATTATCTCATTCTAATAGCAGCCCTCGCGTCATCCGCATGCGTTCCGGGAAATCCTCAAGCAGGCGAGGCAAGCAGCGGCCTAACAGAAACTCAGAAGGCAGCCATCGGTAAAAAAATCTGGCAAAACGAATCCGGCGGAAAAGTCGATGGTCTCACCGCATGGAACGTGGGCGAAGAATTTCCCTCACTCGGTATCGGGCACTTCATTTGGTATCCTTCAGGCTTCAACGGGAAATTCAAAGAGAGTTGGCCGGACTTCATCGCCTACGCGAACAGCAAAGGAGCAAACCCACCGACCATTGCCAAAGTCGGCGACGCCCCATGGAACACCCGTGCTGAGTTTCTCAAAGATTTCAGATCACCTGAAATGAATGGCCTGCGCAACTGGCTCGCAGCGACCGTGAACTTGCAGACGGATTTCATCGTCGAGCGCTCACGGGCGGCGTTTCCAAAAATCCTCGCTGCCGCACCGCCGACTGAACGTTCGAAAATCCAAGCGAACTATCACAAAGTTGCCTCAACTTCACAAGGCACTTACGCCTTGATCGACTACATCAATTTCAAAGGCGACGGCACCAGCCAGACGGAAAAATACAAAGGCCAAGGCTGGGGACTGTTACAAGTTCTCGGCGGCATGGAAGAGGTTGGCTCCGGTCCAGCGGCAGCTAAAGAATTCTCAGCCTCCGCCAAACGCATCCTCTCACGCCGCATTCAAAACTCACCACTCGAACGCGGTGAGGCCCGTTGGGAAGAAGGCTGGCACAACCGTTGCGACACCTACGCTAAGCCGCTTTGAGTAAAGGGGCCAGAGTCCAGAGCTAAGAGCTAAGAGTAAAAATTTCACTCTTCACTATTCCAAAATGATTCCCGCGCGCAAGATCATGTATGAGGTTACGACTAGCCTGCGGCAGTATCTATATCGCTTTGATAGGCTGCGGGAAATTCCGAATCTCTATCAGGACTTGACGCGTTTCACGGGTGCAGTGTCATACGAGGACACGCGAGGTCGTGAAACTCTTTGGCTGACGGTCATGTATCCGCAGGATGTCAGCGATGATTTGCGCCGAGGGTTGATCCGGATCTACAGCGAACTAAAAATCGGTCGCGATGCCGCGGAACAAGAACACGAGCATCTAATGGTGGATCGGATCGACTTCGGGGATTTCGGAAACTCCAAGCCGTTCCGTATCCGGGTCACGAATCTTTTCAACGACAACTCCGACTATTTCTACGTGAAGCAAGCCGATGCCTCACGGATCTACGGGCTGGAGCTGGAGCATATTCTCTCTCCAAATCGGATCAACTACATCATGAGTGGAAACACACTCATCGAAGAACACATCGCCGGAGTTCCAGGAGACATGTTCATGCGGGATTATTTAACCAATCCCGAGCTCAACAAAGTGCGCATCGCCAAAGAGTTCACGAAATTCACCGAGCGCTCTTTCATCCGGCTGTTAGGCGATATGCGCAGTGTGAACTACGTGGTGGATATCACGCCGGACTTTGAGGAAGTGCAGTATCGCGTCCGACCCATCGATTTCGATCAGCAATCCTACGAGGGCAACGGTAACATTTATTTGGCATTTCGTTTTAACTCAAACCGACCCGTGACCCGACTCGCCTTTGAAGTGTTGAACCGGAAATCGATTGATCAATACGTCAACGAAGAGCACGCGCAGATGGCGAGAAGAGCGAAAGTGGAGTCTACACGCCTTCGTTCCTTGCTCGGAATCATGCGCCGCGAACAGATTGCACCGGAAGAGTACGTCCGCAGATTGGCGTTCGATCTAAACCGCATGCACGGAACCACGGATTTCAGCGATTGCAGATCCATGGGCGAACTGACCGCCGAGCATATTTCTCTGATGTTGGGTGTTTAGATTTCCTGATGCCAAAGGGATTATCGAATCCAGATATAGTGAACTTGACCATTTGCGCAGCAGATCGATCTACGCTATCTCTCTGTCATGAGCAAACGAGTGGTGATTTATGGCGCGAGCGGTTTTGTCGGAAAAGGTCTCGCGAGCATGCTCAGTTCCGAGGGCTGGGAAGTCATCGGAGTAAGCCGCAAAGGCACTGGCGATGCCACAGGGATTTCTAAATGGACCACGCCCGCCAATGCCGATCTTGCAGATTGTGAAGCAGTGGTGAATTTGTCCGGTGAACCCATCGACCAACGCTGGACCGATGCAAACAAGCGCGCATTTCACGACAGTCGTATTGGCGTGACGAATGACATTGTTAAAAAAATCTCGTCTCTCAATGAGGAACACAGGCCAAAAGTCTTGGTAAATGCCTCAGCGGTCGGTTACTACGGCGGACGCGGTGATGAGTTGTTAGACGAACAAGCGCCGCGCGGGGAAGGCTACGCCGCTGAGCTCTGTGGAGAATGGGAAGACGCCGCAATTCCCGCCGAAGCGCTCGGAGTGCGGGTAGTGCGCTTAAGAATCGGCGTGGTGCTGGGTAGCGGCGGCAAAGCTTTTGAAAAGCTGCGGACGGTATTTAAAGCAGGAATCGGCGGCCGGTTAGGAAATGGCAATCAATGGACCCCATGGATCCACGTGGATGACTTGCGCCGCGCCATCATATTTTCCCTCAATCATCCAGAACTCCAAGGCGCAGTAAACGGCACCGCCCCCCATCCAGAAACCAATGCCGAACTCACCCAAAAATTCGCAAAAGCTGTTAGACGGCGGGTGTTTTTCCCAGTCCCAGGTTTTGTTTTGAAACTCGCCTTCGGCGGATTCGGCGGCGCTTTGTTAGAAGGCCAGCGAGCAGTGCCGAAACAATTGCTAGATGCGGGATTTGGGTTTCGGTTTAGCAAACTAGAATACGCGCTAGAGGATCTCATCGATTGAAATTCCTTGTCCTGATTGCAGGTTTTGGATGGGATGTAGAAGTTAATCCCGCGGGTTCTTACTATTAGATAGTTTCGGCAAATATATTATGCATCCAGTTATCAAGACGCTCCTTATGATTAGAGATAAAGACCTGCGCAAGTGGGGAAGACTAACAGCTGTAATCATGACAATCACTGGTCTATTTCTGATCGGTGCAGCGATTTACACAAAAAGCATGATCAGCACCCAACTCGAACCCGATTTGATTGAGACTCGCATATTAGATGAGAAGATGATTGAAAGAATCTCGGATAAGAAGCTCAGGGACGCCTTCTATGTCGGTTTGGAGTCTAACCGTGAAATTGATCAGAGCTTGCTGGATATTTCCCGTGCATTCATCTTCTTAGTAGGGTTAGGAGCACCTCTTCTTTTTTTTCTAACGGCAGTGCTTTTGTGGCGTTCTTACGAGCTTGTTTTGGAAATGGAGAAAGCAAACTTGAATCGTGAACTTGAATCCAAAGAATGACTGACTGCTGGGACGGAGCGAAGCAGAGTCAATCCATTCATTAAGCGGCGCGATTACGTTGTTCGATTTGATTGACGATTGATGATTGTTGCGGTTTGATTTTTGATTTGTCTACATGCCGATGGTGACAGAGAACTGGAATCCAAATCTTCATCCGAGCGCGGCATGGGTCTCACGAAGGAGAGCCTCGGTGGTATCCCAGTCGATGCAGGCGTCGGTGATCGACTGACCGCGAGTGAGTTCGTCAATCGGACGGGGAAACTTCTGGTTGCCTTCGACGAGGTTGCTTTCAAGCATCGCGCCGATGATTTCCTTACGACCGGCTGCACGCTGGCGCACGATCTCGCGGAAGACATCGGGCATGCGGCGGTGATCCTTGGCGCAGTTGCCGTGACTGGCGTCGATCATGATGGTGGGTGTGAGCCCTGCGGATTCGAGTCCATCGATGGTTTCCATCACGTTGTCAGCGCCGTAGTTCGGGCCGCTCTCTCCGCCGCGCAGGATGATGTGGCAATCCGGATTCCCTTTAGTTGTAACGGCGGAGGCTACGCCGTCCTCACTCACGCCGAGAAAAGTCTGGGTCTGCATCGCCGCTTTGATCGCATTGATCGCCGGAGCGATGTGGCCGTATGAGCCGTTCTTGAATCCCAGCGGCATTGAAAGACCGGACGCCATCTGCCGGTGCGTCTGGGACTCGGTGGTGCGTGCTCCCACCGCGCTCCAACTGATTAGATCGGCAATGTATTGAGGTGTGATAGGGTCTAACAACTCCGTCGCTGTGGGAAGCCCCAGGTCGAGCACGTCTCGCAGAATTTTCCGGGCGATGCGCAGCCCAGCCGGGATGTCGCAACTCCCATCGAGATGCGGATCCATGATCAAACCCTTCCAGCCAACGGTGGTCCGGGGTTTTTCAAAATAGACGCGCATCACGATGCAGAGGCGATCGGACAGCTCACGGGCTAGCGCGGCAAGTTTCACGGCATACTCCATGCCTGCCTCTGGGTCGTGGATCGAGCAGGGTCCGAGAATCACCAGAAACCGAGCATCGTTACCAAAAATGATGTCTCGGATTTCCTTGCGGGATTGATTCACGAACTCGGTCTGGGCATCTGTCGGCGCGAGTTCGGCAACCAACTCACGAGGAGCTGGCAGGGCAATATTGGATGCGATGTGAAGGTTGGAAGTCTGACTCATAAGGAGGGTGGATCTGACAGCGTTTCCCCTCGGATCTGGCGATCACGACTGCACACAGTGCCTATGAAGAAGCTGACCGCCGTGCGGGCCTCATGTCAAGCGGTCGATCGGTGTGAGCTGGGCCAACCTTCCTATTGCCCATCTTACTTACTTTCTAAGAGGCCATCTGAATTGTGCGCCTAATTTACCGAATCAGCTGATTTTTCTCTTTGCAAGGCAGCGGGGCTGGGCTAAGCGTGTCGCCCGCCTATAACGGTGGTCGTAGCTCAGTTGGTAGAGCCCCGGATTGTGATTCCGGTTGTCGCGGGTTCGAGTCCCGTCGATCACCCCACTTTTTTCTTCGCTTTCGGAGCTGTTTCCGAGTTCGAGGCAAGAAGTGATCTAACCGTCATTTTCTGAATGCAACCGCTGGAAAGCCGCATCCAATACAAGTTCCGCAACTCGCTACTCTTAGCTGAGGCGCTAACGCATCCGAGCTTAGCTTACGAGTCCCAGCGTCCCCATTTCGATAACCAACGCTTGGAGTTTCTGGGCGATGCCGTGCTCCAGCTCGCGGTCACCGAGGCGCTGTTCAAACTTTTTCCCGACGCCACCGAGGGCCACCTCACCAAACTGCGTTCGCGTGTGGTATCCCGTAAGGCATTGGCGCGTTTCGCCATGGCGATCCAGCTCGGAGACTATGTGTTGCTCGGCAGAGGTGAGGAGTCCACAGGAGGCCGGCGTCGGCTTTCAACATTGGCCGATGCGTTCGAATCTTTGATTGGAGCGATATATATGGATACCGGATTGGAATCCGCCAAAGAACTTATTCTCCGACTGTTTGCCAATGAGATCAAAGGCATGGTCGACAGCCCCGATGAGCGAAACCCGAAAGGCGAGCTTCAGGAATCCCTGCAAGCCATCCATCCCGTTGCGCCCGTTTATCGTATCGTTAGTGAAAGCGGCCCTGATCATCGACGCGTGTTCCAAGCCGAGGTGACTTGGCAGGACAAACTGCTGGCCAGTGGCAAAGGCAAAAGCAAAAAAGAAGCCGAAGCCCGCGCTGCCGCAGAGGCATTGAGACTGCGGATTTGGGAAAATATAGTTTAGTCGGATTTAACCGCGAATGGACGCGAATAAACGCGAATCAGATTTCGAACATGATCTATTTCTGTTTGAAAACGGTATTCGACTCCCTCCAAACTCATTTCATTATCTAGTTCATTTCTGAAAATTAGCGTCCATTCGCGTTCATTCGCGGTTGCTCTTCTCTAAATGTATTCGCCTTGTGGAGTTTAGGGTTGCGAGTTGACCGCCAGTGCGGTTGTTTTCTCTCGCTGTCAGGGGCCGTAGAGGTTTGGCAAGCGAACCCCGCCAGGCCTTAATCGGAGCAACGGTAGTTTGTCCACTCTTGCCGCGGTTCCCTGGCGGCACTCTTTTTCCCGGAGAGCCGCGCCTCCGGCCGGCTTGTTTTGACAGAGAACGTCATCACGCTAGTCTCCCCCTTATGAATCGGAGATCTTTTGTCACTACATCAGCCCTAGCCGGAATGAGCATCATGGCCGGCAGCAAGTCCATGGCCGCAGAGCCTTCCCCAACGCGCGAGATCGCCGTGTTCACCAAGTTTCTGGAAAAACTATCCTTTGATGAACTCGCCACAGCCATCGCTCCACTCGGGGTTGCCGGACTCGAAGCACCTCTACGAAAAGGCGGACACATCGAGCCCGATGATATGGTCGCGAAACTACCGCTCTTTGTCGAAGCCCTCGCGAAAAAAGATCTGCGCGTTCTGATCATGTCATCCAGCATCGATAGCGTGGATAAAAACGGTTTGGCCGATAAACAACTCCGCGCGGCAGCAAAGGCAGGCATCAAAAAATACCGTCTCCAACATCTCAAATACGATCTCACCAAACCCATCAAACCTCAGGTTGCGAATTTCAAAGCCCAGCTCACCGAACTCGCACAGCTCAACAAAGAAATAGGCATCCAAGGACTCTATCAAAACCACCGCGGCAAAGACTACGTTGGCGGACCCATCTGGGACATGGTCGAGATGTTAGAGGAAATCGACGTCAATCATCTCGGCATGGCCTTCGACTTCGCACATGCAACCGTGGAAGGAGCCAACGCATGGGAAATGAATTTCCACTCAGCGCAGCCACACATCGGCGCGGTGTTTTTTAAAGACTACAAATTGATCGGAAAGAAATGGGAGCCCTGCCCGATTGGCGAAGGCGCGGTTAACCCGCTCGCAGGAAAAATCGTCTCACAAAATCTACCAAAAGACATCCCTATCGCTATCCACATCGAATACGTCAACGGCGGCGAAGTCGTCGCCAAAACCGTAGAAGCGATGAAGAATGATATCGCGACGGTCAGACAGTGGTTGGGGTGATTTTTTCAATTCACGTATCGCGCAATGCTTTCATTTTCCATCTACGATAAATATAGTAGAACAGCGCGCCGATGCTGATCATTATCAGCAAAAGAATTGCGACAACTTTGAACCACGGGATGGGAAGTGGCATGGTGAAGGATTGATTTAGCGGCTCGCGGAATGCGCGTTCGATGGGTGTGTTCCAAGTTAAGACTTCTCCAGAATCGGCGCTAGACTGCGCATCATGGGAAGTTGCGGCTTTCGGGAGGTGGATGATGGTCGTGAGCCCGTGACCTTTGAGCTGCTCTTTGGTTATGAATCCCGATCCGGGGATCGCACGAGTGAGATCGATTTTTCGATGGAAATTCAGATCCGTGCCATGGAAATTTATTTTTGTATAACCGATCAAGTCGCGCGCTGCGCTGGGAAGCTTATCAAATGCGGGACCGGAATTTATATTGGTCAGCTCTAGAGCATCCTTGAACGTAATGGATACGTCGATTTGAAGTTGATCCTTTTTCGTGGAAGTCTCGACGGTATAAGTTGTAAAGGCTGGAGACGCCTCCATGAAATCCACAACCATGGATTTCACGCCTTTTTCTCCACCATGAACGAGCGTAGCCGCGAGAGGGATGCTGATTTTCACTTTAGCCGTGCCTGAAGCATCGGCGTTCAACCAAACTTCTTCGTGGCTATCTAGGCAGGAAGAAAAAACCAATGCGATGAGACAGGCAGCGATAAGTCGGATCATAATAAATCATTCAGACGAGCTACTCAGCTCTGGTCCGAAGTATTTATTAAATCTGCTTTCCCTGCAAACAAAGCTTCCAAATTTGGCAAATCCGCCGCGCTTTGTGCGGGCTGGGAAGCGATGACTTTCCCTTGGTGAAACACAAATGCGCCCGGCATTTGCAGTCCATCACCGGCGAGATGGCCTATCCCGCAGCCTTTGAAAACGGCAATTGCACCGCGCCACCAAACATGCGGACCGAAGAGTTCGATAAACCCACCTTTGCCTAAACCGAACGCGCGATAGAGCTCGCAGCGAGGATCGGCGATTCTGACGACATCCGAATTCTGCCCAAGGTAGTTGATTTCCTCACCGGACTGAAGCATGTGCACCAGCACCAAAGTCGCGTTGTACTGTTTCGCCTGCTGCTCCAAATCCTGCAAGCCTCGCAAGATTTGTCGCGTGAACGTGCAGCCAAAATGCCTGAGAAAAACTAACACCAATGGTGCGTCCATCGATGCGTCCGCTAGTTTTCTGCCATCGGAAAGTTGATAGACCGCGGCGGCCTCTGCGATGGAGTAAGGTTGATTCCGTGACGGAGGAATTCCCGTGTGCGCTCTTAGCGCCGCCCAAAGAATCAGGCCGAACAAAGGTAGCCAAATGATGTCGTTGACCCCGAGCATGATCAAGGCCGTGGCCGGAAGCTCTTCATTGAAAACCGCGCTGCCAATCGTCGAGATTGCTACGATGGATTCGATGAAACCCAGCAGCACAATCGGCCAATGCTGAATGGGATTTTTCGCAGCAATCATCAGTCCGAGCCCAAGAATCGCCGAGATCACCCCGAACATCTGCCACAGCATCGGCTGCCCGGGAGCTGTGCAATCAAACCAAGCCAGCGCATGCGTCGGGCACAAAATCGCCCACAACGCAAAGGCCAGATGATACAACCCGCCAGAAACGAGAACGATGCGCATCCATCTCATGACGCTGCACTTTTCTCCACGGCACTCATAATTCATTGCCAAGAATAGAAGTAAAATTCAATCCCGCAACGGAAGATTTTAGACTAAAAACAGAAATGTGAGTAAAGCGGACATAACCGGAGGCAAGGGATTATTTGATCTCAATATCGACGATCATTCCAACAAGTTTTCCCGCAGTTTCTTCCATGCTAGCTGAGCCGCCTCCCTATCCAAGCCCATCACAAATCCGGTCACCAAATGCTTGCCGTCACTCAATGGATGCTTTTCACCATTGAACAATCGCGTGGGCACGAACCAGCCTTCATCTATCGGACCGTGTAGCTTTCGCGCGACAACATCAAACTTACCTGAAGGAGATGCTTGAAAGGATTGACTCACAGCCAAGCCGCTACGTGTTGCTGCCGCAGGATGGAAAAGCAATTGTGAAGTGGAAGAGACTAAACGGAAATTTGGATCAAACAAGATGAATCTTCCATCTGTGGAGCGTCCGATATCAAGACCTGCAATCCCTCGAAATCCCAATCGCCTCGCGACCTCACCCGCCTGAACGGCGAGAGACGCCCCTTCGACAGGAAAACACAAATCGGAATCCACGATGCTGCCGGATTGCTTTCCTGGAGCAGAAAAAACCTGCTCTGCACCACCAAAGCAAACCGCCTGTGTCTCGTTGATGGCAAGCCCGGCACACCAGCAACGATCCACATCAATCCATTCCTCAACTAACACCTCAGGTATGTCTTCCTTGCGCTCATGGAACCACGCCTTTGCTACCATTAACGCGACCTCATCAAGACAAGGAAATACGGCATAACCCCAACCCGTTGCCGCATTTCCGGCTGCTTTCAAACAGATCACGCCCGAAAACTGATAAGCATCTAACATATCATGAGTCATGACTTTCTGAGCTGTCAAATGCTCCTTGGCAACAAGCTGCGAGAGATTTTGCTTCGTATTGAGGCGGCGATAAAGATCAGGGTTCACCAAATGAGCCGAATCCGGATAATCGCCATCGGGCAAGGGATAAGGTCCGAAAAATTGATGCCCTGTCTTGAACAACCTGTTCGCATGTGCTCTGGCTTCTGATTCGGTCTGATACAAATGACATTCTTCTTCCACCTGAATCCCGGCTCTCAAAAAAAGATCGAGCACTTCAGTACCAGCTCCTCCCTCATGACGAACCGACGCACGACCATTCAAAACTCCCATGAGCACGGAAGTAACCGTATCAAGCTGCAAGTCGTTATACCCCAGCATGCGCGTCTCGAATAAATTCGTTCGCGCCATATACACCGTATTCACGGGATAAAGTTGATCAGATGATAACGCTGGGAGCAGAGGACTCATGATTCACGCATTCCAGGGAAACTGTACAAACCTTCCGCCAAATCTATCAAGCGTGGGCTATCCGGCTTTGCGATGGTCGTAGGCGTCTTATTCATATCAATCACCACCGGCCGACCTTCTACTTCCACATAATCAAATTTACCGAAATCGTAGCCATGGGCTTTTCGGAGAATTTCCAATTCCGGCGGAACATGATCAAGAATATCGTAACGAATCGTCGTGCCCACTTTAACGATGGGACTTTTTGAAAACAGGCGATACGCATAGCCGCGATCCCCAAAGAACAACCAACCACGGATCGAATATAGATCCCCATCTCGTTCTGGCATAAAGCGCTCCACAATGAGATCCTCGCGTTTCCAAACCCAACCGGGCACTGCCGCAATACTATTCAGCACTGGATAATCTTGCTGCGGTAACATCCGTGCCAACCTCCATGATCTTTGTGCAATCTCACGCCGCTTGCGCTCGAAAAATCCGGGTCGAGATGCATCCCACTCCGGTGAACCAAAAAAATTTAGAATCGATTTAATGATCACAGGGCCTGTCCATGCGTCCTCCGGATACACCCGCAAGGTGGAGAATAAATTTTTGGAAATATCCAGAACCTGCCGGTTCAAAACTGGCAGTGTTGTCTCCGGAACCAATTTAGGTTTCACCTTGGTACGATCTATGTGCATGATCCCAAGTCCCCCAGAAAGTGCGTCAGCCGGACCTGCCGTGATCATATACCCCCACTGGCGCCAGTGAGTCGCAAGTTTCGAAATCACATAATAATCCCTGAGCGCATTTGGATTAATAGTCACGATATGAATGGAGCTTTTCATGCTTAACAATAATCTAATACCACATCGTTACTCTCGCTGGGCGAAGCATTATACATAACTTAGGATAATGCTTACTAGGAGTTTTTTAATGATTGCGAGAGTCTAAACGACCTTCGACCCCCGTTTTAGATTTTCGGCTTTGAGCATTCCACAGCCAGCTGCGACATCGATCCCACGGCGTTGGCGGAAGGTGCAGGGAATGCCGGATCTGCGGATGATTTTTTGAAACTCTGCTCCGGTTTCGCTGGCGGCACCGGCAAAGCCGTTGGTTGGGTTCAGCGGGATGATGTTTACGTGGCTATCGATGCCTTCTAACAAAGCGGCGAGTCTCTCGGCGGTTTCCGGTGAATCGTTTTTTCCGGCGATCAAGGTCCACTCAAAAAAGATCCGTTTGCCGGTCGTTTCACAATAGCTTCTGCAAGCTCCGATCAGGCTTTCGAGATTCCATTTCTTACTGGTTGGCACCAAGGCGGAGCGTTCTTCTTCAGTTGATCCGTGCAGGCTGACCGCTAAGCGATAGGGTCGGTTTTCTTCCGCCATGCGTAAAATGTTAGGAACGAGACCGACTGTGCTGATTGCGATTTTTAACGGACTTATCGATGAGCCGCTGGCGTCGGAAACAATATCCATCGCTTTCATGACGGATTCGTAATTGTGCAGCGGCTCGCCCATACCCATCAGGACGATATTACGCAGGCGGCGATGCGGATGGCTATGCGCCAACATCCGCCTGACGTGGCGGATCTGAGCGACGATTTCACCAACTGTTAGATGACGAACGAACCCCATTTGTCCAGTGGCACAAAACACGCAACCCATCGCACAACCGGCCTGAGAACTGAGGCATGCAGTAAAGCGCCCGTCGTATCCCATCAGCACAGTTTCGATAACCTGCCCGTCGTTGAGACGCAGAAGATACTTCCGCGTCAGTCCATCGCTGCTATGGATTTCATTATCCTGTTCGGGCGCATCGATGAAATACGCCTTCCCTGTTCCGACATATGCTTCAACCCACTTTTTTAGAGGCGGCAAAAAATCGATTTCTGTTAGGTCGAGCGCGTGATCGCGATGTATTGCACGCCAGAGAGCTTTGGCATGATGAGTCAAAACTCCAGCATCGGAGAGTGCGGATTCGATCTCGGAAAACGACAGGCCAAGTAAAGATTGCGGGACGAGATTCACGGCTCAATAGGGACAGCTCTTGGTGGATCAACGATGACTTCTTCTTCGATCGGCTCAGCGCGAGGGGGAACGATTTCTGCTCTCGGAGGGACTGGCTCCGCCCGAGGTGGCTCTGGCTCCTCTACGGGAATAGCTCTTAAATTGGGTTTCACTAAAACGGCTTTCGGAGGCTCAGGTGTTGGCTCAGGTTCTATATCGATCGGCTTAGCTCTTGGCACTTTGATTTCACCCTTAGGCGGCGGTGTCTGACGCATACGGATTTCGACGCGTCGGTTAGAGGCCTGAGCATTCGCATCTCCCTCGATGATGAGTGGTTGAGTTTTACCAAAGCCGCGTGTGAAAATCCGCTCTGGATCCATACGCATGGATTTCACCAAATACGTTTTCACCGCTTCCGCTCGACGCTCGGATAATTTAAAATTCATCTCTCCCGATCCAATCAAATCCGTGTGTCCCTCAATCCAACAATACAGGCTTGGATTTTTATCGATCAGCAAAGCGAGTTTCATCAAACCGACTTTTGCGTTCTCTCTTAGATCGGCGCGATTGAACTCAAAAAGCAAATCGCTTGGCAGAAGTGTTTTTTTAGAAAGCAGTAAATTCTCCGGTAGATTTAACAACTGATCGAGGGATTCCACTCCATCCAGCTTCCCCTGATCGACTAGTCCATTGTTGCCTTTCTTGATCAGCTCATCAGTAAAATTAGCCATCTCGCCATCATCCACTTTGACCGAGCCTGGATCGACGATAATCTGGCCAACAGCTGCTGGTTGGAGCTCGGTCGTCATCCTGCCGAAATCTGGGAGATTCGCTTCAAGATCGAATTTAGAAGAGATTTCATTCACCTTCTCATTCACCTCGCCGCTGGCGAGCGGATTGGACATTTTGAGCGCGTATTGGGGATCGACATTTGGAGCGATATCGATGTCTACGTCTTTGGGTAAGATATCCAATAAATCGATCTCATCCAAGAGGGCCGCAGTCTCATTGGGCGGAGTGATTACCGTTTCCGTAGGCGGAGGAGATTCGACATATGGTTTCACCTCGACCCGACTGATATCGATGGGTGCCGTCACAAGATCCCCAGCTTTCATGATCCCGAATGCGAATTTCACCTGATCTAGGGAAAAAAACAGCACCACATGGAGCAAAATCGACAAGATCATGGCGACCGTCGCCCAGCGCCCGAGATGATCGGGACCTGAGAGTCGGTAACTCTCGGCATCACGCGCCGAGCTCCAACGAAATTCCTGTTCCATAATTGTCATCATAAACGATGAAAACGGGCTGGCAATCTCGGAAAAATCGATTTATGCCACTCACGGCATCAATCGTGCTTATCCCCAATCAACCTGAATATTTATTATGCCCGCCAAGAAATCAACCACCAAGGCAGCCGCCCCAAAAGCTGCTGCTCCCGCCCCCGCGAAAAAAGCTCCTGCCAAGAAAGCAGCTAAAAAAGCTGCCAAAAAGGCCGTGAAAACCGCTGCTAAGAAGCCAGCAGCCAAGAAAACATCCGCCAGTTATGAGGCCATCGCGCACTCCGCTTATTTAAACTACCGTCGCCGGATGGATCTCGGTCTTCCCGGTGATCATGATACAGATTGGCTCGAAGCTGTGAAATCAGCCGGCGCCTAATGCTGAAAACCATTTAACCATCAGGCCTGGATTGAAAAATTCAGGCCTGATTCATTTAACGATTGTCATCTCGACGAGTTTATCGATAGTTAAGTTATCTTGATTAAAAGTGTAGTCAGTGGGCCGCCATTTGATGGCGCAGCTGGGATCGTTTCTGATTCCAAAGGTTCTTCCTCGTTTGAGTCGAACACCTCACGCACTGACCCCGGAACTTTTCCAGCCGATATTAACTCCACCCATTATCTGAAACCCCATGAACCCTACCACCGAGGCCATGCAACCCGCCCTGTTTGATCAATCCAACGCTACAGCACCTACGACAACTATTCGCAAAACCCGCCGCGCGACGAACAAAGCGGTGGAAGAATTCGGCCTCAAAGCTCCCTCACAAATGGGGAAAAACTATGTGCTCGATACCAATGTCCTCCTTCATGATCCGGGCTGTTTGGAGCGGTTTAAAGAAAACCATATTTGCATCCTCGTCGATGTGCTCGCGGAGCTCGATAAATTCAAAAGCGAACAAACCGAGCGCGGCGCAAACGCCCGCCGTGTCCACCGCCGTTTGACGGATATCTTTTCTACGGCAGCATCCGTGACAGGCGGAGTTCCAACTGTCGGTGGCGGCACGATTCGCTTAGTGATTTACGATCCAACTAGCTGCCCGGACAACTCCGAGCAACTCAAGCAGTTCTATCGGATCTTTCCAGATCGTGAGCGAGTCGATCACCGCATTCTCGCCGCATGTTTTCTACTTAGGCAACACAACCCCGACGGACAAGTTGCGCTGGTCACAAAGGACATCAACCTCCAGCTCAAGGCGCGCGCTGTTAGCATTGAGTGTCAGGATTATCTCAATGACAAAGTCGATGCACGTGAGGTTTCTAACTACGATGTGCGACGCGTGGAAGTAGATGCATCAGAGCTGCATCGTTTCGCCAGCAGTGGTGAAATCGAGCTGGAACAGGATAGATACGAAAACGTCTCCATTAATGAGTATGTGCTGCTTTGCTGCGGCGAAAAGCAAACTATTCCCGCACGGCTACAGTTCGATGGGAAATTTGTTAGATTAAATATTCCAGAAGTCCTGAAAATCCCAGATGGCACGACTTTAAAACCACTCAATCTCGGTCAACGCTGCTTAATCGATGCATTGCTCAATCCTGATATTTCTTTGGTGACTTGTTACGGTCATGCAGGAACAGGAAAAACCTTGGTCGCGGTTGCTGCCGGCCTGCATGAAATGTTCAATCGCAAATACAACGGCATCACCGTCAGCCGTCCGGTCGTTTCCATGGGTGATCAGTTGGGCTTCTTGCCGGGCTCACTCGATGAGAAAATGCGCCCATGGTTGCAACCGATTCACGACGCCTTGGATCTGCTGATGCGTCCGAACGTTCCTCTTGGCCCGAAACGCAAACAGCAGAAACCTGCAGCAAACGGTCTGGCAGCTAAAAAGCCTTACGAAATTTTGATGGAACAAGGCATTTTGGAAATCGAAGCGCTCTGCTACATCCGCGGTCGCTCGATTCCGAATCGGTTCTTCATCTTGGACGAGGCTCAGCAACTCACCCCACAGGAAGCGAAAACCATCGTCACGCGGATGTCGCGGGATTCGAAGTTGGTGTTGGTGGGAGATCCGGCGCAGATCGATAATCCATACGTCGATAGCCGCAGCAACGGTCTCGTTTACACCCGCAACCGCTTGAAAGGTCAGCCGTTCACGGCACACGTCGCACTCAACCGCGGCGAGCGCTCCGAACTCGCAGAGGCCGGTGCGCAACTGATGTAGAGTCTTTAATAAAAGTCGGCGCACATTGAATAGTGGCTGGGGATTCCAGCCCCAGGCCGTTCTTGGGGAATCCTGCCCCAAGAATCCATTTACTCACGCGGTATTTTGACAGACACTATAAGCCATGCGTTTCCAAATCGTCATCACCACGGCACTCACACCGTGGCTGTGCTTCGCCGCGGCTCATCCCGCCGAAGAGATTTCTTTGCCTGCGAAAAATCTGATCCTGGATTTGGATGCCGCCAAAGGAATTGAACTCGCTGATGATGATCGTGTGATAGCGTGGCGCAATCAGGCACCCATCAAAACGGAATTGGTTTTCGTGCCACAAGATCAAGGCCGCAAAGAAGCTGGCAGCGGCAGGCCAACTGTTAGAAAATCCGCTGCCGAGATCAATGGTTTGCCTTCGATTGATTTTCGCCAACAAGAACTCGTCTGCAAAGATGAAGATTTCTTCGACGGTTTGACCACCGGAAAAGGCCACACGTGGATCGCGGTGATCGCCGTGCATCCTCAGCGGGTCGGATTGAAAGATGTGAATTCGTTTTTCGGAAACCTACGCAACGGCGAAAAATACGAAGGTGTCTGGGGATGCTTGAACGATGACAACACCGTCTGGTGGGGAACACGAAACGGGCGCAGTTTCGGACGTTTTGATCAAAACAATCCGCAACTCATCGGCCCTGTTTTGAAACAAGGAAAGTTTCACATCATCGCGGGACGGATGACTGCAGGAAATGAAACCGCGACGCTAAGCCTACACATCGGTTCGAAAAAAGCCGTGACGCAAGCAGATTTCCCCGTCGACCCGAAAGCGAATCCATCGCGGATGGCAGTGGGACAAGAGCGAGATGCGATCGAGCATCCCGGCAAAGAATCCTTTGATGGAGAAATCGCGCGTTTCCTGATTTGGGAGCGGCCGTTAGATGACGCGGAACTTGCGACCGCTATGCAGGTTTTGCAAAAAACCTATCTCAGCGCAGCCGCGGATTGAGGGCAATTTGCGCAAGATCCGCCAGCAGGTTCGCTCCGACGATGAGGAATCCGTAGAACAGCACAAGGCCTTGAATGAGGAAGTATTCTTTATCTGTAACTGCGTTAACAAAGTGCTGACCCATGCCGGGGACTTGGAAAATCGTTTCGATCACAAACGAGCCGGAGATCATCCCTGCAAATGCCGGACCGATGAATGCGATGGCTGGAATCAATCCTCCACGCAAGGCATGCCGCATGACGATTTTATGCCCTGGGACGCCTTTGGCTTTCGCAGTGCGAATGTAATCCTGGCTTAACACATCCATCATGCCGCCTCGAGAAAGACGCGCAAGATAAGCGGCGTTAATCATCCCGAGCGTAACGGCAGGAAAAATCCAATCGGTTGGCGAACTCCAACCCGCGACATTGATAGACTGAAGATTTAGTCCCACTAAAACCGCCAACAACGGCCCGATCACAAAACTTGGAAGGCAGATACCAAGCATCGCAAACGAGAGACAGGCAAAATCCGTGGGTGTATTTTTTTTCACCGCCGCGATCACACCGGCAGGTATTCCCACCATTAAGGCGATGGCCATGGACATCAAACCGAGTTTTAGCGATACAGGAAAAGAGTCCCGAATGATTTCAGAAACTTTCACCCCGTCTTTAAGTAACATATCACCAAGATCTCGATGAATAATCAAATTTTCCAAATACCGAGTATACTGAACTAGGATGGGCTTATTGAAGCCGGTATATTCCATCCTGCGTTCTAATGAATGCTTTGAAATAACTTTCTCAGAAGTGTAAGGACTTCCCGGCATAGCACGGACTAGAAAAAACGTAATAGTAACGAGCACGAAAAGCGTCAACAAGCCTTGGAAAAATCGGGATATGATAAGTTTGAGCATGGCCTGTTAATCTTTCTTTGGTTGAACGAGGCGGACGCCATTATACGGATGGCAATCAAGAAGCACCGGATCCCATCCTTTGACGGATGGATGGATCAAATAATTTTTAGAACGCCACGCAACCGGCGCCATGGGCGCGTCATTCAAAAGTATTTCTTCAGCTTTTCTCAATAGAGCATACCGCTCAGTTGGATCTGATACTTTTAATGCCAAATTGATCTGATTCAAAAACTCTTGGCTTTCCCAGCCCGTGTTATTGTTGCCATTTCCCGGAGTCCACATTTCCAAGAATGTGAGAGGATCGATGTAGTCACCTATCCAACCACCCGAACATAGATCAAAATCCAAGGATTGCATGGCGACGAGATAGGCGGTCCATTCTTTATTTTCGATTTCAATTTCCACTCCCAGATGTTCGCGAAACATCGCTTGTGTGGCAGCGCCTATGGTTGCAGCGGCTTCACGAGAAGAAACTAACATTTTGAGCCTGGGAAATCCTTTGCCACCTGGAAAGCCCGCCTCGGCTAAAAGTTTTCTAGCCTCTTCCGGATCAAACTTTACAAGACGCGGTGGCTGGTAGCCATCAGTTGGCGGCGTGAGTCCGTAGGTAGGTTTATAGCCGCTGTAGATATTGTTACAAAGGGCATCGCGATCCAACGCCATGCTGAGGGCGCGGCGCACCCTGACGTCATCCATGGGTTTTCTCTTGTTATTGAACCGGAGGATATCCGTTCCAAAGTAAGGCTCTTGACGTAAAACCTCAGGATTTTTTTTCTTCATCATATCCACAACCTCTTTTGGCGCGGAATAAGTCACATGGATCTGACCATCGCGAAACATGCGCGCCTCGGTAAATGGATTGGAAACCGGTAAAAACCGTATGCCGTTAAGCGTTACATTTTTCGCATCCCAGTAATACGGATTCCGTTCTACCTCGACATGATCATTGCGGCGGAATGATTTGAGTCTGAAAGGCCCATTGCTGACGTGGTTTTCCACTTTCGACCACGGATTGCCTATCATTCCAATTTCTCCATGCTTCAACACGACGCGTTTGGGCACTGGATTCCACGTGTAATGTTTTAGGACTTCTTTAAAATACGGAGTGGGTCCGCGGAGTTTGATTTTGAAATTTTCTTGATCGATGATTTGAATTCCAACCGTTGAGAAATCTTTCGTTTCACCTTTATTGAAAGCTTCTGCACCCTCTACGAAATAGAGCATCTCTGCGTATTTCGCAGCGAGATCAGGAGTGAGAATACGCTCATACGCGAACGCGTAATCTTCTGAGGTGACTTGATCTCCATTCGACCACCTGGCATCCGGACGCAATTTCACAGACCATACGGTATAAGTTTCATCAGGAGTGAGTTCCAATGCCGAGCCAAGTGGAGTCGTGAGGTCTTCGGAAGGATGAAACTGAACCAAGCCCTCGAACAGCGCGCGCATCACGTTGCTGTCCAAGACTCCCGTGACAACCTGGGGATCGAGGCTTTTGGGGTCGTTCGAATTCCCCAAAATCAAGATCCCCTGGCGGGTCGCCTGATCGACTTGGCTTTCCTTTTCACAGGAAACCAAGCACAGAAAAAGTGCTGAAAAAGTGAGTTGGCGTAACATCTCTGTGGAGAGCATGCAATAAATGCGCCGAGATGGCAGAATAAATTTCACCAACTGGAAATTACCGAGGAGATCGATTCCAGCAGTGACTCATGGGCTCCATAAATTACTTACCACTTTTCAAATGCCCCGGCGAAATTTGGATTCTTGGCGAATGGGCGGGCCTTTGAGTTTTTTAGGAACGTATCGATTTGTTTTTCGAGTCGCTCGACCTGCTCCGGGAGCTTGGTAGAAAGGTCATTTTTCTCTGAGGGATCGGCCTCGAGATCGAAGAGCTCGGAGCGTGCCGGCCAACCCCAGCGGATGAGCTTCCATTTTCCCTCACGCACAGCCGTACCTGGGGACCCTCCTTGATTTCCCCAATGCGGGTAGTGCCAAAACATCGAACGTCCGGACGGTTGGGTCGCGGGTTTTTCTAAATATGTTAGAAATGATGTCCCGTCTTTGTGGTTTTCCGGAAGCAGGTTGTGGCCAGTAGCGGCGAGGATGGTGGGGAAATAATCCGAAGTGTAGATAGGTTCAGGGCAAGTTGTGCCGCCGCTGCTGGTGGCGGGATTGCGAACGATTACAGGGACGCGGATGCCGCCTTCATAAAGCCAACCTTTGCCGGCGCGATAAGGGAGATTTGAGGTTGGTGAGCCTTCGGAGGTGGAGAGCCCACCGTTGTCCGAAGTAAAAATAACCAGAGTGTTTTCAGCGAGGCCTTGGGCTTCAAGCGCGTCGAGCACTTGCCCGATCGCGGAGTCCATGGATTCGATCATCGCCGCATAAACCGCATGTGATTGCGTGGTGCGATTCTGGCGCGGAGGTTCTGGCGCGAACTCATCCTTGAGCCCTAACTTCTCACGTTTCGCTTGATATTTTTTCACCAAATCCTCCGGTGCCATCAGCGGGGTGTGGACGGCGTAAAACGAAAGGTATGCGAGAAATGGCCTATCTTTGTTGGCTTTGATGAAATTCGCCGTTTCACGACCCAAGCGTTCCGTGAGATATTCGCCGTCTGGGCCGTCTTTGATTTTAGGATTTCCGTAGGGAGAAAAGTATTTTTTGCCGCCATAAGGTCCGCCGCCTTGATTGCCGCCGATGTTGATATCAAAGCCGTGGTCTTCGGGGAAATTTCCCTCAGGCCCGAGATGCCACTTGCCTGCGAAAAATGTGGTGTACCCCTGTTTTTTGAGAGCTTGCGGCAAAGTCACCACGCCTTTTGGAAAATGTCCCAAGTATGGCGCAGGCAGCAGCGGATATTTATCGCGGCCTTTCTTGTCTTTCTTGGCTTTCAGGAAATCCCGGGCTGGATCGTAGTCCGCGGGGATTTCTCCAAAAAACTCATTCGGTGCGCCGAAGTAATCCGTGTTGGCTGTCCGTGCGGGATTTTGCCCAGTCAACATCGCGGAGCGTGTCGGAGAGCAAACCGGACAACTTGAATAGCCGTTGGTGAAATTCACCGCGGTCTTCGCAAATTTTGCAAGGTTCGGTGTTTCGTAAAATGGATTAGTTCCATCGAGGTTGATGTCCTTCACCCCGAGATCATCAGCGATGATCACCACCACATTGCGTGGTTTCTCTGCGGCGTGAGCCAGCGCGACCAAGGCCATCGACAAAAGTAAGATTCTCATTTTTTTTGTGAGAATGACGCGAGAAGCAGTCTTGTCAAACCGGCAGCGTCAGAGCGAATACCGCGCCAGACTGCCCGTCGGTGCGATTGCCGCAACTCAGCTTACCGCCCATCGAGCGCGCGAGGCGATTCGATAATGCCAACCCGAGCCCTACACCAGGCTTGGTCTCTGCTGCTTGTTTGGCGGATTTATGGAAAGGACGGAAAATCTTTTTGCACTCCGCATTCGAAATGCCCGGGCCGTGATCGGAAACTTTGATTTCCAAGCGGTTCTGCTGTTTCGTCATTTCGATGGTGACGACGGGCGGTTCCGAACCTGCGGCATACTTGGCGGCGTTATCGATGAGATTGAACAGAATGTGCTCAAGCGCGTTCGAATCGATCGAGCACCGGAACGAACTCTCCGTATACATTTCCAAACTCAGATGTGCTGCGGCGAGTCTTGCTTCGCATCGCTCGCGCATGGATTCAAGCAATTCGCCAATGTCATGTTCTGAAACCGAACTACGAGCGCTACCGCGTTCGATTTGCGAAAACGCGAGAACGTTTTCGACAAGATGCGAAAGCCGATCCGCCTCGCGCGACAAAGTTTTAAGGTATGCGGGACGCTTCTCAGGAGCGACTGCATCGTTTTGCAAAATGTCCGAGTAAAGCCGGAAAGTGGTTAGAGGCGTTCGGAGTTCGTGGGTCACAGCGGAAACAAACGAAGCACGACGTTCGCTGAGTTTCATGATATTGGCGACGAGGAAAAAGGCAGTGATCACTGCGAGCGCAGCTGCAAACCACCCAGCGAACAATGAATTCCTAATACTTTTCGGGATCGATTCCGGAGATAACCCAATCGATCCTGGAACCAATTTCAACGGAAACGACGCGAGCACAAATGAATCGTCCGCACCCTCAACAGGTCGGCACAGCCTTGCGTTTGGAAGGTATACTGTAGCTTCTTTGAGTAGAATTTTTTCAAGCAATGCGTGATCAACCAGAATTCCCTGTGCAAAAGTTGTTAGAGTCATTCCCCTGCGGATAAGAAACAGAGAATCCTTGAACCATAACGGCTTGAATTCGGAAAGCGGGTTAATGGCTTCGGCGCTGGATGGAATCGCTTGCGATCCCTTTGCATACGGCTCTTGTTGCCCAACATCCGCGTAGCTATTTTGAATATTCTTGTTCATCAATTGATCCCGACTCGTCTTTTCATTTCGGTTCGACCATGCTTGGGTTTCATCGTCTTTATTACCGCGATATTTAAGCTGAGATTGCTGAACCAACTGCTGAACCTCATCCGGTTCCGGCAGTATTTTTTTATCGTTACTCGCGGTAGTCTTGTCGGTCACCAAAGTCGGTAAAAAACTACCACACCGATCGAGTTGTCGAGCATCTCCCCAGCCTTTGATTGCCGCGCCATCTGGAGTTTCGAAGCGAACGGTTGCAGGCAAGGTTCTATCTAATTTTGTTAGAAAAAGCTGAGGTGGGATGGTGTTTTCCTCAAGTAAAATAGACGTCCCCAACGAGTCCATACGCCAGAGGACAAGCCTCACGCGTTCTTGAACTTCTGCACGAATTTCCGCGCGAGCACGGTTTTGCTCCGTTTGGATCACACTGCTCGTCAGCCAAAGCATAGCGCCAATCACCAAGCATGCGCAGAAGGTGAAGGCGAACCATACGAGGGTCGTGGGTTGTAGGCGGGTCCAGTTCATTTAGGTATCCGTGGGTTGTGTGAAACGATAGCCCTTGCCGCGCTCGGTGACAAGGCGATGGGAAAGATCATTTCCGAGTTTCGCGCGCAAGTTCGCCATGTGCATGTCGATCGTGCGGGTTTCGATTTTATCGGCATCGAGATTCCAAACATGTCGGAGAATTTCATGACGGGTGAGAATGCGGCCGTTGGCTTCGATCAGGTAACGCAGGAGCGTGCTTTCCTTTTCGCTGAGTTCGGTGATGGTTCCATCGGAAAACTTAATCTTGTTTTCTGTTAGGTCAATCTCCGTGCCATCAATCAAATAATTCGCAGCAGGGGCCGGACGCTCATGAGTGCGACGCAACACGGCATCCACGCGAGCGAGAAGCTCTTTCATGCTGAACGGTTTGACGACGTAATCATCTGCGCCACCAACGAGTCCTTTGACCCGGTCTTGTTCCTCACCGCGAGCGGAAAGCATGATCACCGCTTGGCCGGGTCGGGCTTTTTTGATCGCCGCAAGGATTTCAAATCCTGAAGGACCCGGCATCACGATGTCGAGCAGAAGCAGACGGTAATTCGCTTTGAGCGCCATCTCCATACCCACGTAACCGTCGGGGGCCTGCAAAGTTTGATATCCGCCATACTCAAGAGTATCCACGATCCCCATGCGGACCGCAGAATCATCTTCGATGACAAGAATGGTGGGTGATTCGATCATGTTTTGAATAAGATAGGATATTCAGCGTTTCACGCCAGTGAAATAAAAGGATCTGAACCACTGATGGACACAGATGAACACTGATAAAAAATGGAAATTGAATCTAACAATCATTGGGAGGGATAATGACTCTACGTTTCAATCTTATCAGTGTTCATCGGTGTCCATCGGTGGTTTTCTTCATGATTAAACTAAGATTATTTCTTGAAATTATATCCGACTTTCGAGGCTTGTTGGCGGGTGGCTTCGATCATCGCTTGATCGAGGGATTTATCGCCAGTGGCCGCTTGTTTTTTCAGCTCGTCGGCAATGTGTGTCTCGCGTGCTGTGTTGAGAGTTTTGATTTCCTCTTGGATCGCCGCACGTTTGGTGGCAGCTTCCGCGATGAGTTTGTTGAGCTCTTCAGGAGTTTTTCCGCGTAGGTTTTCTGGAAGTTCCTCCGCTTTCAACTTGCTGATGTCGACTTTCTTATCTCTCACCGCGTCGCAAAGATCCCAGCTAGCGTTTGAGTAATTCGAGCTGGATTTGCAAATGGCGCGTTGAACGTCTGCGCCTTTTCCTGCATTTGCTGTAGCATCACTGTCTGCTTTCATTTGCATTTGAGCCGCCTCTTCGCGGCGCGCTCCCCATCCAAGATAGGTTTCGTTGAGTTTCATACTGAGCTCAGCGATGTGCTTGTCCTGCGGGGCATCGATGTGTGCGACGACTTTATCCTGATCGATCACCAGGAAATCTCCGCCACCCAGTGCCGCGCCATCGTGCCATGCGCCGTTGATGCCATCTTGGCGATTTCCGCAATGAATCGTGTTGATGAAGATTCCTTTCGCGAGGGCTTCTTTGGATGCTGAGCGGGCATCGACCCGACCTTGAGTGAAAGGCTCGTTACCGGCGATGAAGATCGCTTTGTAGGTTTTTTTGTTATCGTCCCATGCGAGATCACCGATGGCGCGCTGGATAACCGCGCCGCAATATTCCTCGCCGCCGTTGGTTTTGAGGGCGAAAAGTTTCGAGCTCAAATCATCAAGATCGCGGGTCATCGGACTGACCAAGCGAATCCAATCATTCCCGACGGCGTTGCTGTTGTTGCCGTATTCATAAAGAGCGACCTCAACGAACGGGGCCTCGCCATCGCGTTCCGCATCGATGAACGTGTTGACCACTTTCCAAAGTTGCGTTTTCGCCTGATCGATTAAACCGTCCATGCTGTTGGATGTATCTAACAGCAATGCGATCTGGATGCGGTTTTTTCCGTCAACGACGGGTTTCGCCGGAGCATCGACGGTGGGTTTATCTTCGATTGGTGCGGCTCTTCGGCCTTTTGCATGCGCAGGCATCTGACTGGAGATGATCGTGACGAAAGTCGCGGCGAGCGCTAGGGCATGTGTGGTGTTGGTTTTCATAACAACTTCTTTTTAGTCCCAGCTCGGATTTCTGTCCGTAAAGGCTGTGTAAAATCAAATGCGGGGTTGCGATCTGCGGAAGCTGATGAAAAATGGATGTGAATTGAACCTCATGAAAATGATCGCCCACCCAAATCCGCCCACCTTGTTGCTGTTCAGCGCCGCTTTGCTGCCTTTTACTTCAGTGATGGTGGGTGCCGAAGAAAAGCAAGTGAAGCCTACGCCGAATGCGTTCCGCACGGCGTTGATTTACGATGATGTTTTTCTCGAACACGATACCGGGCCGGGGTTTCCGGAGCATCCGGATCGGTTGCGGCGTTTGACGAAGCATCTCAAGGAACAGGAAATTTCCAAACGCCTGATGTGGGTGAAGCCGGATGAAAAGATCGATCCATTGCCCTGGATTCATGAGATGCATGACAAGGATTACGTGGCAGAACTGAAGCGGGCTTGTGAAGCCGGCGATAAGCGCATGCACGACAGCGGCGATACGCCGATTTCCAAACGCACCTACGAAGTCGCGACGCGCGCAGTGGCCGGGGCGTTGACTGCGGTGGATTTGGTGATGGAGAAAAAGGTGTCGAATGCCTTTGCCGCGTTGCGGCCACCGGGACATCACGCGATGCCGGACCGGGCGAAAGGTTTTTGTTTTTTCGGAAACGCGGCGATCGCGGCGCGTTACGCGCAGAAACATCACAAACTCAAGCGCGTGATGATTGTGGATTGGGATGTGCATCACGGCGACGGCACGCAAGCGATGTTTCTTGAAGATCCGACGGTGTATTTCATCTCCGTGCATCAATATCCGCTCTATCCGGGGCCGAGCGGTTCACCGGACATCAGGGGCAAGGGCGCGGGCGAAGGTTTCAATTTGAACCTGCCTCTCAAAGCTGGCAGCGGTGACGAGGCGGTGATCAAGGCGTTCGAAAACGATCTCGCGGCAGAGTTTCGGAAATTCAAACCCGAGCTGCTGATCATTTCCGCAGGCTTCGACGCGCACAAGGACGATCCTTTGGGCGCGCTCGGTTGGTCGAGCGAGGTGTATGCGAAACTCACCGAAATCCTCCGCGGACTTTGCCGCGAGCAAGGCCACGAACGCATCGTTTCTCTGTTAGAAGGTGGCTACAGCGAAGGCGGAATCACCGAAGGCGTGAGACGGCATGTTGAGGCGCTGGAGGTGAAGAAATAGTCAGTCTACCTCAACAAATTCCAAGCCGTGACCAGAGCCTTGAGACCCGCCATTTCAATCGATGGATCGACGCCTGCGCCCCAGAGGATGCGGCCGTCTTCGTGTTGGAGTTGGACGTAGGCTGCTGCGCTGGCATCCGAGCCGCCGCGAACGGCGTGCGAGCGGTAGTCGGTGACTTTGAAATTTTTCAAACCCGCGGTTTCGAGTGCGTGCACGAAGGCGTTGATCGGGCCGTTGCCGTCGCCTTCGATTTGTTGGGTTATGCCATCGATGGAAATCGTTGCATTGCAATGCACGCTGCCACCGGGTTGATGGACCAAATCGTAGGCAATCAAACCGAGATGGTTTTCCTGATTCACGAAATGATCGTAAAACGCATCGCGGATTTCATCGACCGTCAGTTCGCGGCCGTGTTGATCGGCGAGATCGTAAATGTATTTTCCAACGATGGGATGCATCGATTTAGGCAAGTCGAATCCGTGTTCGCGATCTAACACATAAGCGACACCACCTTTTCCGGATTGAGAATTGATGCGGATGATCGCCTCGTAGGAGCGACCGATGTCTTGAGGATCGATGGTCAAATAAGGCACACCCCAAGTGAGGTCCGCGTTGTCCTTGGATTCTTTCTGGCGACGATCCAGGCCTTTTTTGATCGCGTCTTGATGTGATCCGGAGAACGCGGTGAAAACCAACTCGCCCGCGTATGGCTGACGCTCTGGAATCGCGAGGCGGGTGAATTTTTCGTATTTCAAACGGATATCCGTCAGTTCTGAAAAATCGAGTCCGGTGGGAATTCCGTGGCTGTTCATGTTCAACGCGACGGTGACGATATCAAGGTTGCCCGTGCGTTCGCCGTTTCCGAAAAGTGTTCCTTCCACCCGGTCCGCGCCGGCCATCAGGCCAAGCTCCGTGGCCGCTACTCCCGTGCCCCTGTCGTTGTGGGTGTGGAGTGAAATAGTGATTGAATCGCGTTTGTATAAATTTCTACCCATCCACTCGATCATGTCTGCGTGGATGTTAGGTGTCGTCCACTGCACCGTGTCCGGCAGGTTGATGATCATTTTTTTCTGCGGGGTCGGCTGCCAGACATCGATGACCGCGTTGCAAACTTCTGCCGCGTAATCGAGTTCCGTATCGGAAAAGGATTCCGGAGAATATTGCAACACCACTTCGGTTTGCGGAATCGTTGGGACGAGTTCTTTCACCAACTTCGCGCCTTCGATGGCGATCTGTTTGATTGATTCTCGTGAGGCATCGCCGAAAGTAACCCGACGCTGGAGCGGCGAGGTAGAGTTGTAGATGTGCACCACCGCGCGCTTCGCCCCGGCGATGGCCTCGAAGCTGCGACGAATGAGTTGTTCGCGTGTCTGGACCAGAATCTGAATCGTCACATCTTCAGGAATGCGATTTTCCTCAATCAAGCGACGGCAGAAATTGAATTCCGTATCGGCTGCCGATGGGAAACCGATCTCGATTTCCTTGAAACCAATCGCCACCAAAAGCTCGAAAAACTCGAGTTTTTCCTCAATCGACATCGGCTGCGGTAAAGCTTGGTTGCCGTCACGGAGATCGACCGAACACCAGATCGGAGCACGGGTGATCATCTGGTCCGGCCAGGTGCGGTCGGGCAAGGAGATCGCCGGAAATGGGCGGTATTTGGAAAGGCTGTTCGGCTTCATGACTTAGGCCGCCACAAGCGGCGGGACGGAAGGTTAGTCAAAACACGAACGATGGTGCAAGGCTTGCGTCAGGGTGATTTCCAGAAAGGAACCGCGATTTCCACGGCTTTGCGGCTTATTTCCGCCAGATCCAGCGCATGGCATCTGGGAAAATGGCACCCATGTTCTTGTTGTTATGGCCGTGCTTTGCCCAAACGTATTTGTAGTCGTAACCTTTAAATTTCAACGCAGCCTCCATCTGCATATTGCCCAGTGGCCAGTTGCCGTGTTCGTTATCTAGATCCTCTATGCCTTCTTCAAAAAATCCACGTATGGGTTTTTTATCGGTTTTCCGAATCAAGCCGGGATAAACGTCTCCGCCGCGGATATTAGTGAAGGAACCGATGGATGAAACTACTTTTCTGAATTGATCCGGACGTTGCCAAGCAACGGTCCATGCGCAAATGCCGCCCGAACTCGTACCACAAATCGCGCGCATTTCAGGATCGGTTGTGAGTTTGTATTGTTTCTCAACAAGCGGAAGAATCTCTTCGATGAGAAATGTCGCGTAGTCTGCGGACAGAGTGTCGTATTCAAAACTGCGGTTGTTTTTTTTCCATGCTGCATCAGCAGGAATTTCGCCCTTGTGTCCGGGGTCGATGAAAATTCCGATCACTGGCGGCATCTCCTTCGCTGCAATGAGATTATCAAAAACCGTCGGCACTCTGAAGTCACCCTTTGCATTCACATACGCTTGCCCGTCTTGAAAAACCATCACTGCGGTCGGCTTAGTTGCATCGTGATTCGCGGGAACATACAGGTGGATCTGACGCGATGTACCGGCAAAAACCTTTGAATCTTTAAAGATGAAATTCGTTACTTTCCCTTTTGGAACATCGGGTTTCTCCAAGGAATCTGGGCCTAATTTCGGCTCTGGCTGTTCTGGCAAAGTGAGTTTCGGCGAGCTTTCCTGAGCGTAAACGGCACCTGCAATCACAAGCAAACAAGTAAGGATAGGTTTCAACATAGAAACTAAACACTACGAACCTTGTGGAATCTTTCAATCCAGCATATGAAATTTCCAGCAATGCCTGCCGACTACCACACGCACACACCGCTCTGCAAACACGCCACCGGAACTCCGGAGGAATATGTGGCAGCTGCGATCGCGGCTGGATTGACGGAATACGGTATTTCCGATCACGCACCATGCCGACCCGAACCTTTCGATGATTGGCGAATGTTAGAAAACGAGCTGCCGGAATATTTCGATTGGATAGCGCGGGCAAAACAAGCAGCTGGAAATCAAATCATCATCCGCTCAGGGATGGAATGCGATTGGTTGAAAGGCTACGAAAGTTTCATCGAAGAACTCGCAGGCAAATCGGATTGGGACTACTTGATCGGTTCCGTGCATTACCTCGGCGATTGGGATTTCGATAATCCAATCTGGATCGGCAAGTGGGCTCAGACTGATGTCGAGGACGCATGGAAAACCTATTGGAAAACCTATGCCGAAATGGCGGAGAGTGGGTTGTTCGATATCCTCGGGCATCCGGATCTCATTAAGAAATTTTCCTACGCACCCGCGGGCGATCTGGATCGGTTTTACGATCCCGTCATCGAGGCGATCGCCGCCAATGGATCGGTCATCGAGCTCAACACCGCTGGCCTCCACAAGCCATGCGCGGAGGCTTATCCTGCTCCGCGTTTCCTCGAACTCGCTGCATCGGCGGGTATCGGCTTGGTCATTTCCTCAGACGCCCACGCGCCCAACGAAGTCGCCAGAGATTTTGCAAAAGCCCGTGAACTCGCCAAAGCCGCCGGCTACCGCGAGACTCAGTTATTTAACAAGAGAAAACGTACCGGAGAGCCGTGTCTCTGACCGGCTTCTTCATCAACCTAAGCCGGCCGGAGGCGCGGCTCTCCAATATCCTTGAGGTTTAAAGTTTAAAATTTAAAGTTTCCCCAGATGAAAGCTTACCAAGATCTATTGAGCGATGTTTTAGAAAACGGCGAAGTGCGCGGCGACCGCACTGGCACTGGCACACTCTCGGTTTTTGGTAGGCAGGCACGCTACGATCTGCGCCAAGGTTTTCCCTGCGTCACCACCAAGAAACTTCATCTCCGCTCCATCATTCATGAGTTACTGTGGTTTCTCAAAGGTGAAACCAACATTGCCTACCTCAAGGAAAACAATGTCACGATCTGGGACGAATGGGCGGATGCGCAAGGCGAACTCGGTCCGGTTTATGGAAAACAATGGAGATCATGGGAAACTCGCGATGGTCGGACGATCGATCAAATCGCGTTGCTCATCGATGGCTTGAAAGGAAATCCACAATCCCGCCGCCACCTCGTATCCGCATGGAACGTTGGCGAGGTCGATCGCATGGCGCTTCCTCCCTGCCACTTGTTGTTTCAGTTTTACGTCCATGAGCCAAAAGATGGCGGCAAGCCCGGACTTTCCTGCCAACTCTATCAGCGCAGCGCCGATCTGTTTCTTGGCGTGCCTTTCAACATCGCATCCTACGCGCTCTTTACTCACATGATCGCCCAAGTCTGCGATTACGAAGCCCGCGACTTCGTCCACACCTTCGGCGATCTCCATCTCTATCAGAATCACCTCGACCAAGCCCGCCTGCAACTCACCCGCGACCCACGTCCCCTCCCCACTCTGAAACTCAACCCAAATGTGAAATCCATCAACGACTTCACCTTCGATGACATTTCTCTCGAAGGCTACGATCCGCACCCGACCATCAAAGCTCCAATCGCGGTGTGAAAAATTTTAACCGCGAATGAACGCGAATGAACGCTAACAAAAAAGTCCATTCATTCATTATGAAAATCATGACTCATACCCGGATATCCAAAACTAAAGATTTTTTCAACAAGCCGAGCATTCGCGTCCATTCGCGTTCATTCGCGGTTTAATTATACTTCTAACTTTCAACACCAAGCATGCTCATTGCCGTCGTCGCCATGGATCCTAACCGCCTGATCGGAGCTGGTGGAGCTTTGCCTTGGCACCTTCCTGAAGATCTCGCGTTCTTCAAAAAAACCACCCTCGGCCATCCGGTGTTGATGGGCAGAAAAACTTTTGAATCGATTGGTCGCCCCCTACCAAAACGCCGCAACATCGTCCTCACTCGAGATCGCGATTGGAAACACGAAGGCGTCGATGTCATCCACAGCCCCTCCGAAATCCCCAAAACCGATGAGAAAATTTTCATCATCGGCGGCGCGGAAATCTACCGCGCCCTAAGCGACCAAATCGACGAATGGCTGGTGAGCCATGTCCATCAAAACCACGAAGGCGACACCCACCTCGCACCCTTCGAGTCGGATTTCCCTAACGTTGAAATCGTCGAATCCCACGAAACCTTCACGGTGCGGCGTTACTGGAGAGCCGCGCCTCCGGCCGGCTGAGAAATCCAAGAAGCCGGTCAAAGACACGGCTCTCCAGCATTTATTTCCCACGCCGACCTTGACGCAGACCGCATCCTATGGTTCAAAGCGCTTCGACCAATTTGATTTCAACGGAACGATGGCTGAGTGGTCGAAAGCACTCCCTTGCTAAGGGAACGTAGGGGTGACTCTACCGAGGGTTCGAATCCCTCTCGTTCCGCCATTTTAAAAAGCTCCCAACCGGGAGCTTTTTTACTACCGGAACATGAGGGCCGAGAACCCCTTGAGCGCAGCCCCGACGGGTCGGGGTGAAGCGAAACGGGGTTTGACTGCCGAGTTTTGCGAAACGCAAAACCTTCATCTCATCCGCGTAGCGCAAACTGCAGGGAGGTTTTGCAAAAAACTCAATCCCTCTCGTTCCGAGTGTGAGCGCAGTCAACGTCATGGCCGCTGTAGCAGCGGGATCCCTACGCCGCCATAGCCGCATTCTGCTCGGTGGCGCAGCCCACCACAATCCTTCCGATTCATACGGGTTACTCCCCATGGCGAATCAGGACGTAGTCAATTAATTTTCAGCCGTTGGGGAAATTAATCCCCAGTTTAATACAATCTAAATCATTATGAAAACTAGTATCCTAATCCTTAGCCTCAGTGCCCTTGGCCTTCTTTCAAGCTGCACTTACGTCGCACCACGTAGCCCTGCCACACAAACAAGCACCACGACATCCGAGGTCAGCCCGACTACCTATGGCACGGTTCAAACCAAAACAACACGTACTTACTAATTTGTAGGAGCTCCCCTTCATCATTACCGCATCACCGCCTCCTCAGGTCATCGGATTGGATTGGGCGTGATGTAATATGAATTGGGATAGGCTCATCCGGAACATGCCGAGAACTCGACACGCCACTCGGCCTAGTCGACAGGCGGCTCCGCCCGCAAACGATCTTCCTTTGCGGGCGGAGTTGTTTAGCGTGGAACAACTCGCGCGGCATGCTCGCGCACTCGCGACTGATCATAACGTAGTCATCAGTCACGCAGCCAACGAACTGCTTGCGCGGCTCGACGCCAACGAGCGCGGGCTTCGCGCCTTCAATCGTGCGACCGGTGGTGGAAATCCTCACTGCCGACTGACTCCGGCAGCCGAGTGGATGCTGGATAATTTTTATTTGATCGAAGAGCAGATTCAAATGGCTCGGCGGTATTTGCCGCGAGGTTACAGCCGTGAATTGCCGCGCCTCACAAACGGACCTTCCATCGGATTGCCGCGTGTCTTCGATATGGTTATAGAGCTCATCCAGCATGTGGATGCACGCATCGACGCAGATTCTCTCAGCGCATTTGTCGCTTCCTATCAGACAGTCGATTCCCTGAAACTTGGCGAGCTTTGGGCCATTCCCATCATGCTGAGGTTGGGGCTGATCGAAAACCTCCAGCGCATTGCTGCAATGTTAATAACTGCCCGCGAGGATTGTGAGCTCGCTGGAAAGTGGGTGCGCGCCCTGCAAGAAATGGCGGAGACCAATCCCTCACAACTCGTCATCGTGGTTGCGGATATGGCGAAATCCAAGCCTCCACTATCCGGCGCATTCGTGGCGGAATTCTGCCTGCGATTGTCGCAAGGCAGCCCGCTTTTGCAACTCGCCCGCTCGTGGTTAGAACACGTCCTCATCGAACAAGGCAGATCCATCGAACTGCTCGTCCATCTCGACAGCCAAAATCAGGCAGCGGATCAAGTTTCCGTCAGCCATTGCATCGGAAGTCTACGTTTCCTTGGCGCGATGGATTGGAAAGAATTTGTGGAAACCCTCAGCGCCGTAGAAATGACCCTGCGCGGCGACCCCGCCGACGTTTACAGCGACATGGAATTTTCCACGCGGGATCAATACCGCCACTCCGTCGAATCCATCGCTCGTCATGGTGATCTAACAGAATCTGAAGTTGCCCTGAAAACAATTGAACTCGCCGAGATTGGCGCGCGCGAACATGGCATGAATGATCGATCCGCGCATGTCGGCTACTATCTCATCGACAAAGGACTTCCGGAGTTAGAGGCCGCCGCAAACGTGCGCTGGTCATGGCACACAAACATCGACCGAGGCATCCGCCATTGGCCACTTACGTTCTATGCTGGCGGTGGTGTGCTATTGACCTTACTCGCTACTTTCGGCTTGGTCTGGACGACCCACAAGCTTGGAGTGAGTGGATGGAAAATTCTTCCGTTCGCCATCGTGTTCCTGCTTTGTGCCAGTCAACTGGCAGTGGCACTCATGAACTGGGTGAGTGGAATTTTAGTAAAACCTAAACCCCTGCCGCGCTTGGATTTCTCCGATGGCATCGATTCGGATTGCCGAACCATGGTCGTCGTTCCGACGATGATTTCAAACATGGATGGCGTGGATCGATTGATCGAAACCCTAGAACTCCATCATTTGTCTAACCGCGATCCGCACCTGCATTTCGCTCTTCTAACAGATTTTATAGACGCCTCTCAAGAATCCATGCCAGAGGACGACGCTTTGCTGGCGCGGATCCGCGAGGGCGTGGAAGGACTAAACGAGAAATACCCCGCCGGACTCCAAACCTTGTTCTTTTTCTTCCACCGACCACGTCTCTGGAACCCAGTCGAAGGACAATGGATGGGCTACGAACGCAAACGCGGGAAACTCATGGAGTTCAACTCGCTTCTGCGTGGCGGAGGCCGCAAATGTTTTAGCGAAATCTCAGGCGAAACCAGAATTCTGCCCACCATCAAGTATATCATCACGTTAGATACCGACACACAGCTACCGCGCGATGCCGCCCGCCAACTCGTCGGCACCATGGCGCATCCGCTCAACCGTCCGCGATTCGATTCCGAACGCGGCGTCGTGACCGAAGGCTACGCCATCCTGCAACCGCGCATCGGGGTAAGTCTTCCTTCGTCACGTCGATCTTGGTTCGTTAGAATTTTTGCCGGTGACGCGGGCATCGATCCATACACGCGTCAGGTTTCAGATATCTATCAAGACATCTTCCATGAAGGCTCGTTCATCGGAAAAGGGATTTACGAAGTCGATGCTTTTGAAACTGCATTGAAAGGACGTTTCCCGGAAAACGCAATTCTCAGTCACGACTTGTTAGAATCCTGCCATGCCCGATCGGCGTTGGTTAGCGATGTGGAACTCTACGAAAAACATCCGTCCCGCTATGATGTGGACATCGCCCGCCGTCACCGCTGGATTCGTGGCGACTGGCAGATCGCCCATTGGCTGCTGCCATACGTTCCTAACTCGGCAGCGCGGAAGATCGCCAATCCGCTTTCAGCGCTATCACAGTGGAAAATTTTTGACAATCTACGGCGCAGCCTAGTCCCGATAGGGTTGATGCTTTTCATCTTGGGAACATGGTTATTTCTTCCAGAAATCGGCGGTTACGGAGCGCTGCTCGTCGCAGCTATTATCCTACTTCCAGGTTTGTTGACGGCTTTGGTCGATGCACTCCACAGACCCTACGACCTTCCATGGTCCATCCACTTTCGCGGAGTGGTCGCGCCCCTAGGTCAGCAACTCGGTCAGATTTTTTTCACCTTCGCATTTCTTCCCTATGATGCGTTCATAAGCTTGGACGCGATCACAAGAACCTTGGTGCGCTTGCTTGTGACGAAGAAACGCTTGCTCGAATGGCGGACGTCGAGCGATTCAGAAAACGCAACCCGTGTCGGCCTGTTAGGTTTTTTCGCTACCATGTGGATCGCTCCTGTGGTCGCGTTGTTGACCGGTTTTCTCCTGTATATCCTTCAACCCGCTTATTTGAATTTCGCGCTCCCGGTTTTATTCCTCTGGTTCGTGGCGCCGACTCTTGCTTGGTGGATCAGCCTACCGATCAAACCAATTACGGCTGAACTAACAGATGACCAACGAAATTTCTTGCGGATCACCGCACGCAAGACTTGGCATTATTTTGAGACTTTTGTCACCGCCGACGATCACTGGCTAGCACCTGATAACTTCCAAGAAATTCCAGTCGCAAAGATCGCCACGCGGACTTCACCGACAAACATGGGACTCTCGTTGTTGGCAAATCTAGCAGCTCTAGATTTCGGTTACATTTCAATGGAAGCAATGATCACTCGGACGCGCAACAGCTTGACCGCGATGCAGGGACTCGAGCGTTATCGCGGGCATTTTTACAATTGGTATGACACTCGCACATTGGGAGTTCTTGCTCCTCACTACATTTCTAGCGTGGACAGCGGAAATCTCGCAGGACACCTGCTCACTCTTGCTGCAGGACTTCGGGAGCAACTCGACACCCAGACCTTCACTCCAAAAATTTTCGAAGGCCTAATGGATACGATCAGAGTGATTCGTCAAAACGATCACGGTAATCCCGCCATCGCCGCAATGGAAACCGAGCTGAACCATCCACCCTCGGGCCCGCGCGCGGCACTGGTTTTATTGGAAAAACTCTCAAACAAAGCTACTTCTCTCACAAACAAAAAGTTGTCTCAGCTTCTGCAAAGCGCTTGCGATGAGCATTTGAATGAACTCCTGCATATCTCTCCTTGGTTTGCGCTTCCTCAAGCTCCTTCACTCGCCAGACTCGAACAGCCATTCTCATTGTGTGAAATTTCACAGTTAGATAAAACCCAGATTCCCCTCATAGAGGCGGAACTTTTAAAAACCGCACCCGGTCCGAAATACAATCTTCTGCTTTCCATCGCCCGATGCGTTCGCGAAGCCAGCGAGCACGCTGCAAATCGTATACTCGAGTTGGAAAGACTCGCCAAACAGAGCGATGAACTCGCCGCGATGGATTTTAGTTTCCTCTACAATACATCGAAGGATCTATTTACCATCGGTTATAGCGTCGCAGATAACCGGTGCGATATCAGTCATTACGATCTCTTAGCGTCAGAAGCACGCTTGTGCAGTTACGTCGCTATCGCCTTGGGACAAGTTCCTCAGAACCATTGGTTTTTCCTAGGCCGCCAACTTATCGGATCGCGTAATGTTCCGCTGCTCGCATCATGGACCGGATCGATGTTCGAGTATCTGATGCCCTTGCTGGTCATGCCGAATTTCGAAAACACTCTCTTGGATCACACCTACAGAGCCGCAGTGGACCAACAGATCGAACATGGGAAAAGCCGTGGAATACCATGGGGAGTTTCCGAGTCTGGATTTAGTCGCACCGACGCCCTTCTTAATTATCAATACCACGCGTTTGGCGTGCCGGGCTTAGGCCTGAAACGCGGACTTAATGAAGATCTAGTGATCGCTCCCTACGCTTCCGCCATGGCACTGATGGTGGCACCACGCGAAGCTTGCGAAAATCTTAAATTGTTAGAAACTGAAGGACGCTCCGGTGATTATGGTTTTTACGAAGCTGTGGATTACACACCATCCAGACTGCCGCACGATAAAACCAGCGTCACCATCCGCTCTTTCATGGCACACCATCAGGGCATGAGTCTGCTCGCCATCGACAACCTGTTATGCGACAACCCCATGCAGCGGCGTTTCATGGCTTGTCCCATGCTCAACGCCGCAGATCTACTGCTTCACGAAAGAGTTCCAAGAGCCACTGCCCGAGTGCGAACGGACAACCCCTTGCGTGAATCACCAAGTGAGACGACTGCTGAACCAGAGAAAGTAATGCGCATGTTCACGAATCCGACCCGCGATTCTCCGGATGTGCATCTCCTATCTAACGGTCGTTACCATGTCGCGATCAGCAGTGCGGGCGGCGGCTACAGTCGCTGGCATGACACGGCAGTGACTCGCTGGCGCGAGGATGCCACCCGCGATTGCTGGGGAACTTTTGTTTACCTACGCGATCTTGCGACCGGTGATTTCTGGTCAACCGCCTATCAACCCACCTTGCAAAGCACAGAGGGTTACGAGGCGATATTTACGCAATCGCGCGCTGAGTTCCGTCATAGCCACGCGGATTTAGACATACACACGGAAATCAGTGTCTCACCAGAAGACGACGTGGAACTGCGCCGCATCACCATCAAAAACCGTTCCGCAGTCGAACGGGAAATTGAGCTCACCAGTTATGCGGAAGTGATTCTCACGAGCCACGCTGCGGATATGGCCCATCCAGCGTTCAGCAATCTTTTCGTTCAAACGGAATTCGTGCCTGTAACGTCCGCCATTCTTTGCGCTCGCCGCGCCCGTTCTGAAAACGAAAATCCACCATGGATGCTGCATCTCATGGTCGGCGCTCAGGGAAATCTCAGCGACGCCTCTTACGAAACAGATCGTGCCCGTTTTGTTGGACGCGGTGGCAACATGGCCGATCCCGCTGCCATGCAAAACCGATCGCCCCTATCTAACACAGTTGGCTCCGTGCTCGATCCCATCGTTTCACTCCGCCGAACCGTCAGCATACCACCGCATGGTAGCGCCGTTGTAACTCTGGTCATGGGCGTAACGGAAACCCGCGAGACTGCTTTGGCACATGCAGAAAAATATCAAAGTCCACAGATTGCAGAACGCGCCTTCGACCTCGCATGGACTCACAATCAGGTAACCCTTTATCATCTCGATATCACAGAAACTGAAGCGCAGCTCTACGGCCGTATGTCTGGCGCTCTGATTTACTCCGTTGCTGCCCGCCGTGCTAACTCCAGCGTTTTGCTCGCGAACAAGCGTGGGAAAAACGGGCTCTGGAGTTACGGCATTTCCGGCGATATTCCGATGATCCTTCTACGCATCAGCGATGTGGAGAAAATCGAACTTGTCCGCCAACTCATCCACGCACATGCCTATTGGCGAATGAAAGGCCTAACGGTCGATCTAGTCATCCTGCATGAGGATATTTCGGTTTACCACCAATCGCTTGAAAACCGTATCTCTGGTTTGATTTCATCAGGAACGGAAGCGCATATGGTAGAAAAACCCGGAGGCATTTTCGTTCGGGGACTCGATCAAATTCCGAACGATGACCGCGTTTTGCTTTTAGCTTCCGCACGAATTGTAATCGACGACGAAAAAGGAACACTGGCGGAACAAATTGAACAACGCGGTACATATCAACCGTTGATCCCAGCACTGACGCCCACGAGACTCGAAGCCGATCCTCCAACCCCAGCTCTCCCGACGCGCGAGTTGATATTTTCTAACGGATACGGTGGCTTCACACGTGACGGTCATGAATATGTCATCACTCTTCAGCCAGGACAAATGACGCCAGCGCCGTGGGTCAATGTTATCGCTAATGCACACTTCGGTACAGTTGTTTCAGAAAGCGGATCTGCCTACACGTGGGCGGAAAACTCACATGAATTCCGTCTAACACCTTGGAACAACGATCCCATCCGCGATACATCAGGCGAAGCATTCTACATCCGCGACGAACAGAGCGGACAATTCTGGTCGCCCACTCCTCTGCCCGCTCGCGGCAAGACTTCGTATGTCATCCGCCATGGATTCGGCTATACCGTTTTCGAACATACGGAAAACGGCATCAAATCCGAGTTATGGGTTTATGTGGCGATGGACGCTTCAGTGAAGTTCACGGTGCTAAAGCTGAAAAATATTTCGGCTCGGCCGCGCCGCTTATCGGTCACCGGATTTTGGGAATGGGTGCTCGGCGATCTGAGACAAAAAAGCCTGCTCCACGTGCGAACCGAAGTAGATCTCAAAACTGGCGCGCTACTCGTGCGCAATCTCGATAACACTGAGTTTCCCGATCGCATCGTTTTCCTCGATGTAAACCATACCATTCGCACGGTCACGGGGGATAGAAAGGAATTCATCGGCAGAAACGGCAACCTATCTGAACCCGCTGCGCTGAAACGCGAACGCCTTTCAGGCAAAGTCGGCGCGGGACTCGATCCTTGCGGAGCGATGCAAGTCGTCTTCGATCTAACAGCCGGACAGGAGCGGGAAACCACTTTCCGTCTCGGGGTCGGCCGTGGGGTGAGGGATGTGCAAAATCTGATCCATCGCTTCCGTGGGGCAGATGTCGCGAAAGACGTGCTAAATGGTGTATGGGCGTATTGGAATCGGACGCTTGGTGCGGTGAATGTGGATACGCCTGATCCCGCAGTGAACGTGATGGCAAATGGTTGGTTGCTTTATCAAACATTGAGTTGTCGGCTCTGGGGTCGCACGGGTTTCTATCAATCAGGCGGCGCATTTGGTTTTCGTGATCAGTTACAAGACTCCATGGCGCTCGTTCATGCAGAGCCGGCGCTCACACGCGAGCAGTTACTGCGTGCCGCCGCACGGCAGTTTAAAGAAGGCGACGTGCAACATTGGTGGCATCCTCCAGCAGGTCGTGGTGTGCGCACACATTTTTCTGACGACTATCTATGGCTGCCATACGTGACTTGTCGCTACATCAAGTGCGTCGCGGATACCGGTGTGCTTGATGAAATGATTCCATTTCTCGAAGCTCGTGCCGTCAAACCAGAGGAGGAAGCCTATTATGATCTTCCGAACCACGCCGATGAATCCGGCACGCTCTATCAGCATTGCGTGCGCTCGATTGAAAACGGACTGAAATTCGGCGAACATGGCTTGCCGTTGATGGGTTGCGGAGATTGGAACGATGGTATGAATCTTGTCGGGAAAGACGGGCGCGGCGAAAGCGTTTGGCTAGCGTTTTTCCTATACGAAGTGCTCACTCACTTCGCTCCACTCGCTCGCGCTCGCGGCGATCATGATTTTGCCAAACGCTGTCTCGACCAAGCGCAGGAGTTGCAGAAAAACATCGAGAATAACGCATGGGATGGCGAGTGGTATCGCCGCGCCTATTTCGACAACGGCGATCCGCTCGGCTCTCATTTAAACCAAGAATGCCAGATCGATTCTCTGCCACAGAGCTGGTCGGTCATCACTGGTGCTGGCGACCCATCCCGCTCACGCCAAGCGATGGAATCCGTAAATCAACGTCTCATTCGTCGTGATGCGGGGTTGATTCAATTGTTTGATCCACCATTCGACAAATCCCCGCTTAATCCGGGTTACATCAAAGCCTACATCCCCGGAGTGCGCGAGAACGGCGGGCAATACACCCACGCCGCAATCTGGACCGCGATGGCATTCGCAGCCATGGGCGAAAACGAACGTGCATGGGAAACTTTCAACCTCCTCAATCCCGTCAACCACGGCTCAACTCCTGAACAAATCGCAACATACAAAGTCGAGCCATACGTCGTCGCGGCAGATGTTTATGGAGTAGCACCTCACACCGGACGCGGCGGCTGGACTTGGTATACCGGATCCTCCAGTTGGATGTATCGTCTTTTGTTAGAAACTCTCTTAGGTGTTCATCTCGAAGGAAATCAACTTCGCCTCGAACCGCGTCTTCCCAAAGCGTGGGATACCTATAAAATTCATTATCGTTATCACCAGACGGTCTATCACATTACTATCTCAAGATGCGCTGATGTTGCGGCGGAATCCAGTGTGCTTATTCTAGATGGAAAGAACATTCCCGGTGTGTTACTTCCGCTTGTGGATGACCAGCAGGAGCACCATGTCTTACTTGAATTGAACATCAAAAGTCGGGTTTAACCCCATGGAACAGGCAATAATGCCGTGGCAGCATATTTGTCCATGAGGATACCAGAAAACCGAACAACATGTATTATTCCCACTCCAATTCAGATGTCCGTCGCTTGCGCATAGCAAGCCTTTTACTGTTAGTAAACCGTCTGCTCATTGTAGCTGCTAGCGGATTGCTTCTTGTCTCATTGTTCGGAAATGATCAGCACCTAAGAATGATCGGATCTGCATTTCTGATTATCAGTTTCCTCCTCATCATCGCCCAACGGATCGCTGCACTGCATATAGGCTGCTCGTTATGCCGAACTCCCGTTCTCGGAACGATGAGTTACATCAAACATCGCAAAGCTATGCGCTTATTAGGCAGCTATCAAATGCGGGCCGCAATCGCGATCCTATTCACAGAGCGTGTCTGCTGTCCTTGCTGCAATCAACGCAGCTCCGTCTATATCAAGGAGACGCTTCAATCTTCGCGCCCTCGTGGAACCGAACTGAAAGAATCCGGAAGACTCCTTTAAAAAGTGATTGAGTCTATTAATTGTTTTGTGGTCCTGAAGCAACTCTAGCGGCCTTACTAAGAGTCACTGAGTCTAAATAAAATCCATCACACTTTCCTCGGAACCTAATCGAGGGAAGGACATTTAGAAAAATTAAATAGCTTACTCCCGTCCCTCAAACAATTCCGGATAATACTTCCGTATCAGCTCCCGATCTTTTTCTAACAACTCATTCAATCGCACGGGTTGGTCCTGGGGTCTGGTGCCTTTCTGATTGATGTGGCCCATCAGACTCCAGTTGCGTGATTCGTTGCCGTCTTTCGGATCGGCGGGTTCTTTAGCGACCTCGGCATAGCTTGTGAAATCGATCACTTTTTCTTCTCCGTTCGTTTTCCAATCTTTCAGCAGGGCGAGGCGGAAATCTTTGTTCATGAACCAGCGGATTTCTTTATCTGCCTCGGAAGCGCGGATACCACAACCGCGGTATACAAACTGATAGTTGATCTTGTCGTTGTTTTTGTGATGCGCGCGCCAAAGCTCGCCGAATTCGCCTTGGGTGATCAATCTCGCATCCGGCCAACGCTTGCGAATACCAGTGAGCCATTGATCAAGTCCTTCCATTCCGTTGCGTCCGCCGTATCCATAAATTTTCCGAGCTTCAACTAGACCCATCTCCCAACCATTCGTCACCCAAGCGAAACCGTTACGCTTAAACCCATCGTCAAAGTGCGAGCTAGTTGCGGCAAACATCGCTTCCAAGCCACGCTCCGTGCCCATATCTAACAAGGTTTCGATCGGACCCACTCCTTGGCGGCTGCGCCATCTCTCGCCGTTCACTTTTTTCGAACCCGCAATCCTCGCGGCCAGAAAATCCACCGTCCAACCATCGAGATTCACGCAATCAATGAAATCGTCTTTGCCCCGTGCTGGTTTACAAAAGTGCTCACGCGATGGATAATAGGGATAAGAAATCGATCCCTCTCCATCGCCGTTATCGACGGCATATTGACTCCAGATGTTTCCTTGACAGACATGAATCCCTTCGACTTCGGCGAGATATCTAAGGTTCTCCGCGGAGAGAAAACCAGCCACTACGCTTTTGGGTCGATAGCCCCCACCCACGATTTCAGAAACCCGCTTTAATCCTTCGTGCAGATCACGGTTCACCTGTTCACGAGTATTATACATGTTAGAAAAATAAGCGCCGGGGATGAAAGTAATCTCATCTCCAAATTTTTTCTGATACGAGACCACCAGTTCTCTTAAATCCCGATAATTCTGGCGATCATCATGCAAAGCCAACCAGCTAAACGCCCAGGTGATCTTCCCGCCTGGCCAAGCTTTATCGATGGCTTCTCGGAAAATCCTAGCCTCCGCAGACGTGTTAATTTCTGACTCGTCTGGACCGTGCGAGGTATCCCGCGTCACTTCAATCTGCTTAACTCTAACAATCGTATTCAATGTCAGGAAGCGCCCTCCCATGAGTCCATCTTTGGAATTTTGGATCTCTTCAGCAGCGCTCTTGCTGAACATTCCGATTGCAAAAACCACGATGCATAGCTGCCATACTGTTACGTGATTACATCTCATTTGTGTGCTTTCAATACTGGATTCTTGAGTTCCATCACTTCTTCACCATTTTCAAAAACACCTCGGCGTAGCGTTTGCCGAGAGCACGGTAGTCAGCAGAGTCATAGTGGAGTTGTTTTTTACCGAGATCGGCGGAGCTCACGAGCGCGGCGGTGGGTGTGTTTTTCGCGGTTTCCGCGAGAGCGACGTTTACGGCGTCATGGTTGCCGTGACCCGGAATGACTTCACCGATCAAGACGGGAACATTTTCCGCAACGAGATCTGTGCGGAGTTGTTTGATCATCGTTTCAAAACGGGCGGGATAGGTGGCGATGAGTTCGGGTTTCGCATCCGACTCGCCTTGATGCCAGAGGATGCCTGTCAGAGTTCCTTGTTTCATGGCTTCTTTCGCACGCGCAACCGCCGTCGTGTAAAGAGGTTTGCCAGGTTGCCATTGATCCAGAGAAGAGCCGCCCATCGCGCAAGGGATGAGGCCGATGTTGGATTTGGGATCCGCCTTGTGAATGTCACGAGCGAACTCCGAGCAGAGGCCCACTCCCGCCGCACCTTTATCGAAATGCACGGGATCTTTCGCAACGACCCATTTGAGATCTTTGGCTAGCATGAAAATGTTGGGATTTTCCACTTTGTCCTGATCCTCGACTTTTCCGCGCCCGGCCATGTTCGACTGCCCGATGAGAAGAAACAGTTTCATGTCTTTTGGCGCGTCTTGCGCGAAAGCGGAAGTCCCAGCGATCAGGGAAGCGAGGGCGGCGAGGAAATGTTTTCGTGTCATTGGCTTAGGCTAAGCAGTGTTTGTGACGCTCCGCAAGGACGCAGACTCGCTCAAGATGCGTATTGGACAATCATTCCCTGATCTGAGAGGGTTGGCGCGATTCTCAAATGCCCTGCCAATGAATTCAGTCGTCCTAGAAATTTCCCTCGTTCTCATATTGCTCGTAGCCAACGGCGTTTTCGCCATGACAGAGATCGCGATTGT
>JANPEG010000007.1:0-67410 GCA_031431855.1 Akkermansiaceae bacterium | reverse complement strand
AAAGAGCCACACACAGAACCGCACGTTTTATCCGCTGGCTCCAGTCCGCGCTTTATAAACAATGCTCCTTAGTAGAGGCTATTGCCATGTTAGTCCGCGTCTGGAGTCTCCGAAAAACATGAGCTTTTCCACACCGATCATCCGATCATTTCTTCTTCGCGCCCAACACCAGAACCAACACACCGCATCCTAGCAATGCCCACGAAAGCACAGGCGGAATTTCGTGACGTTTTTCTACATCGGCCTCCACTTGGATCGGCCCGACATCGATGATCTTCTCGCGCTTGGTGGTGGTGAAACCACCGTAAGCCAGCAGCGCGGCTCCCGCGATGATCATGACGATTCCGACAATACTTTGTATGTTCATAGCTGCTATTCTCTACCCTGCTCCGTTAGGAAGCCAGAGATAAAATGAAGGCGAGACAACTGATCTTAAATAAATCAAAAATCAACAATCGTAAATCATCAATCGTCAATCAATAATGTTGTGGTGCGATCTGGTAATTCGGTTTGATTGACGATTGATGATTGTTGATATGTGATTTTTGATTTTAGAAGAACATTATCGCATCTGGCTCACTCCTTCTTGGAGCTAAATTCCCGCAAACGCTCCTCACCGTCCTCGACCTTTTCACGAATACCTTTCTGTTCCTCCAGCGCCTCTAGCATGAAACTTTGTTCGTAATCGGGATTTTCTTCGAGCTTGGCTCGCTCCATCTGAACGAATGCCTCGATGTCCTCGATATTTTGCCGACCCTCCTGGATTTCGCGTTGGAGTGCGGTGATCCTCTCATCGGGTGATTCCTCTTGTTGGGTTACTGTGGGATTGACTTCGGTATCCACCGGATCCGCTTGAGGAGGCTTTTCCCGGCACGCGCATATCCATACGCACGACATCAACAGCAACATACGAGCGGACACGGAGAGAAAGATGGAGAGCGGCTTCATCGATGTCCCAGCTTAGAAGCCAATGTGGAAAATGCAAAGATGGATCAATGAAATTGCCCGAGTGTATACCGGAGAGCCCCGACAAGTCGGGGCCGGCCTAAAGCGCATGAGGTTTCATTATTTCAGAAATTTATCCCAAATCAAAAATCACATATAAACAATCATCAATCGTCAATTAAACCGGATCACCAATGCGCGCCGCAATAATGTTGATTGACTCCGTTTCACTCCGTCCAAGCGGTCAGGACTTCGTCGCGGTATGGAAGTTCGCTAATGCTCACACAGCATTGACGATTGATGATTTACGATTTTTGATTTTTGAATGAGGAGCACTGACCCCATTCATAGCCGATCTAGCGCTAAATGACTGGTAGCCAATAGCGGATACTTTGCTTTGAGTTCCTTGGTTAGTTCGTGGATACGATTCCATTCTGGATTGAATTTAACGATAGGCTCTTTCTGAGCAATGATCACCTCACCTGGCTTTAGCACTAAACCATACTCCTTGGCTAAATCCCGAGCTTCTTCAGAATCATGGTAATCCAAACGAGACAATATCGAAAGAATTTCGATCAACTGTTCCGAACGATCCCCCATTGCCAAAAGCACTTCACTAGCTTGGCACGAAATAGATGGCTCATAGGCGTCAAGCAGACGAACCAGAAACGGCCGAATATAAAGATCAAACTCCTCGGGGTGGCGCTTCAGATAAGCGCCTAGATCAGCATCTCGGTTGATCTGATAGGCAAGACTATTACAAGGCTGACGCACTGCGTTTAACCAGTATCGTTCAGGGGATACATTCCATAGATCCCAAGCTGTTTTTACGGGAAACTCGTCCTGACCATTCGAACTCGCCCATTTATCTGCGGTTATTAAGTTCGTATAGGGAAGATAGGTGGTAACGCCATAATTCGTGTAACTCTTAAACCGTAACTCTACCAATTCTTTGTGGAGATTAACTTCATCAAAATAGAGCATCTCGGATGGCACCTGAAGATCACGCTGCAACTGGATCATCTCAAATCGTATTTGCTTGGCCGCAATTTCTTGCTCCAGTTTCCTGACCTCAACATACGAATACAACGACCATGATGCTAAACACATCACGACCATGATCATCACGACTTTGATCATCGGTTTCTCTTTAGAATGCTCACAACTCATATGTTTTTCGTGGGATAATGGATTTAGATAGAACCAAGAAGATGTCAGCAGAGATCATGGAACCTAGCAATGCCTTTACGATAGTAGCCCCGACTCGTCGGGGCCGTCTTCCCAATTATAAAGGTAGGGTCAACCGGCCCGGTTGACCGTGATTCGCATCTCTTGTTGTGTCACCATGAGTTTGGCTTCGGAATCCACGGAGAGCCGCGCCTCCGGCCGGCTTAAGGCGCGTGAGGTTTCATTAAATCGGAAATGATGAAATGAGGCACTTGACCCAATCAGAGCCTGCGGCCCATCACGACCAAGAATCTCCTCTCGCTCATGCAAACAACCGGAGAGCCGGTCGATGACCGGCATTTTCTCACCAGAACTGCCCTATTTAAAAATTCATCCTATCTTCATCAAGATTTCACACAGAGCTACTAAAGACCTCTGCATGCCCACACCGAAAATCACCCGACGCCGTCTCTTTACACTTCTTGCCGGTTCCACTCTATGCGCAGGAGCCAGTCTTACGAATGCTTTATTGATCGAACCCGATTGGCTTTCGCTAACAGAAAAAGAAATCCCTCTGCCCAATCTTCCCGCTTCCCTGGACGGCTTGCGCGTCGTCCACCTCGCAGATTTTCATTTCCGGCCCGATGATGACGATGTCCTCATCACCGAGATGGTCAAAAAAGTCAACGACCTCGACCCCGACCTCATCGTTCTAACAGGCGACTATATAACCAGCAACTCGGTCGTCATCCCACCTCTCCTCGGCCACCTCGCCAAACTCCGAGCCAAACACGGCGTTATCGCGATCATGGGCAACCACGACGGCTGGAACATGGAGGGTCGCGACCTCAAACGTTCATTCGAAAAAGTGGGAATCACTTTTCTTATCAACGAGAATACCCGGCTCAATATCCAAGGCGACACCTTGGCCATCGCCGGACTCGATTTCATTTGGCTCGGACATCCTGATGCCGACCGCGCCTTCCGAGGAATAGCCACCAGGACCCCTACACTCGCCCTCGTCCACGAGCCCGACTATTTCGATCATCTCAACAGCGAAAAAAACTTCCTGCTCCAACTCTCCGGCCACACCCACGGTGGACAATGCCGTGTCCCCCTCATCGGCTACGCTCCTGTAAAAGTCCGCTATGGTGAAAAATACATCTACGGTATCTACGACAGCAACCAAAGTGGCGACGCAAAAATACACGTCACCCGCGGCATCGGCACGACGGGCATCCGAGTCCGCTTCGCCTGCCGCCCAGAAATCGCACTGCTGACTCTCCGCTCAATCGCGTAATTAGAAATGTTTAGTATGCCAATATGCCAAAGGTCTGTCCCTTTGAATCACGCGGTTCCAGCGCCGCAGCGCCACTGGAACCGCGAGTCTGCGACTCGCCTCTTCAAACAAATCAAAAATCACATATCAACAATCATCAATCGTCAATAAATCGAAGGGCGATAACGCACCTGCTCCATCTGCCCCAACCGCTGGCCTGTTTTATCTCCACAGGACGAATGAAGATCACATCTCATCACTCCAAAATTCCCTTTATTGGTAAGGGTTCAGCTTTTTAGTCACGATGAATATCAGCTGAAATGCGGCTCGTGAGATTGTTGTATGCCTGGCAGTTTTTTACTCGAACCGACTTTCCGTCTAACAATTTTCAACGAAAATGACCTTAATCCCGTGCCATTCAGGACTGACCCCAATAACTCTTACCATTTTTCAACGCGCCATCCATCATCATATCTCTTTATCGTAATACGGGAACTCATTGATAAATTTAGGCACTCTGCGAAATCTTTTTCCATAAACGAATCATCAAATGAATATAGTAATGTGCAATCGACGTATTTTTCATCGGGTGTGCCATTTTCAGTAGAGGTTATACCATCAATAGTTAAAATTGTAATTGCCTTTATAGGTAGATCGCCGCTTATGTGAATAGATCCCGGTTCATCATAATGATAAACTGATACTTTATTGAATCCGCCGTTTATGGCTCTTCCAGTAAATTCAGTTATATTGTAATCTTTTCCTTCGCCAGTAATATATCCCATTTCGATTGCTTCGTTGAAGCCACCTTCTTTAAATTTAAAAACAACTATAGTTGGTATGCTTTTTCCGCTTATAAAGTGGTCATTCAAAATCTCTTTCGCATCATCTCTCCCTATGTCTTTGCTGTTGCAGCTAACAAGACAAAATAATACCAACAATAGGACTGCTAATAGTTTCTTCATAATTTTAATTTTAGTCGGTAATGCTAATTTTTACAAGTTCTCTGTCCCGAATGGCACGTGATTAAGGTCGATTTCGCTAATTGGAAAAAGGGGAGCGCGGGCATCTTGCCCGCTTCAAGGAGGTGGGACGTCTCCCGCTAAAGCGACCAAGCAAGCGGGCGAGACGCCCGCGCTCCCTACTACGCTGCACTATCACCATCATCGAATATTCATTGATCCGTAGAGGTATCTTGCTTAATCACGTGCCATTCTTCTCTGTCCCCTTGTGATTATTGTGTTATCTCGAAATATAATCTCCAGCTTCCCTCTCAAAACACTCCCCCGCCTTTTGCAAAACCATCAACGGATCCTCTCCCAGCGAATGAAGATAGTGAAGTAAGTCCGTTATCAAATCCGTTGTGTTGACTACCGCCTCATCATCCATCTCGCGTGAAACTTGATAAAATTTCACCGCCGCTTTTGCGCATTCCGACCTCATGCCATTGTTAGATTGAGAATCAAAAAATCCATCAGTGGTGAGAAAGCGTGAAGGGTCGTGTTGGGGGATATTCATGGCTTTATGTTTAGATTTTCAGGTAATTATATAAGTTTTCCAATACTTCTCAATTTGAGTAAGAATTTGCGCTTCGGTGAGTTTTGAGGGAGCGCATCTTTCCGCCCATGTTCTTCCAGGGTGTAGCGTATCCCAGTTTGGACGAGCACCTTTATGTCTTCCTACTCCTGGGTCATGATTTCCGAAGCCATCCAGCATGGAATTCCAAATGGGTCGATGACGCTGAATGAGTAGCGATTCACCTAACGGAATCCATATGTCATCAACGACAAGATATCGGCACCAGAAATCTTCGATATTCAAATTTTGAGCCTGTTGGATAGATTTACGATGTTCATCAAGCCGACTGAAAAGTGCAGTTCCTTTGGCTGAAACATCGGGATCTACATTGCCTTTTCTACCTCCTGTCGGCACGGCTTTACCGACATAGATTGGAACATGCAGACCCAAGTCGCCAGAATTCCATTCTTTAAGTTTTGTATAGGCATCGAAATCTCCTTTGTAATAAATCACGTAAACCCCTGCCCCAGAAAAACGCTCGATGGCACCGAGTGGAACCGGAGTTTGCTGAATGAGTGAATCGGCAACACTTTTGCCGAGGTTCTCTTTTTCAAGAGGATTGTAAGGCTTCATTGCTTGATGCTTGAGACTTTTTCGACGTTTGTCCAGCGAGTGCTTGAGCGACAGAACGGCCAACAATCTCTGCAAGCTTTATCGGAACAGCATTGCCTAACTGGCGCATGGCTTCCGTCCAGCTACCCAGAAAAACGTAATCATCTGGGAAGGTTTGAACCCTAGCACTTTCCCTAATCGTCAGATAGCGCACAGAGCCATCTGGGAAGAGAATCATATTTTCGCCTCCAGGAACTCCGTGAGCTCCAGCTTTCAGTGCTTTAGCAGGACGATCCAACGGACTACCAGTGTGGCCAGGATAGGATTTTGCTCCGTTCTGTAGAATATGGTTATGCCATTTTTTCGATGGACGACTGCTTGGTTCTGGAAGGTTCTTGATTGCTTCCTGTAATGTCATCCATGGAAGCAATTGCTGTCCGGATTTGCGCAATGTTGCTAAAGTGAGGTCAGCATGAGTGGGTTTCGGGAAAGACCATTCTGTTGGTAAATCTGCACGAAAGCCAATGAAGAAAACTCTATGGCGCTGTTGCGGAACTCCATAGTCTGCGGCGTTCACTTGGTGCACATGGACACGATAACGAAGACCATCCACCTTTTTACCAGTTCGTTCCTTGTGCCTTTGAAGTCGACTTAGATTCTGATCCCAACTCACATTTTCAGAAATAGGAAACGCAGGAAACTCCATCTGTAAACGGATGTATTCGACGTAATTGGAAAAGGCTGGACGCAACAAGCCGCGAACATTCTCAAATATGAACGCTCTAGGCTGCGCTTCTGCAACCGCACGGATTGCCTGAGAAAACATGTCTCGAGTATCATTCATTCCAGCTGCTTTACCCCCCATTGAAAATGGCTGACACGGCGGACCGCCAGCAACCAAATCAATTCCGCGATACTTCTTAAAATCAACATCCCTCACATCGGCACGGAAGATGTCACAACCTTTTAAAGACTCATGTCCCATCGTTTGGTTGTAACTTAGCGTCTCAACTGCAGCGGTATTCCATTCGTAAAGGGCGCGGTGTTTGAACCCTGCTGCGTGAAGTCCGAGTGCAAGTCCGCCAGCGCCGGAGAATAGTTCTATGGATTTAAGTTGTTTCATAAGTTCATTTGAACAGTTTCAGCTTTAGGTGTCAATATTGGAGGTGAAAATGTTTTGCTGCGATTGAAATATTAAAAAGCAACGCCGCATCTGACCCGAATGAATAACCCGATCTACGGTACATTCTTCCGTAACTTATTTCTTAATTCTTTGTATTTCTTATAGATCTCTTCACGCGGATCATCCTCTGCAAGTTCCTCGATCTTCATCATCATGGTCTTGATAGATTCATCACCTGCCTGCGCAGCCTCTTCAGCCCACATTAAAGTGGCCAATCGCTCTTCCTTACTAAGATCATTCTTCTCAAAATATTTTATGGCTTCATGGTATAATTGCGCCCCTAGTAATGAATCTCCTGATCGGTATGCAACCAATCCTTGAGTAGCTTGAAAAACGGCGATTTCTGTTTCACCCAGATCGACTACAATACGTCTTGCAACACTTAGGCACGCTTTGGCTTTCATCAGATCTCCTGCTCTTGCCAAGCAAAATGCAGCGTTGTTTAAGAGACAAAAATCACTCGGATTAGAGTAAAGAGCTGCTTCGCATATTTCAGCACCCTTATTGTAATCCCCCAAATATGTACCAGCTATAAAACTTCCGTATGTAGCTGGTGCCGTACTAAAGGGCTGGTATTCCAACCATTCTTCGGCTGCAGAAAGAGCGTTTTTAAAATTCTTAGTAGCGTAGAATTGGCGAAATTGCGATTCGGCGTTGTTACCCTCGACCAAAAAATCGTTCGGGATATTCACGTCAGCAAAATTTGATACCCATACAAGTTGGGCTTGAACATTCTCATCAACTGATACCCAATCCTTGTTAAGTATCTTTTTAAGTTTATGTCGTGAACCATGTTTTGCCTCATTTGTAGCTAAAGCAATTGCTGTTTCTGCGATTTTACCCTCTCTGTAATTGCTGAGTTTTGATATAATCGATTTTGCTTCGCTTGCCCATCGTGAAGCGACGTCTACAAGATCAGACAGGGCAATTTCAGTACCTATGAGATCCGGGCATCTACCTATCTTCAAAGCTTTTCTTGTTAAGTAGAGAGCAGCTTCGGCATCATCATCATGCACCAAGAATCTACCACTCGATCTGATTATAAATGGACTCTCAGGTGACAAGGTCGATGCAACCATTACATTACGTCTAGCCTCGATCATATCACCCCTTAGGGTGTTCAAATATGCTAAATCAATCCAAGCAAGAACATCTCGATTATTATATCTTATCCGGCTTCTTAACCAGGCAACTGAACGATCAAACGCTTCCCTGTGTAGTTGGTGTCCTACTTGTATAACTCCATTATTTTCCGCTAGAGCAGCAGCTAGTTCATTACTCGATCTCCCAGCAATTTTCCGTGCGACTTCGATACGCTTTGCAAGAGTTTGTAATTCAGCATTCGAAACACACGAGGTTGCGAAGCCATACGACAAAGAATCTTCAAGTATACCCAAATGTTCTGACCCGATATCGCGGTGAATGCCAGCAATACGTTTATCCGTTACCAAAACCTTGTTGAAGTTCCCTGATGGATGGGCAATCTGGTTTGCACCTAATCCCAATTGGCTCGGCAACCATCTAGGAAGCATATGACGCTCTTCCCGCTTTAAATCAATCGGCCTCATAATAATGCAAGTTCAGCTCGCCGCGCCAAGTTATCAAACTTTGACGCATACCGTTGAGCATTCAACCGGATATTTCGCTGCACTCGGCGTGGATTACCACGCAAAGTAGGATCTGGATCACAGAGTTCCTTTACAAGGTTTACAACATCTGTAGCAAGATTTGGAGCGACAGTTTTGACCGATTCCTCCAACCGCATTAGGGAGTCAGAAAAAGCTGCTGTGAGAATTGGAAGATCCGCAACCCATTGATGTTGTAAAGTATAGCCAAGTTTAATGACTGAGTACTTCAAATCGGAACGAGCAGATGTTCCTGAGAGGAAAAGAAAATAAACAAGGCTACCTAGGTGGTACAAATCCAATGCTTGTCTATCTTGGTAACACCTGACTCCTCTCATTTCATGTGGATAATCCAATTCAGGAGGCCAGTAACCGGGATCTCCAGCCGCGAAATAAGAATCATTTGGACTACCGTTAACTTCGTCACTCGAGCATCCAAAATCACCGATCTTGCATTCATCTTGCTCAAACGTAAATATGTTCGACGGCTTCAAATCTTGATGAGTAACTTTTGAACCGTGTAGGTGAGAAATACCTACAGCAACATGATGTAAGCTTCGAAGTTTTTTTGCTATGTTTTTAATTTCTGGATCTGAGTAACCAACGGTTCTAATATCTCCTTCAGCCAGCTCAAATAGAATATATGAAACTTTATTTGTTGGTGGAGGAAATCCGGGCACGTCGATTGAACCAGCACCTTTCGCTGTGACCACGCGCCGAATACCTGACAGCCGTATGCAAATATCCCTTTCGTAGTTATATTCGGTTAGCATCTCCTGCATTTTGACTGTCCAGTCTGAACTCTGAAATGCGGACATGAAATCCAGTGCTTTCAGAAAAGCCACTTCCTTATCCCTAGAGACTTGGTAACCAACTGAAAACGTCCCACCGGTGGACATCGCTGGACGAACCAACAGTGCTCCGACAATCCATCCTCCGGGAAGCGTCAAGCCAGCGAGCATGTCAACTGGTCTTGATTGCGATGAGGATGATGTCATTGTTTTTCAAATTTGACTGTTAGATCATGCTAGGAAAATTCACTGACAAGCCTCGCACTCGCCACCGTTCATCATCGCATCGATGGAGCACGCCATCTTCTGCTCAGCGTCGAACGTCTTAGCAGCAGCGTTGGTCGCGGCTGTGGCGGCGGTGGTGGTAGCCATGACGCCGCGTTGTTCTTTTTTCACGTCGTAAGTGATGCCCTCGATGTTGGAGGCTTGCATGGTGCGTAGGTAGTAGGTGGTTTTGAGGCCTTTGTCCCATGCACGGCGATACATGTGTGAGAGAGTTTTGAGGTCCGGAGTTGCGAGGAAGAGGTTGACCGATTGGGATTGGTCGATCCATTTCTGGCGGCGAGCTGCGGCATCGATGATGTATTCATAGCCAACGCCGAAGACCGTTTTGTGTTTCTGTTTGAGAGCTTCCGGGATGTCGTCGATGTTCTCGAGTTCACCATTGAAATATTTCAACTGATCCACCATTTCTGGGCTCCAGAGATTGGCTTTCTTGAGGTCACGAACCAGCTCGGTGTTGAGGATGGTGAAATCGCCGGAGAGGTTGGATTTCACGTAGAGGTTTTTGTAGTTCGGCTCGATGCACGGAGTGGTGCCCATGATGTTAGAGATCGTCGCTGTCGGAGCGATCGCTAGCACGTTGGAGTTACGCATGCCGTGTTTTTTGATTTTATCACGCACGACAGACCAATCCATTTTGCCACCGCGTGGGACATCGATCTTGCGACCGCGCTCGTCTTCGAGGAGATCGACCGTGTCTTGTGGGAGAAGTCCCCTGCTCCATTTGGAACCTTCGTAGGTGGAGTAGGTTCCAACTTCAGCCGCGAGGTCGGAAGAAGCGCTGTAAGCGTAGTAAGCGATGGCTTCCATCATCTCGTCGTTGAATTCGACTGCGGCGTCGGATGCGAAGGAGAGGTTGCGTTTGTAGAGTGCGTTCTGGAGACCCATCACGCCAAGACCGATGGGGCGGTGGCGGGAGTTTGCGGTTTTCGCAGCTTGGGTTGGGTAGAAGTTGATATCGATGACGTTATCGAGCGCACGGATCGCAACGGTGATGGTTTCCTTCAACATTTCGTGATCGAGAGCACCATCGCGGTTGATGTGTGAATCGAGCACGACGGAACCGAGGTTACAAACAGCGGTTTCTTCGTCCGAGGTATTGAGGGTGATCTCGGTGCAAAGGTTACTGGAGTGAATGACACCGCAGTGATCTTGTGGGGAGCGGACGTTGCACGGGTCTTTAAAAGTGATCCATGGGTGGCCGGTTTCGAAGATCATTTTCAACATGCCTTTCCAAAGCTCGATGGCAGGAATCGGGCGGGACCAGATTTTGCCTTCGGCGGCCATGGTTTCGTATTGCACGTATTTTTCTTCAAAGGCCTTGCCGTAGAGATCGTGGAGATCCGGGGTTTCGTTGGCGCGGAAGAGAGTCCAGTCTTGGCGATCTTCCATGCGTTTCATGAAGAGGTCAGGAACCCAGTTCGCGGTGTTCATGTCATGGCAGCGGCGACGGTCGTCACCGGTGTTTTTGCGGAGCTCGAGGAAGTCCTCGATGTCGTTGTGCCATGTCTCAAGGTAAGCACAGCCGGAGCCTTTGCGTTTGCCACCTTGGTTCACTGCCAGGAGCTGGTCGTTGTGAAGTTTGAGGAACGGGATGATGCCCTGGGATTCGCCGTTGGTGCCTTGGATGTAACCACCCGTGCCGCGGACGGCAGTCCATGAACCACCGAGACCACCTGCCCACTTGGAGAGGTAAGCATTTTCCGCAATGCCGCGCTGCATGATGGACTCGATCGAGTCATCGACCTTGTAGAGGTAGCAGGAAGAGAGCTGGGAGTGGAGAGTGCCGGAGTTGAAAAGAGTCGGGGTGGAAGAGCAGAAACGACGACCTTTGTAGAGGTTGTAGAGACGGATCGCCCAGTCCTCGGCGTTGGTGGGCTCCGTTTTGAAGAGGCCCATGGCGACACGCATCCAGAAGAACTGAGGGGTCTCAATGCGCTGATGACGCTCAGCGGTCTTATCGACGATGAGGTAACGATCGTAGAGGGTTTGAATACCGAGGTAGTCGAAGTCGAGGTCGGCCGTTGGGTCGAATGCTTCGCAGAGTTTCTCGATATCGTATTTCTCAAGCAGATCAGGATGGATGCGTTTGATGGTAACTGCGTATTTGAGGTAAGACTTGAAGCCTTGTTTGTGCGCCTCTTTGAGTTTCTCAACCCCATCGGTGGAGATGTTCCAGTTGAGCACTTCCTCGTAGATGTAGGAAAGCAAGATACGCGCCGCGAATTTCGCGAAGTCGGCATCTTTTTCGATAAGGGTCTTGGAGTTGAGGATGATAGTTGCTTTGAGGTCTTTGGCGGAAATTTCCGAACCAATCGAGCGGCGGAGTTCGCGTTCGATATCGGTTTCAGGAAGATTGAGGCTCAAGCCAATGGAAGCGAAAGCGATGCGCTTCTTGAGTTCCATACCGTCCCAGAAGGAGGATTGGCCATCGTCGGTGGTGACGACGATCATCGAGTCTTGTGAAAGATCTTCGGTGGCTACGCTTTCTTGCTCACGGCGGAGCAGGTTGCGCTGAGCACGATAGAGAATGTAATGCTCCGCTGCCTTGAACTGGCCTTGGCGCATGAGTTCTTCCTGAACCATGTCTTGGACGTCCTCGATGTGAACGAAGGATTGATCACCCCGGCGGATGCGCTCGGTAACGGCTTTCGCAATATCGATGGCTGGCTCCGGGTTTGCTTTGATCGTGAGGAAGGCTTTGCGAACCGCGATCTCGATTTTGGTTTCTGACCAAGGCACGACGTTTCCGTTACGGCGGATCAAGCGAACTGGAAGGGCGTGTGGACCTGCACCCATGTCAACATGACCGGTCTTCTCAAGCGAGCGACGGAATGCCAAAGACTTCGCAACATCGTAAGCTTCGTTTTCTAACAAAGCTTTCTCGATCAACAAATACAGATCGGATTCAGAAAGACGAAGACGGCCACCTGCCTCGAGCGTAGCAGTTAGAGAAATAGCAACGGCATGCGCGACCTGCGAAACGAAGTTACGGTTTACATCGGAGAAGATGGATTTTTCATCCTCACTGCGGGCAATGAGAAGGTCAGCAAGTGAATCACCAATCGCATCTGCAACGTCTTCAAGAGAGAACTGAGTTTCTTTCTCACCACGAGTCACGATGATATCTGAGTAAGGCTTACGCTTATCAACAGGAATAGTCCCGCGCCAGTCGTATGGGCGGTCTGTTGATGCGAGCTCAAAGCGATCAGAGATGACTTGTTTGAGGATGTTGTCTTCGGCGAGGTTCAGGGAACGATACATGTCTGTTGGTGGGTCGGGGTTTGTTGGGTTGTGGGAAAGTGGTAGGGGCGAAAGGGCTAGAGTTTGCTAGTTTTCAGTGTTCAGTTTTCAGGGAAGAGTTTGGATAAGTGGCTAGTGCCTAGTGATCAGTGGAAAGGGCTAGAGTTTGCTAGTTTTCAGTGTTCAGTTTGAAGGGAAGACTGTTTATGCGGAGGGTTTGGAGTTGGAGCGGGATTGAATGGATTTGACGAGGCCTTGGAGCATTTTTGAGATCTCGCGGGTTTCGTTGATCATGGCTGCGGAGTCCTTCAAGGACGGTTGATTGAGCTGTTTGCGGATGCGTTCGCTGATATAGAGTTGAGTTCTCAGTTCGGCGCAGGAGCCTTTGCTGATGCGAAGGAAGCGGATGAAATCGCCTTCGCTATCGCGTTCGGCACCTTCAGCGATGTTTGATGGAACTGAGATAGCGGAACGCTGCATTTGATCACGCAAGGCATAATCACGTGAGTCATTCGTCGCGACGCATAAGTCTACGGCGAGCTGACAGCCCCGCTTCCACACCTCAAGATCTTCAAACGTCGTCATTATTTTTCTTTTTCTTTCCTTAAAACTGAACACTTCAAACTAGCAAACTGACGAACTAAAGTTCGTCATCACTGACAGCTGTTAGCGCTGCGGCTTTTTGGTATTCGGTGACGCGGCCTTCGAAGAAGTTTTGCTCTTTCTTGATGTCCATCATTTCAGCCAACCATGGGAATGGGTTGGAAACGGATTCGTTGAGCGGGGCAAGGCCACAAGATGTTAGACGACGATCGGCGATGTAATCGATGTAGGTTTCGAAATCATCTGAGTTCAGACCGAGACCTGAAACTGGAAGGCAATCGCGGATGAATGCTTTTTCGAGACGGATACCCTCGGCCATGGTCTGGCGAAGATCTTCACGGAAATCCTCAGTCCAGATATCTGGATTTTCATCGATGAGATCCATCAACAAGTTGCGGAAGACTTCGATATGGTTCGACTCATCACGAAGGGTGTAACGGAACATCTGACCGATGCCTGGGAATTTATTCTGGCGATACAGCGAAAGGATCATTCCGAAGAGACCGTAGAACTGAGTGCCCTCCATGATTTGTCCGAACATGAAAATGTTCTTTGCGAGAGACTGCTTGTTTTCTGTAATGGTGAGGTCGATATCACGGCGAAGCGCACGTGAGTTCGAGGTCACGAAGTTGTTTTTCGCGGTGATGGTCGGGACATCTTCGAACATCGCTTCGCACTCGTGAGGGTTGATTCCGAGTGAGGAAATCATGTAAACGAGGCTGTCTGCATGGATGTTTTCCTCGTGGGCGTGGCGGCCAAGAACGAGTTTCAGCTCAGGTGCGGTCACCACTTCGCGAACGACGTGCAGAACGTTATCACCGACGATGCCTTCAGCGGCGGAGAAATAACCGATGCCCATTTTGATGATCCAACGCTCCACATCGGAGATTTCGTTAGAACGCCATTGCTCAACATCCTTCTGCATCGAGATGTCCTCCGGCTCCCAATGATTGTTTTTCATCGTTTTGTAGAGGTCATACGCCCACTGATATTTGAGCGGGAGGATGTTGAAGAACATCGTCACCTTACCGTTGATGACTCGCTTGGAATTGAAGGCCAGCTCTGCTTTTGCCTTATCGAGAATGAAGGTGCGGGCGCCGAGGGTGACTGTGGTGGTGGACATAGTTAGATAGTTAGAAATGTTGTTGAAAATGGTTTCAAAAGTCGCGCTGACGTCAAACGCAGCGTGGGAGACACTGCACGAAATTCGTCCTCTGGGTCAATACGATTTTGTAGATGTAGTATACACAAATTATTCACAATACCACATGTAGTAGGTGCTTGAGATACCCGTAAAGTCCCGCTCCTTTAATTTTGGGAGTTCCACGGCACAGCCATTAATCTCATTCACAGGTCTAGGTAGTGAAAAAAAAATTCGCATATGGGGTTTTTCCCACCCGTTCACAAAAATTTAAAAAAATCCTTAAGATATCCTTATTATCTGCAAATATTGACTATTTAAAATCCAGAACTCGTTGAAAACCAATGGTATAAAATTTTATAAATACAGACTCTCGATGCCCTCCAAGGAGGAAAATCCGCGAGAATCTTTGCAAAACAAGGATGATTCGTTTTAGGTGGGCAGATGAAGCGACTCGCGACTCATTGGCAAATTCTCATCGCCTTGGTATTAGCAACCGTCACCGCGCTTGCTTTACGTGCATTATTCATCGGTACAGATGAATCGTCAGCTGGCGGAAAGTTTGTATTGAGTGTTATAGAAACGTGTAAATTCCTCGGTGATCTTTTCATGCGTGCGTTGAAAATGATCATCGTGCCTTTGATTGTAACCGCGGTGATTTCAGGAATCACCGGCATGAAAGGAGTGCAGGGCTTTGGCCGACTCGGCTTCAAAACGATTAGCTTTTATCTAACTTCTAGTTTGATTGCGATCATGATTGGTCTGGTATTGGTGAATTTGATCCAGCCTGGCTTGGTTGACGGCAACCCAAACGAAACGATTCGCGCTGCATTTGAACATAACAAGGTCTCAGCAGATACTGCGGATTTGGAGAAAGTCGAAGCAGCGGGTCAAAGCAAAGGAAAAGATTTTTTCGCGATATTCAAAGCGATGCTGCCGGAAAATATCATTAAAGCAGCAAGCGATAACAGCCAGATGCTTGGAGTCATCGTATTGAGTTTCCTATTTGCAATCGCTGTCACTCAACTTCCCGGCGACACAGGAAACAATGTTAGAGATTTTTTCACGGCTGCAAACGATGCGATGATCATTGTGACGAAATGGATCATGTCCGTTTCACCCATCGGAGTCTACGTATTGATACTTCCGGTGATTTATGAAGCCGGACTCGATCTTTACTTACAGTTAGGAAAATACTTTTTCACCGTGCTTTTCGGACTGCTGATTCACTTCGCGATCATTTTGCCTTTGGCATTGAAATTCATTGGAAAAATCAGCCCGATCGCTCATTTCAAAGCGATGCGTCCCGCGCTATTACTCGCATTTTCCACGGCCTCTTCAGCTGCAACGCTTCCCGTCACGATGCGCTCCATTGAGGAAAATGCAGGAGTTTCCAAGCGCATATCGAGTTTCACTCTACCTCTCGGCACCTCGGTAAATATGGACGGAACCGCTCTCTATGAATGTGTGGCTGTGATTTTCGTCGCACAAGTCATGGGCATCCAACTGGGATTTGGCGCGCAGTTTTTCATCGTGATCGCTGCCTTGCTCACCAGTATTGGAATGGCCGGCATTCCTTCCGCGAGCTTGGTGGCGATTCTGTTGATCCTGAAGAATTCCGGCATTCCAAACGCAGAGGTGGCCGTCGTCACCCTGCTAGCGGTGGACAGGCTGTTAGACATGAGCCGGACGGCAGTCAACGTATACAGCGACAGTTGTGCAGCGGTGATTGTCGCACGCAGCGAGGGAGAGGTGTTTCATTTCGATAAACCAGAGCCTGAGGAAATTACTGCTGAAGATAATTTTTCGGACGATAGATCATCGCAAAAGGAATGAATAGGAGAGCAGTTAGGCCCATGAGTCCGCTGAAAAACCAGAAATATTTGGCTCCTTGGAGTTTTGGCTGTCCACCAGAAAAAGTCGTTTTTGTGTAGAGTTCCTCGGCTGTCTTGGCGTTGGCCTTGGACTTGATGCTCAGGGATTTTTTCCGCTCAGACAACCACGTTTCCTGCGGACGCAGCTTGTCTAGCCATGATGCCTTTTTCGGAGCCTCTTCCTCGGGCTTATCCAAGATGATGCCAGTATCCCATTTCGTGTTCCACTTGCCATCGCTCCCGGCAATACGAATGCGAATCGAGTTGGAGTTCAGGATTTCATAACGAAACTCATTATTCTGAATGCGATAAGTAGAGATCAACTCATCTCCGCGTGCTTGTTTGGGGAATGTGTTTCCAGCCGCAATCGACTCACTGATGATCTTGCTAGCGATTTCATCGAGTGTTGATTGATGCTCAACTTGTAATGGATTTTCCACACCCTTTTCGAGTCGCTTGATGAAATCGTCCTCAGTGCCGGTTAGCCCGTCATAGCCCGGCAACACCACGGTGCGTGGAGCCGACTGCCAATCTTTCGGAAGATTTTTCAGCGCCGTCTGGAGTTGCTCCTCCGCGGCGCTGGGAACACGGATGTAATGATTTACTCCGACCACCAGCAGATTACCGACCGCCACCGCAGCAAGGTAGAAGCACATGATGAACGACTTCATCTTGCGAGGTGCCTGTGTGTAAGCAAACTCCAGAGCTACGATGGAAATCAAAATCTCAGATGCCGTTAGCAAAGCGAACGCCGAAATCTGCCATCCTATATTCGGCCTATCACCGGCATCAATCCATTCTTGAATGAAGCTCACCAGCACAAACGACGTGGTCATCAGCACAAAACCCACACCCATTTTCCGCAACGGACTCAGCGGCCAGAATTTCTGAACGAACGGATAGATGAAATAGCTGAAAATCGGAATGAAACTCAGCACAAAGACGGAGTTGAGCGATTGGATCTGGGAAGGCAGCCAGTTGAACCCAAGAAAACTTCTATCCATATTCTGTGATTGGAAAATCCAGGTCGATCCCGTCTGATCGAACAACGCCCAAAACACCGCAACGAAGAGATAAACGGGCGATAATTTCAGCATCGCGATGAGCCCATCTTTACTGAAGGTTTCTCTCAGGAAATCCATGCCACCTGCGGGCACATGCGCGAAGCGATGGCGCCCCAACCAGAAGATAAACGTTGCGATCGCCATCAGCACGCCAGGGACACCGAACGCCCAATGCGGGCCATACCATTCTAACAGCCACGGCGTTAGCAGCATGGAAGCAAACGCACCGAGATTGATGGAAAAGTAAAACCAGTTGAAAACTTTTGAGAGAAAATGTGAGTTTTTCGAGCCAAACTGATCCCCAACATGTGCGGAAACACAGGGCTTAATCCCCCCTGCCCCGAGTGCGATCAGAGCCAGCCCACTGAACATCCACCATTTGGAATTTCCAAAGTGCCCCATCATCGCCAACGCCGCATGACCGGCACAGTAAACTAGCGATAGAAAAATGATAACGCGGTATTTTCCTAAAAACGCATCGGCCAAAATCGCACCTATGAAAGGTGTTATATAAAACGCAGCATTGAACCAATGAATGAGTTCTGTGGCGTAAACCTCATCCATCGGTTTTCCTATCTTGCCATCCATAAGGTGCAGGTACTGGGTGAGAAAGACGAATAGAATCGCCTTCATCCCATAAAACGAAAACCTCTCCGCAGCCTCATTACCGATGATATTCGGAATGCCCGATGGCATCTTGGTGGTTTCCTCTGGGACGGTCCGGTAATTCATGTTTTGAGTCTTCCCAGCTTAACGAAAAATATCCACTCATGTGGTTATAAAGAATTCCAATTGATGAAATTCATTATTTATTACCGCCTTGTAATTTCTCGAGATACTTCTGGTGCTGCCTTATTTCTGATTGCCGTGAGCGTGTGTTAAATTTCGCACGACCTCGTGTTTTTAACCTACTATGAATACGCTCCAATTCCTCAATGGTAGTTTTGCATTGCGTAGCCGTTGAAGGAGTGATGCTCATCGTATTCGCCTTAAGAAGTTTGGAATCACTCAAATAATCATCCGCTACTTGTCGATACCAAGATAATGGACCGTTATGATTCGCATCGACTTCACGTATGATCTTTTCAAAAAATGGAACAGCCTGATCCATTCCTCCCTGCTCCCAATTTTTCAAACCCGCGATCATACAAGCCATTCGATGTTCATCATCAACCTTACTGAAGGTCATCTTTTTAAAATTCTGGAACTGCGGCTCTTGAAGACTTTTAAGCGTGGGTAATAAGACTGAAGTAAAGCTTGGGGATAAATTGGAAGCCACAGCTTCTATATGCTCACTCACTAATTTAGCATGACGTCTTGCATCGGTCATCCGTCCATCCAATAAAGCCGCAGTTACCCCATCCAAACCAGCCCACGAACGGGTCGGCTCCTCAACTTTTGAATTAGAAAACAGCGAAATAAATATCTCTTCAGATTCCCGAAGTTTTCCCTGCTTCATCAAATCTTTTGCGGTGTTATACTGACCGACGATTTCTTTACTGCCATCTACATGATTAACATCTGTGTTTCCTGGGTTAACAACCGTTGTAGAACCATCGGAGCCGCCCGAATTGATGAATTTGATCAGCAAAAACACCACAATTAAAAACACCACTACTGATACTATCGTCGTGATTATGGATTTTTTTTGTTTCTCGCGTAGCTGTGTCCGATGAACCGCATGAGCATGAGCAACTGCAGCTTGATGATTCCCCCCATTTTCCAATGCTTTAATAGCTCCTTCCAGAGCAACGATCATTTCATCGTAGCTCCTGTAACGATTTCTAGGATCGTAAGACATCGCACGATCTACGATCGCACACGTTTCATAAGATAGCTCTGGTGCAACTCGTTTGAGTGGGATCACCTTGGTTTTTGCAATACGCAACAGCTTGGTGTCCATGCTATCCTCTGAGCAAGAGGGCACACCTGCGAGGGCATGATAGAGAGTTGCACCGAAGGCATAAATGTCCGACCGGAAATCCTCAACTCCACCTTCGATCGCCTCTGGCGGCACGTAGTAAGGAGTAGCCCAAATTTCATCCGCTTTCGCCTCACCACCTTTGGTCACCAGCGCGAGACCGAAATCCACGATCTTAGCGTTGCCTTCAGCATCAAAAAGAATATTTCCTGGCTTGATGTCGCGGTGGATCAAACCTGCGGATTGCGCGCCTCTCAAACCTTCCGCGATTTGAATCGCGAGCGGTAAGACTTCCGCTTCGGTCAGTTTTCCCCGCTCGTGAATCCGGTGCTCAAGATGTCCACCGGGAACGAACTCCATCGCGATGTAAAACAACCCAAAGGCCCGACCCGTCGTTAAAATTTTCACCACATGTGGGTGGCTGAATGATGCGGTCAAACGCGCTTCGTCCTCGAAGGCCGCGATCCGCTTTTCATCTTTTGAGTATTCCTCACTCAAAATTTTCAGCGCTACCTCACGATTCAACGTTTCATCGATCCCAGCGAAAACAGAACTCATTCCACCAATCGCATGACGCTTGGTTACCGTGTAAGGTCCGAACTGTTTCTTGATTCGGTTCTCTTCTCCACATGTAGGACAAGCGACTCGTGAATATGGAGGCAATCCGAAAACAGACATCGGATTTCCGCAAGCAAAACAAAGCACGATATCATCATCTGTCTCTGACATAGTAAATCTAGAATCCATTTCCGAGGCTTAAAACTTCGGATTGCTGAACAATTAAATGCTTTATACGTAACTCCAAGGCAACATTTTATTCCATTTTCGACACCTTCCCTCTTGCAACCTCAGCCATTTCAACGAAAACCTCAGCCGTGATCGCAAGACTCAGAGGAAACATCATCGAAGCCTACCCGAACCGTCTTGTCGTCGATTGCCATGGGGTCGGCTACGAAGCGATCATTCCCATCTCCACTTTCGATCGCCTACATCCGGTTGAAGGCACATTCGTCGATCTCCGCACCCATCTCCACATTCGGGAAAATGCCCAGACGCTATACGGTTTCGCGACCGAAGAAGAACGCGATGTCTTTCTCCTACTAATCGATCGGGTTTCGGGTATCGGCCCTGCGATCGCCATCGCCATTCTCAGTGGAATGCCCGTGACGATGTTCAAATCCGCCGTCGTAGCTGGCGATGTAGCGCTGCTGTCGAAATCCAAAGGGGTAGGCAAAAAAACCGCCGAACGCATCATTTTGGAACTGAAAGACAAGGTCGGCGTCACCGATACTTGGCAGGACGCCGCCTCAGGCGAAGTTTCCTCACAGGCAGCCGATGCCGAACTCGCCCTTATTGCCCTCGGCTACAAACAAGTCGATTCTCGGAAAGCCGTCCGCGCCATCCTCGAAAAGGACCCAGCCGCCACCACCGAAGCCCTCATCCGCGGCGCTTTGAGAAGCCTACAAAGCTAGTCTTCTTGAAAGTTGAAAATTGAGATTTGAAATTTATGATACGCACCCGTTTCGCACCCTCACCCACCGGCTACCTCCACGTCGGCGGCGCCCGCACCGCCCTTTTCAACTGGCTCTTCGCCCGCAAACACAAAGGCACGTTCATCCTTCGCGTTGAAGACACCGATGCTGCTCGTAACACCGAAGAAGCCCGCCAAGCGATTTTCGATGGCATGTCATGGCTCGGCCTCGATTGGGACGAAGGTCCTCAAAGTGGCGGCGATCTTCGGTCGCCGTCTGTTGGAAATTACGGCCCCTACTACCAATCCCAGCGCAACGACATCTACGACACCTATTTCGAAAAACTCCTCGCTGCCGATCGACTCTACAAAGACGGCGATGCCTATCGTTTCCGCTTCGATCGCAAACCCATCACGATGCACGATCTCGTTTGTGGTGAGGTCACCATCGATTATTGCGACGAATCAAACACGCCGGACATGGTGATCCGCCGTAGCGATGGTTCTTATGTGTTCCATTTCGTAAACGTCGTCGATGACCTGGAAATGAAAATCACCCACGTGATCCGCGGGGAGGATCATTTGATGAACACGCCGAAGCATCTTCAGCTCATAGAAGCCCTCGGCGCTCAACCACCACAATACGCCCACATCCCGCTCATTCTCAATGCTGATGGATCCAAAATGTCCAAACGCGATGCCGGTGCCGCTGTGGGCGATTATCCGAAACAAGGTTTTCTCTCCGAAGCAGTCGTAAACTTCATCGCTCTTCTTGGTTGGTCATCGAAATCGGACGATGAAATTTTTACCCTCACCGATCTCATTGATAGGTTTTCGCTCGAAGCGATTAACCGCGCCCCTGCCCGCTTTGATTTGGAAAAATGCAAATGGGTCAACCAACAGCACATAGCGAAAATCTCCACGGAGACATTTGCAGATTTTGCGAAGCCTTTCGTCCAAGCAGAAAACCTTCCGATCACCGAAAACTACTCGACCGTGATCGCAGCGGTGAAAGAAAAAGTTCGTCTTCTATCGGAGGTTCCGGCAGCTATCGATTTTCTCATCACCGATACCTCAGCGCAAGATGACGAAGCCGTCGCGAAAGCTAAAGGAAATCCAAACTCCGCATTCCTTCCGGCACTCGCTGAGCACTTGGCCGCACTAACTGATTGGTCAGCAGATATCGCTAAAGAAGCCATCGCTACAGTTGCTCAAGCCAACGGAGCAAAACCCGGCCAACTCATGTTCCCCGTCCGCGTCGCCCTATCTGGCCGAGCCCACGGTCCAGATCTAGGAGATATCTTTTCTATCTTAGGAAAAGAGAGAACGATCAAGAGACTTAATGCTTTCTAAAACTTTCAATCTTCATCATTCACTCTTCAATATTTTTCAATACCCAAGCCAAGGGCCAAGCCATTTCTCAGCTTCTTGTAGCGTCATCCCCTTACGCTTCGCGTAATCCTCAATCTGATCCTTCTGCAAATCAGAAAGCGCGAAGTAATGACTCTCCGGATGGGAAAAATAAATCCCGCTGACCGCCGCACCTGGATGCATCGCGCAGCTCTCCGTTAGATAAACACCAGTCGCATCGGTGGCAGCTAATAAATCAAATAAAATCGGTTTCTCGGTATGGTCGGGTTGCGCCGGATATCCCGGTGCAGGACGTATCCCTTGATAGTTTTCATGGATCAGCGCGTCCTTGGTTAATTCTCCCTCCGCCTCATATCCCCACTCGATCCGCGCCTTGTGGTGCAGCATTTCCGCACACGCCTCGGCCAGACGATCCGCAATCGCCTTCACCATGATGGAGCCATAAGGATCATGCGCCGCATCCAGTTCTTTGGCATATTCGTCTGCCCCGTGGATACCGACGACGAATCCGCCGATGTAGTCTTTCTTTTCTGATGCCACCCAATCCGACAGCGCGACATTCGGCTTTCCGGAGGTCTTCTTCAATTGCTGGCGTAAAGTGTGAAATCTTGTGCGCTCGGTTCCATCTTCATTCCAAACGATAATATCATCGCCGTCCGCGTTCGCTGGAAAAAATCCGTAGATGCCACGTGCTTGCAGGCGTTTTTCGGCGACCAGTTTTTCCAAATACTCACAGGCTTCCAAGTAGAGTTTCTTAGCTTCGGCCGCACCGCCTTCGTTCTTGGTCTTGAGTTCCTTTTTATCGCGATCCCATACACCGCGGAGTTCCCATGCGTGGAAAAACGGTGTCCAGTCAATGTATTCAACAAGCTCACCGATTTCGGGTTCAAGTGTTCTCGTTCCGGTGAACGAAGGCACCGGCGGCATATAGGCATCCCAATCGTATTTCGGACCCGCAGCCCGAGCTTGTTCAAGTGTTAGAGTTTCCTTCTTCGGTCCACCTAGAAAATTCTCACGCGCTTTTTGCTGTTTCTCACGCAGATCCCTAACAAATTCATCACGTCCATCTTTCGATAAAAGCGAAGTCGTCACCGGAACTGAACGCGAAGCATCCAAAACATGCACCACCGGACCAGAATAATGCTCGGCAATCTTGATCGCAGTGTGCGCAGCGGAAGTCGTCGCTCCACCTATCAACAACGGAACCGTGAAACCGCGACGTTCCATCTCCTTCGCAACATGCACCATTTCATCGAGCGAAGGTGTGATGAGACCGGAGAGCCCAATAACATCTGCGCCGAGCTCGATCGCTCTGTCTAAAATTTTATCGCAAGCAACCATCACGCCCATATCCGTGACCTCAAAGCCATTGCAGGACAGCACCACACCGACGATGTTCTTACCAATGTCGTGAACGTCACCTTTGACGGTCGCAATCAAGAAACGACCAGCGGAGTTGCCGCGCTCTGCGATTTTTAACGCGTCGTCGTAGGACATGCCGAGGTTCTTTTCTTGGATCGCCAAAATATCCCCAGCGAGGTTTTCTGCTTTCTCGGCTTCCATATAAGGAAACAACCAAGCCACAGCCTTCTTCATCACGCGGGCGGATTTCACCACCTGAGGAAGAAACATTTTACCCGCACCAAAAAGATCTCCCACCACACCCATGCCGTCCATCAACGGCCCTTCGATCACTTTCAGCGGCCGACCATATTTCAACCGCGCCGCTTCCGTATCCTCATCGATAAATCGATCAATCCCTTTCAAGAGCGCATATTCCAAGCGCTTCTCAACTTCTTCTTCGCGCCAAGAAAGATCTTCCTCAACTTTCTTGCCGCCTATCCCTTTATAGCTCTCAGCAAGATCTAACAGACGCTCGGTCGAGTCATCTCGGCGGTTCAGCAAAACATCCTCCACGCACTCCAAAAGATCTTTCGGAATCTCATCGTAAACTTCAAGCATCCCAGCATTAACGATACCCATGTCCATGCCCGCCTTGGTCGCATGGTAGAGGAACGCGGAATGCATTGCTTCGCGCACCTTGTTGTTTCCACGGAATGAGAAAGAAATATTCGAAACACCCCCTGAAATCTTAGCTCCTGGAAGATTCTCTTTGATCCAACGCGTCGCATTGATGAAATCCAAAGCGTAGTTGTTATGCTCCTCAATTCCCGTCGCGACCGTCAGGATGTTCGGATCGAAAATGATATCGTTTTGATTGAATCCAACCTCATCTACAAGAATCCGATAAGCCCGTTCGCAGATCCGGATCTTCTCATCATAGGTCGCCGCCTGACCTTTTTCATCGAAGGCCATCACCACAACGGCGGCACCATATTTCATGATGTGCTTGGCGCTTTTAATGAAGACCTCTTCGCCCTCTTTGAGCGAAATCGAGTTCACGATCCCCTTGCCTTGAAGATGTTTCAACCCTTCTTCGAGGATCTCCCACTTCGACGAATCCACCATAATCGGCACCCGCGCAACATCCGGCTCACCTTGGAGAAGGTTGAGATATTTCGCCATCATCGCCTTGCCGTCGATCAATCCATCGTCGAAACAGATATCGATCACATTCGCGCCGTTTGCCACCTGTTGACGCGCCACTTCCACCGCCGCTTCGAGATCATTCGCGCGAACTAATTTCGCAAACTGAGGAGATCCCGCCACGTTCGTCCGCTCCCCTATCATCAGGAAACCTTTTCCCTCATCGTGGTTATATGCCTCCGTCCCGGAGAGTCTGAGTGCTGGTTTGATTGGATTCATGGTAAAAAAAATTAACCGCCAAGGCGCCAAGATCGCCAAGGCTTGGGCAGTGTTAGCTTTCGGAAAATGGGTTTATGATTCGTTGGATATGCAAATTCTTAACTTGGCGTTCTTGGCGACTTGGCGGTTTAATCATCATTTCGGCACCTTCCTCGGTGCCACGCCCCTCACACCTTCAGCAATCGCTCTAACATGCTCGGGGGTATTGCCGCAGCAACCTCCTGCAAAGTTAATTAAGCCACTCACCGCAAAATCCCTCATGAAGTCCTTCATGTGTGGTGGTTCAAGATCGAATCCGGTAGGAGCTAATGGGTTAGGCAAGCCAGCGTTTGGATACGCTGAAACATAAGTTTCCGCCACATCGGAAAGTTCCTCTAAAAACGGCCGCATCAGATCTGGGCCGAGTGAGCAGTTCAAACCAATCGCCAACGGCTTGGTATGCGCGAAAGCATTCCAGAGCGCCTCGACTTTTTGCGCGGAAATCATCGTTTCCCCACCCAAACCAACCGCTGCCGAAATGATCACAGGAAGACGAATCTCTTGTTCATCGAAAATATCCTGCACCGCCACCGCAGCTGCCTTTGCGTTAAGAGAATCGAAGATCGTTTCGATCATCAAAATATCACACCCGCCCTCAATCAAACCCCTCACCTGCATCCGATACGCTTCTAACACCTGATCAAATGTCACCACCCGAAACGAAGCGTCTTCCGCATCCGGCGAGTTACTCAAAGAAACCGTCAACGGCCCGATAGCTCCCGCCACATAACGTTTCACACCCGTGTCTGTCCCGATATCATCCGCCATTTTCCGCGCGAGATGGGATCCTTTCACATTCATCTCCCATGCCAGCTCATTCAAAAAATCGTTCTCCAAAATCTTCTGGAAAAACTCTGGGTCCTTGCGACCACCCTTCTCCCGTGGATCCTCGATGAAAAACTCGCTCTGTGCGATCCCCGTAGCCGAGAAGGTATTCGTCTCGCAAATGTCGGATCCTGCCTCGTAGAAACGCTTGTGAATATCCGCAATCACCTGCGGCTGCGTGATTGATAAAATGTCGCCGTTATTCAACAGATCCTTCTCGTTGTTCGCATATCGCTCCCCTCGCGCAGCAGCTTCATCAAGGCCGTAGGTCCGAATCGTAGTACCCATCGCGCCATCCAACACCATGATTCGCTTTGCCAATTCCTGTTCGATTTCCGCTGTATGATCCGCCTGAGCCATGCACGTAGATTAATCCATTCAATCCATGCATCAAGATTCAAATCATCAAATCACGATATGAAGATGGGAAAATTTACGAAAACCCTTAAGAAGCACGATTCACGTAAAAAATCCGTGCTTCTGGAGCTAAAAATAACCAATCTCTGCCAAGAAATTTCCACGTAATGTCCGCATCCATCCAATTTCTCAATGCCCAAAGCATCCCCACAACCGGTTTTCTTGCAATCCCTGGTCGACTCGACTTTCAACAACTTCTGCACTTAGAGAGGGAGCTTCAGGGTAGAAATATCACATTTCTGATCGAAGAAAGCGATTCCTATGACCCAGCCCTACGAAGCCACATGGAGCGCTCCGAGAGAGGCGCGATGTTTTCCATTAAAGACGAAAATCCAGCCGCCGCCGGTCAGCAACTCGCAGGATTTCTCAAAAACAATGGCATCTTGCTATTTGTTCCCGGCCGATCAAATGCCCGGCCAGCGACCCCCATCCACATTCCCACCACTCACCTCAAAACCCTCGTTGAGTTTAAACTCCCAACCCTTCCCATCGCGATCGATTGCCCACGCGAATCGTGCTTGGGAATCGAAAAAACCTCATCACTTCCTCATGCCGTTTTCTCAGTCGGAAAAATCCTGAGCGAAAAAGAAATTAATCTACCCAGTTTTCAGGGAAATCTGTTAGAGGCATTCGCAAGCGCATACAGCACCCGCAGCATCATTCATGGTTCACTCGCAACAGCCCTACTATATGGTTTGAAAAAAAATCCCACCGACAAAATCGTCGATGGCTCCGATGATTCAGAAATTCCCTTTTCTAACATTCTTCCCGCAGCAATCGCTCTTTCCAAATTCATTATCGAGGAAACCGATAAGCCCCGCGTTGCCATCGTCCTCCCTCCCGGCAAAGGTGGATTGATCGCCAACCTCGCCGTTTTGTTTGCTGGGAAAGTCCCGGTGAACCTGAACTTCACCGCCTCCCACGACGCCATCCGTTCCTCCATCCGGCAGGCAGATGTAGATCGCTTTATCACGGCAGATCCTTTTGTTCGCAAGGTATCCAGCTTCCCATGGCCACCCAATCGCGACCTCATTTTTATTGAGCGTACACTTCCCGAGATTAAAAAAGAGATCGTCAAATGGGCTTTGATTTCAAAATTTCTCCCTGCCTCATGGCTCGCCAATATTCTCGGACTCAACAAGCGCCGCGATAATGATGAAGCAGTCCTGCTATTCACCTCCGGCTCATCCGGTGAACCCAAAGGCGTGCCGCTAACCCATCGTAACGTCCTCGCAAACGTCCTCCAATTTGGCTCACGCCTGAATATGGGTCGCAACTCCTCCATCCTTGGCTGCCTCCCACTGTTCCATTCCTTCGGCTGCACCGTCACACTTTGGTATCCCATCATCGAGGGTGTCAATCTTGTCACCTATCCTTCTCCTCTCGAAACCAAGCGTCTAGCAGAGCTTATCTCCATTAACCAAATCAACGTCCTCCTCGCCACGCCGACCTTCCTGCGTGGCTACATGAAACGCATCGATCCCGCGCAACTCAAATCTCTCCAACTCGTCGTTACAGGTGCGGAAAAACTTCCTCAAAATCTCGCCGATGCGTTTGAGGAAAAGTTCGGCGTGCGTCCTATGGAAGGCTACGGCCTCACCGAGACCTCGCCAGCCACCAACATTAATCTACCCACACCGCATCAGACCGCAAATTCACACACCCTCCCCGCGCGTCTCAACGGTTCAGTTGGGCAACTCCTACCCGGTATCGCCATCCGCCTAACCGATCCCGTCACTAATGCCAGCGTGCCGCTCGATCAGCCCGGCATTATCATCCTCAAAGGCCCTAACATTTTTCAAGGATACCTCAATGACACCAAACGCAGCAAGGAAGTCCTAACAGATGATGGCTGGTTCAAAACCGGAGATGTCGGCATATTTGATGCGGATGGCTTCCTTCACATTCAAGGCCGCATTTCCCGATTCTCCAAAATAGCAGGCGAAATGGTTCCTCACGAAACCTTAGAATCGGCCATCAACAAAGTCCTCGGACTTGATAACGAAACCGAACGTAAAATAGCTATTGTGGGAGTTCCTGATGAGAAAAAAGGTGAAGCAATCGTCCTTCTCTCCACCATCGCTGGCCAAGCCCTCGAACAAGAATGTATCGATCTTCGATATAAACTCCTCGATGAAGGGATCACCTCCCTTTGGTGCCCAAGACAAATCTTACCAGTAAAAGAGATTCCACTTCTCGCATCCGGCAAACTTGACATCAAAAGCTGCCAAGAACTCGCCAACAAAATTTGATAATGATAGTGATATGATCAGGCTTGGGCAGGCAACTTCCCAATCGCGATTTTCATCTTCTCTAGCCCTTCGATCATCCTTGCCCTTGGACAAGCGAAATTGAATCTCACCCAGCCCGGCCAGCCGAAGGAGGCTCCGTCGGATAAAAACAATTCCGCTTCTTTCTCAAAGAATTCCGCAGGATTTTTCACATCCAATTTCCGTGCATCAATCCATGCCAGATAAGTCGCTTCTGGTGTGTGCACCGATAAACCGTCGCATTCCTCGTTAATGAATCGAACGAGTTCATCGCGATTTTTCGTTAGATAAGAAATCAATTCCTGACGCCATGACTCACCGAGTTTATAGGCAGCTTCCGCAGCGTAGTAGGAAAGCGCATTGATCTCAGCCAACGTGTGTCCTTTGGCGGCGTTGAATTTTCTACGAATCGAATCGTCGGGAATGATTGCAAACGCGTATCCCAAGCCGGCGATATTCCAAGTCTTGCTTGGCGAAAGCAGTGTGATCGAGCGAGCAGCAAGTTCCTGTGGAAGTTGCAATGCTGAGAAATGCGGTGTCAATACTTCGTCAAAAATCAGATCGCAGTGAATCTCATCGGAGACCAAAATCAGATCGTGCTTCGAGCAGAACTCGGCGAGTTTAATGACTTCGGCCTCCGAGAAAACCCGACCCAATGAATTCTGCGGATTGCAGAGCAGGAAGATTTTCGTTTTTACAGAAACCACGTTTTCCATCGTATCCCAATCAAACTCCCAGCGGCCGTTATTGAACACGTGATCAACCGTGAGCAATTTAGCTCCCGCATCCTTGTGAACTCCGAGAAACGGCGGATAAACGGGTGTGCAGGTCATTAACTCTCCACCATCTTCACAGAAAGCCCGTGCCGCGAGTGAGAGTGCCGGAACCAAACCACCGAGATGAATGAGATGATCTGCATTCAAAACCACATGCCGTCGCGTTTGTAAATACTCGCCAATAGCATCGATCAAACCCACATGAGCCTGAGCATATCCAAAAACCCCGTGATCAACACGTTGATGTAGCGTCTCCAGAATCACTGGAGCCGAGACGAAATCCATATCCGCCACCCAGAACGGATCAAGCTCCGGCCTGCGATCGTATTTAATGCAGCCCGTTCCTTTCCTCGCGACCACTGTATCAAAATCAAATTTCATCACGCCGCAGGCTGCCGCCAACCCACCCGCTTTGCAACCGCCAAGCTGCAAAATTTACAGATGCATCTATGGGAAAATTAACCGCGAATGAACGCGAATCGATATGAAAATTACAATCGATCATCACTTCATTCTTCATTAACGTCCATTCGCGTTCATTCGCGGTTAAGATATTATAAATATCAGTTTCGAATTTGAGGTTGGTATTTCCGGCTCAATCCAAAACACTCAGCCCCGTAATGAATCTTTCCTTTTCAAAAGTCGGACAACTTCTCGGTGGCGGTAGCGGCATTGGCGATCTCATGGATGATCTCGGCAATGCGCTCGCACATGCCGGTCCTGACATGAAAATGCTTGGCGGCGGCCAACCGGCACAAATCCCCGGTATCAACCAAATCTGGCAAAAACGCCTCACGGAAATCTGTGCCGATGAATCAGCATCTCAAAAAATGCTGACCACCTACGATCCCCCGAAAGGAAACCCCGAGTTCATTTCTGAATTCGCCAAGCTCCTCCGTGAAACTTTTGCGTGGGATGTCGGTCCAGAAAACGTCTGTCTGACCAGCGGCGGACAAACAGCCTTTTTCTATCTCTTCAATCTCCTCGCTGGTGTCATGCCAGATGGCTCGAAACGCAAAATCCTATTTCCTCTCGTTCCAGAATACATCGGCTACGCTGCGCAGGGACTCGATCCAGATATTTTCACATCGTTGAAACCCATCATCGAACACACCGGCCCTAACGAGTTTAAATATCACATTGATTTCGATAAGCTCGAGATCGGTCCCGAGATCGCGGCGGTCTGCGTTTCCCGGCCCACCAATCCAACCGGCAACGTGCTCAGCGATGCCGAAATCCAACGCCTTTCCGAAATCACCAAAGCCAAAGGCATTCCGCTCATCATCGACAACGCCTACGGCGCTCCGTTTCCTAAAATCATTTTCACCGAGGCCTCACCGCATTGGGACGAACACGTGATTCTCACCCTCAGCCTTTCCAAACTCGGCTTACCGGGAACGCGCACGGGAATCGTGGTCGCTCCTCCGGAAATCATTTCCGCGCTCTCTTCCATGACCGCCATCACAGGGCTATCGAACCCAAGCATCGGCCAACAAATCGCCCTGCCATTGATACGCAGTGGTGAGATTCTGAAACTCAGTGAAGACGTCATCCTCCCCTACTACCGTGAAAAATCCCTCTTCGCCCAAGCCGCCGCTCGTGAAATTTTCGGCGATCGCTTCAAATGGCACATGCACCGCAGCGAAGGCGCGTTGTTCCTGTGGTTCTGGTTTCCCGATCTACCCATCACCTCCGCCGAACTCTATCAGCGACTCAAAGCCCGCGAGGTTCTCATCATCCCAGGAGAACATTTCTTCTTCGGCTGCGATGACACCAACTGGCGCCACCGCCAAGAATGCATCCGCGTCTCCTTCGCCATGCAGGAATCCATCGTCAGAGACGGACTCACCATCATCGCAGAGGAAGTAGCGAAGGCTTAAGTTTCAATTTTCAATTTTCAAAAATCAAGTTGGAGAATGCGAGTTTGAAAACTCGTATTCTTAGGCAATAAGCAGCTGCCTATTTGCTTAATTTTGAAAGTTGGATTTTGGATTTTGAAAATTACTTCAAAGCCTCAAGCTTCCGAATCTTAATATTCCGGAACCAAACAGGATTGCCGTGATCTTGCAAACAGATGTGACCCGCATCCGCCGTGCCGAATTCTTTCCACGTCGCAAACTTCGACTTAGCGACTTTCTGTTTCCAGTCCTCCGATCCGATCTCGTATTCAACGTATTTTTCGCCGTTCATCCAATGCTCGCACTTGTAGGTGCCGGTCGCGGTCTTTTGGCATTTGAGCACGAAATGATTCCACTCTCCCGCAGGCTTGGTGGTGTCTTTGTCAGCGGCATAGAGCTCATACATCCAACCCGATTTCTGCGCATCTTTACCTTTCGCGTTATCGATGATCTGCGCCTCCGGACCGGATTTGTATGGAGGACCTTGTAACTCTATCACTTTGAACATGATTCCTGAGTTGCCTCCCTCACTGATCTTCCAATCAATCGAAAACTCGAAGCTCTCATATTTCTCCTTGGTGATCACATCGCCCCCGCCCTTACGGCAAAGCGCGCCATCCTCAACCACCCACTGATCTGGCAGTGTCTCTTTCTTGTAACCGCGTAAATGTTGCGACGCGTCTTTACCATCAAACAACAGCACCCAACCCTGTGCTGCTTCTTCTTTCGTAAGAACATTCATTTCCTCAGCGAATGCACTCTGAGAAATCAGTAAGAGACAAAATAGGGATGAGACGGTTTTCATATGGAATTTAATTAAGACGATTGGAATACAGCATGAGATGCGAGATTATTTCAACTCATCATTCCTACCCAACACCAATTCTCTTGTATCTTCTGTCTTAAAGTCTCGTTTCTATACAAAAAAGCCCCCGCGGAATAAATCCACGAGGGCTTTAGAGAAGTAAGTCTTACGCTTTTTTCACAGTCACCCACTGTCCGGATTTTGCGGATTCTAACACCGCATCGCAGACGTATTGAGTGCCAAGTGCGTGGCGAAAGTCTGGGTAGTTAATCGGAGCCGATGGATTATCGAGCGACTTGAAGAACTCCACGAGGGCGTGTGTGAACGAGTGTTCGTAGCCAAGGCAGAGACCTGGCACCCACCAGTTGCCTGCGTATGGATGATCACCATCGGAGCAATGGATTTTACTCCAACCCCGGCGATCGCCTGGAACGCCGTGATCGAAATAATCCAAGTAGTTCATATCATGCAGATCCCATGCGAGTGATTTTTTCTCACCGTTAATCTCAAATGTGTTCAAGGCTTTGTGACCACGCGCGTAGCGGGTCGATTCGAAAATCGCGAGCGATCCGTTTTCAAAGCGGGCAAGGAATGCACATGCATCATCGATGGTCACTGGATGTTTCTTACCAGTTTCTGTATGCACGCGCTCTTTAATGAACGTTTCGGTCATCGCGGAAACGGAAACGATATCGCCATTGATCCAGCGTGCGGTGTCGATGCAGTGAGCGAGCAAGTCGCCCGTCACCCCGGAGCCAGCTGCTGCCGCATCGAGGCGCCAGAGCCCAGCACCACCTTGTGGGAGTTCTTCGGAAATCGTCCAGTCTTGCAGGAAGTTTGCACGATAATGAAAGACCCGTCCCAACTCACCCGCAGCGACGATGTTTTTCGCGAGCGTGACGGCAGGAAGGAAACGGTAGTTATACCAGACCAAGTTTGGCAGACCGGATTTCTCCACAGCTTCGACCATCTTCTCACCTTCCACTCCGTTCAGAGCGAGCGGTTTTTCACAAAGGATCATCTTGCCGTTTGCGATACAGGCGAGAGCGATCTCAGCGTGGGAGTTGTTAGGTGTGCAGATATCGATCGCGTCGATGTCGTCACGCTTCACCATTTCACGCCAGTCAGTTTCGTAAGAAGCATAGCCCCACTTTTCAGCGAACGCTTTAACCTTTGCTTCGTCGCGTCCGCAGACGGCCTGACGAACAGGAACATGCTCGGTGTCGAAAAAGTGTGCGAGCTGTGAGTAGGCGTTTGAGTGAGTGCGACCCATGAAGCCGTAGCCAATGAGTCCGATGCGGATTGGTTTTTTAGACATAAATATAATGTTTGGGGGTTAGATGATTACAGAGCCTTGTTGACATCGATCATGGCTTTAAGGATCGCGTTCCAAGTTGCTGGAGCTTCGAGAACGGAGTTGTCGAACATGCAGCCATCCCAACAGATGTGTTTGATGCCGCGTTCTGCAGCGCCTTGCAGCCAGTAGGATGAGCACTTCGCGATGTCGAGTTTTCCGTTCGGATCGTCTGCTGGGCAGTGGCGTCCGGTCTTGTCGTGTGATCCGGTTCCGTGCACGGAGCCGTCGTTCTGAGCGACATGGAAATCGAGTGTCCACGGACGCAACGCATCGGTCATGATTTTGTATGCAGGCCAGAATTCTTCATCACTGTAACCTGCTTTGAGCAATGCTGCCTCGGGAGCGTTATAACCCATGAGGTAGAGGTAGGTGTGTGCAAGGTCGGCTTGGAAACCAACGACGCCTGGCATGTTGGTTGCCTCGAGAGTATCGACAGCAGCTTTCCATGAATGGAAGCCACCCCAGCAGATTTCACCTTCAGCAGCGATGCGCTCACCGAATTGTTCAGCAACTTTACCTGCTTCACGGAAAGTTTTTGCAACCTTGGCGGTGTTGCCAGCAGGGTCTTTTGCGAAGTCTGAAGTGCCACCTGCGGTATCGACACGGATGATTCCGGATTTACGGACACCATGCTCGTTGAGGATCTTTGCGATGCGGCAGGTCTTCTCAACCGCGAGAACGAAGTTCTTCATGTCATCGTCGCTACCAAAAGCAGGACCACCGACGGTTCCTGGCCAGACTGGAGCAACCAGAGAACCTACGGAGAGTCCTTTCGATGCGATCAGATCCGCCATCTTACGAAGCTCAAGATCAGATGCGTCTGGATCGGTGTGAGGATGGAATATAAAAAGATCCACTCCGTCATATTTCCGACCGTTGACCTCAGCGGCCACGGTGAGATCAAGCATATGCTCAAGGGAGATGGGGGGGTGATCTGTGTCTGGTTCTTTTCCAACCAGACCCGGCCACATGGCGTTATGTAATTTTAAGTTACTCATAAGATGCAGTGTTTTTCCTGTGTCGTGAGTAACTTGTCAAACACCTAGGAGAAAAGCCTCTACAAATCTTTAGCTAATGAATCAGGCATTGCCGAAAAATCAGCATGTAGAGCCTGTTTCGGGAAATTTTCACCCGTGGCTTAAGAGCCGATAAATCCTTCACATCCAAGCGTTCCAAAGTCTCCTCCGCGATCGCCGCCGGCAAGCCACTGGCCAGCCGCAGACGCCATCCTTGTAGTTTTTCCGCATAAGCCCGACCGTGAGCCACTTTTTCCAGCGCGACCTTCCTCCATTTTTGAAATTCTGTAAAACATGCCGCGTCATCCTTTGGATCTGTCACCGGCAGGTAACACCGCCCCATCCGCCTATCCTCCGGGAAATCCCGCAGGATGTTCACCAACTGGAGTCCCTTCCCATACTCCACCCCCCACTGCTCCAGCTCGACCTGTGGATAAGTCGAAAACTTCTCCCCCATCGTCAGAAAACCCAAACGTGTCCAAAACAGCCCGACGCATCCGGCAACCCGCCACGCATAATCTTCCAACTCATCGGCATTCTTCAAACTTCGTAGTTCGTCGCCCGCATTTCCAAATCGCTCTAGATCCAAAATCTGACCATCAACTATCGTTTCCAAAACTTCATGAATCAGCACAATCTCACCCGATTTCAATTCACCCAGGGCTTCCATAATTTCCACATGACTCAGCAATAGCATCGCCTCCCGCGGATCAGTGATTCCCGTATGGAAATGTTCGGGAAATGCCTGTGCAGCGATTTTCCCTCTCACCTGTTTCAAAAAATCTAACAGCGACTCGATTCGCTCCTCAGCCGACCCAACCAGCGAGTCCGCAATCGTATCGCTGGTCCTCGCCAGAAGATAGGCAATCCCAGCCGCACGTCTCATTGGACTCGGAAGCAAACGGAGGCTCAGGTAAAACGAACGCGATACCCCTTTGAGAACTTCCGTTTCAAGTTCCGCTCGCATCACTCATCCATGGCAAGAATTCGACCGCAGTTCTCACATTGCGTGATCTCTTTCTCACTATGGACTGCGATAGCGGTTGAGGCGATCACCTTCATGTTGCAACCTGTGCATTTTCCACCATGAAGTGTCGCAATCGCGGTACCTTCTTTGGATTTCAGTAATTTTTCGTAAAGCGGCAAGATATCTTCGGAAACCGTTTGCACGAGTTTATCGCGTTCAGCTTTAACTTCTGTTTGCTGTTCTAACATCCGTGCATGGCGATCACGAATGGCCGCGAGATCAGTTTCGACCACCGCGCGAGTTTTTCCGAGTAGCTCATTTGCCTCCTGAAATTTGGTTCGGAAAGCATCGACCTCTTCCATTACCTGAAGCTCTTGAGTTTCAAACTCATCGACCTCTTTTTCATACCTCGTGATCTCGTGACCTAACGCATTGTATTCCTCGTTCTTTTTGGTCTCGAACTGTTGCACGCGCAACCGTTTGACCGTGGTCCGACGCGTCTCCGCATCCATTTCAATCTTCTTCACCCGCAGCTCAACCGCATGTAACGCGTCCTTCGCCTGTTTAACAGCCTCCTCATCCCCCGCCAATTTCGCCCGAGCCCGAGCCTCTTCCTGTGGTAACTTCGCCAAGTCTTTTGCCAAAACTAGCAAGCGCTTGTCCCTATCCTGTAAAATCAACAATCCCCGTATCTCTTCCAACATGCAAGATATCTACCCGCCTCTTTCTCAATCTGCAACATCTTCCGCACTTCCATTAGCATCCTCTGCGAGTTCGTCTTCTTCGAGTTTACGGAAATGAATCTGACCGACACGACGGCCATCGGTGCTGGTGACTTTGGCTTCGTAACCAAGGATGACAAGGGTTTCGCCGACCTCGGGGAAGCGCTCAAGTTTTTGTGTGATGTAACCACCGACCGTCGTGACTTCACCACTTTCCAGATAAAGCTCTGGAACGTAGCCTTCTAAATCGTTCAGCGTGACGGAGCCTTCCACCACAAATTCTTCATCGTTGATCCGCACGAAGGGTGAGTGCTCGTTATCGAACTCATCCTGAATATCGCCCACCAATTCCTCGATCACATTATCGAGGAACACAATACCCACAGGCGTTCCAAACTCATCGACTGCCATCGCCAGGTGCGCGTGCTCTTTAAGGAAAAATTTCAACAAACTATCCAACGGCATGGTGTCTGGAACCATTTTCAATTCGCGTTTGATCCGCATCAGATCCGGATCGGGATCGTTCATCAGTGTGAACAAATCTTTGATGTGAATCAGGCCAATCGATTGGTCGATATGTCCTTTCACCAGGGGGAAACGGGTGTGCTTGCTGCGGATCGCAATCGCCAAGGTTTTTTCAAACGGCTCATCTGCATCGAGCACGACGACCTCATTGCGCGGTGTCATGACATCACGCACCCAAAGCTCGTTGAGCTCTAACGCATTGATCAAAATTTCGCGTTCCGTATCCGTGACCTCTTTGAATTTACCAGAATGCGTCACCAAAATCGCTAGCTCCTCAGCCGAGTGGACGTGCTCGCTCTCACTGATGGGATCGATGCGGAAAAACGTTTTTAACAACCAGTTCGCCGTTCCTTGGAGAAAGCGAATGACCAAAGAAAATGTTTTGTAGAAAAGATGTAGCGGACCAACCAATAGCAACGTGGTGCCAACAGAACGGCGAATCGCAATAGATTTAGGAAGCAGTTCGCCGACTACGACGTGCAGGAAAGTGAATGATATGATCGCTATAAGAAAGGAGATGACCGAAATCGGACTGAACTCAAACCAGAGCAACTTGGCTTTATCCGGCACTCCGGTCATCGAAAGGATTGGCTCAATCAACGCCTCAACAAATGGCTCACCCAGGAAACCAAGTGCAAGTGAAGCGATCGTAATTCCCAATTGGTTCGCAGAAAGATATCCATCCAGATTCTTTACGACATGAAGAGCTCGATTCACATCCCCACCGGTCTCTTTGCCGTGCGATTCAAGTTGGCTTAGACGCACCTTCACGATCGCAAATTCCGAAGCAACGAAAAAGGCGTTCAACAACAGGAAGAAAACAATCCCGAAAAGATAAAAGAATATCTGTAATGGACTTAAAAAATCGTGAGTCTCAGTTGGGATATGAGCCAGCAAATGATATGGAAAAATGTAATTCACTTGATGATCAGAGTTTTTCGTAAACCCCTTGGTCGCGTTTTTCCAAAACCGTGAATCCGGCCTTCTTAGCGTCAGAAACCGACAAGGGCTTCGTTACACGGGGGGTGTTAATTTTTGAAATCACTTTTTTGATCGGGTGCTTGCATATCAAGCAGCGCTCAAGAGCTTCACGGTCAACGGGCCGTCTCAGCTCAAATCCACGTCGGCAGACTCTACAAGATCGCTCTGGATCGTCTGGTGCTTCGGAAACGTATTCGTAAATTGGCATTGGTGAAACGTGAGAGCGGGTAGTTTCCGTCTCACGTTTAGTTCATGCAGAAAGTGTGCCGCATGAACCAACTGGTTTTTACCAGCTGGATTTAGTCACACCTGGCAGGAGTCCTGCAGATGCATATTCACGGAAGGTGATCCGGGAAAGTTTGAAACGGCGAAGGAATGCACGGCGACGGCCAGTGACTTCGCAACGATTTACAACGCGAGTCGGGCTAGCATCGCGTGGAAGCATCGAGAGACCAACATAGTCTTTCTCTGCCTTGAGCTTATGCCTGAGGGCTGCGTATTTATCAACGGTGTTCTGTTTGCGCTTGTTGCGTGCGATCCAACTTTTCTTAGCCATAATTCGGGGCGGTTTGATACCCGACACAGCCAACCGTGCAAGCGTAAACTCGCAATTATTTGGAAAAAGTTGAAAATTGGCGGGTTTTTCCGGTTTTTAGTGAGTTAAACCCCATAAATCACCTCTTCCAGATACAGCCCGTCGGCGGGTGCACACAACGGTGCTTTCCCATGCGGTAGGCCTACCGGCTGATCCAACAACAAGGCGAGATCGTCCAATCGCAGCCTGCCCTGCGCAGCTTTGATCGCCGATCCAGCCAGCATCCGGACCATTTTGTAGAGGAACCCATCGCCGTGTAAACTCATCCGATACCCGTCGGATAGAGTCGTCAGCTTCGCGGAAAACACCGTGCGCACGTAATTCGTTTCCTCGTCCTCGTTTCCGCGATACGCCGCAAACGCATGGAAATCGTGTTTCCCTTCAAAGCATTTCAACGCCTGCTGCAACACATCCGCATCCAGCAACCTCGGCAAATGCCACGCCAAACCCGCCTTCAACGGCGGCAACACCGGATCGGTGCAAACATCGTAATGGTATCGTTTTCCTATTGCCGAAAACCGACTGTGAAAATCCGCCGAAACCTCCTCGCATGCCATCACTCTTATCGTCGCGGGCAGTTTCGTATTTAACGCCGGAACCCAATTGTAGGGATTCATCGTCGAATCCGCCGGTGCATCGAAATGCGCCACCTGCCCCAAGGCATGGACTCCCGTATCGGTCCGACCCGATCCATGCATTTTGATCGGCTGCTTCGCAGTCACCTCCAACGCCTCATTCAGAAAATCCTGCACCGTGTTTCCCCCTGCCTGCGTTTGCCAACCAAGAAACGGTCGCCCGTCATACGCAATAGTCAGTTTCAGTCTCATGCGATTTCCTCCATCCATCGGTTCAAAATTTCCACCGCCGCCGCTTGATCGATCATCGCCTTTTGCTTGCGAGCATTCTTGCCCGCCTCTCTTAATTTTTCAGACGCATCCATCGTAGAATACGTTTCATCCACAAAAAACAACGGCAGATGCGGTAGCATCCGCGAAAGCTTCGCGGCGTAATCCCGGACTTTCTTCGCCGAATCCCCCTCCGAGCTATCCAACCTCAACGGCAAACCCACTACCAAAGTCTTCACCTTCCGCAGCGCAGCGATATCTCGAATCCGCGCTAGGCCATCCGATCCGTGCGTTAGATCAATCGTCTCCACAGGATGCGCCATGATCCCGAAATCATCCGTTGCCGCGATCCCGATCCGCGCACCGCCATAATCCACTCCCAGCGCCGGATGCAGCGATGCTTCATGAAAATCCTCAACTGGCAGTTCTTCGTTCAATGCGCCGCAAGCTTTCCCACACTTCGCCAAATGATCAAGCTTGCGCTTGCTCGTTTGAACGTCTGAATTCGTTTCTATGAAAAACCGTCGCCATTTCATCAAAATCACCACAGGTGCCGCCGCAGTCGGCGCCATTGGCATTCAATCTTCAGCCGCAGCACCCGATTCCAAGCTCCGAAAAGTCTGGGTGATGTCCGACCTACATTGCGGCTATGTCGAAGGCGGCAAAGACGGAGCGGAATGGTTTACACTCGCATGCAAAGACATGCAGCAGGACCACAAGGACATCGCCTACGCCATGTCACTAGGCGACCTCACCCACGGTGGCAACGAGTTACAACTCAAAAACTACATCACCACCCGCGATGCCAGCGGAATCAAAACTTGGTACGAAGTGGCAGGCAATCACGAGTATCACGGTGACAAAGCGGATTCCTTCACAACCTTGATCCGCAGCACCGATCCCTATTCCATCGTCGATGGTAATCTTGTCTGGATCTTTCTCTCCGACCAAAAAGCAGGAGTAGCGGGAGAACTCACGCCAGAGGGTTGCGACTGGCTGGAAGCCGAACTTACAAAACATAAAGGCAAAAACATCATCGTCTGCTCACACCAAGGAATAAAAGACACAACCATCGATACAGATTTATCGAGCCGCTATATCGCCCCAGCAGACCGCATTGCTGCAATGATCGCAAAGTCCGAGATCGCGCTCTGGATGAGTGGACATATACATCACACACCCTACTCAGCAAAACACTTTGCGAGAGTCGAAAACACGACTTACATCAATGTCGCCTCTATGAGCCACGCCTATAATACTGGCAGCAGTCAATCAAATCTGTTAGAATTCAAACTTGGATCCAAGGAAATTACCGCCCGACGCCGTACACATGACACCCAAAAATTCATGCCTGAATATGAGGTGAAAATCCCCCTCCTCTACCCGATTGAGCTTGGTTGATTTATAGCCTCAGTATCTTCGCATGGAAGATTTAGACTATTTACCATTCATCTCCCAAACATCTTTTTCTGTTAGGGATGACTTTGCCCCCGCTCCATTCAACCATGACTTTGCAGCTTTATCACCCTTCAGATGCGCGTCCCAAAAAGCCGTCGTAAGAGCCAATATAGCTGTGTGATAACGACTCAGCACTCCCTTTTTCAAACCCTTCTCACGCTGACCAAAATCCATGTGAGTAGCTCCATCAAAAACAACTTGCCATGCAGGAGCAGCTGTTAGAGCAGGGAAAACCTTCAGCCTATCCTCAGGACTGCTATCGCCTATCGGACTGTCGTCCTTTGTTCCGGTCAACAGCAAACATGGCATCGTAATACTTCCAAAAGCCTTGTCCGCATCACCTCTTTTTGGCAAACTGGGACTCATCATCACCGCAGCGTCGATCCGTTTCTCAAGGTAAGAAATCTTGCCACCAATGAAACTTTGCCCAGCCATAGCCTGGGTCGTTACAGCCCCGAAGGAATGACCAGACATTCCAATGTGATCCAAGTCCATGCGCCCAAACAGGTCATGTCCTTTCTCACCGTTCCACTTATCAAGGGCATCAATGACAAAAGGTATATCTTTCACACGATCCATAAACGCCTCTGCCGAAGCCGCGCTTCTCATTGCCGACATGACATTTCCCATACGCTCTTCTTTCCAAACACCTTCATCACTGCCCAAATGTTGGACGAAAACCACCACATAGCCGCGGTCCGCCCAATGATTTCCGAGATACGGATTATTATCCCGCGAGCCACCAAGGCCGTGTGAAAAAAGAATCACTGGTGCGGGCTTTTTCGTATCAGGAAGATAAACGCGTATCGGCACCTCACGCTTCCGCTTCGTGTCCTGCAATTCAAAGGTCACGGATTTCACTTCAGATTTACCAACCGCGAGAGGATCGTAACCAGCAGGCTTCGCGGCCGCAGCAATCACAGTCACCAAGAATACAAATAATAATTTCATCATACAGGCTAAACCAATCGAAAACCAGAAGGTTGCGGAATGACTTCTAGTGCCTAATAAAACGAAGAGTTCAAACGTGCTCGATGAAAAAATTATAACATACCCGAATCAATTCATTGAACCACAGAGGAATATCTCAAAGACATCGAAGAGAATTAACCACAAAACCTTATGAGCATTTGCGGTTAATCCTCTTAATTTTTCAACCATCCGTGAAATTAGTGTTTTTCCCGGTGACTAAATCCACCATCCTTCATCTAGATGCCGTCTCTCGATGAAGCCACTCTCCGCAAAGCCGCCGCTTGGCAGGACTTTAAGGATGCACAGGGTCTACTCAACACCGGCGCAATCATCTCTTCCGAAGCAACCGCCGATGGCTTTCAAGGTTCTTTGAAAATCGGCACCCGTATTTACCGCACCACAGTCGTCGCCAGAACTCCTACATGGTTTGACGCCAAATGCCCCTGCCCCAGAAACCAACGCGATGGCGCGTTCTGCCCTCACGCCATCGCATTAGGCCTTCATCTCATTTCCCCAGCAAAACCAGTCACGCTTGTACCCACACCCTCCCATATCAGCGCCCCTGAAATACAGATCCCGGAACTCGCATGGAAAATCCGATTCCAAGGACCGTGGCAAACCGCTTTGGAAAAAAGCCACGCCGCGATGTGCCTGAGCAGTTCAGATCACGCACCAACACCCGCAGACCGACGCATCACCGCTTGGCTTATCGCCCAAAAACAAACCTCCAGCTCCACCCTCCAGCTTGTCCTCAACGGCAATAAGCTCTCGGAATTTCTCACTATCGCCAGAAACCACCCCGAAATCACCAGTTCCGACGGCATTATCTCAATCGAAACCCGCACCCAACTCCGCATCGCCGATTGCACACGATTCGACGAAACCATCCAGCTCCTCCCTGGCACAGACAAAATTTCCAAAATCGGCGACGCATTCTGGAATCTTTCCCACGCCTCCATCGCCCAGATCGGCAACGGTGAGCTCAACCCAGCCGTCCTGCCCATCCTCAACTCCCTCACTGCCGGAAAGCCCACCTCGATCGAAATCTCCATATTTCTCCGCGAACTCGATAAAATTCAAGGTTTTATCGATTTCAGCGCGTCGGCTTGGTTCGAATCCCTCCAGTTTATCTCGGCCGATCCACAGTTCGAACTGACCCTTTCCGGAAGCGATTCTCGCCTCCAAGCGACTTTTTACACAAGTTATTCACAAGCCCTTCCGGCCCTCGATGGAACCCGCCTCATTTCAAGAAATTCCCAGGCAGAAAGCCTCGCGAAACGCCAGATTTCCCAGTCTCTCACCCTCCTTTCTGACACCTCATACGAGCTAACCGATCCCGAACAAATCCGCAACTTTCTGACCCGTCAACTCGCCAAACTCCCGCCCAATTGGCAGGTCGAGCTCACCCCATCCATCCAAAAACTCGCCTCCTCCTACGTAGTTATATCACCCCGAATCGAGATCCTTTCCTCATCGGACGACTCCCTCGAATTCAATCTGAGCTTCCATAACGATGCCGGCGAAACCATCCCCGCCGCCGAGATCCGACGCCTGCTCAGATCTAAAAACACCTCGTCAAATCAACGAATCATACTCTCCGACGATATCGAGAATCTCATCGATCCACTGTTCGAAGATCTCGACCTCCAACAGCAAAACGGTCGTTTCATAGCCAAGCAGGCCAGTGCCGAGATCATCCGTGAAATAGCTAATTCTTTAAGACAATCAACTTTTATTAATAATTCGGAAAATTGCTCACAAATTATTAACAATCATCTACTTAGCGCAACACTAAGACCCTACCAAACCCAAGGATTTTCTTGGCTCGTCGACCGCCTCTCAAAATTCAGCGGAGCCCTGCTTGCTGACGATATGGGATTAGGTAAAACGTTACAAACGATCGCTTGCATCGAGCATTTTTTCTCAACTTATTCACAGCCCTCCCCAGCTCTGATCGTGGTCACCACATCCCTGCTCGGAAACTGGAAATCGGAGTTCAACCGATTCGCCCCGGGTCGACGGGTCGTCATCCTCCACGGAACCCAGCGGGACAGTCTGAGGGACAAAATCGAGCCGACAGATGTGATTCTGACCACCTACGCAACCCTTGCTCGGGACCTCGCCTGGCACCTCCGCCAGACCTACTCAATGGCTGTGATAGACGAAGCCTCACTTATACGGAATCCGGATACGGATCACTCGAAAGCCGTCGCCAAAATCAACGCGAGGTATCGGATCGCCTTGACCGGAACTCCGGTGGAAAACTCCGCCCGGGATCTGTGGGCTATCTTCCGTTTCGTCCAGCCCGGCTGGCTTGGTTCACGCAAAGATTTCCAGGAGCGCTACGAAATCCCCCTCAAAGCCCCGGAAACCAAAGCCCGCACAGCGACCTTGCTCCGACTCAAAACCTCTCCTTTCACCCTCCGACGCACCAAAACCGAGGTCGCGCCCGATCTGCCATCGAAAATCCTCATCGACGAATTCTGCACGCTTTCCCGCGACCAAGAATCCACCTACCGCGAAATTCAAAAGCAAGGCCTGCGCCTGATCGACGAAATCCGCTCTTCCGGCCAAACCGCCGCCGCTCGCATGCAACAACTCACTACCCTGTTGCGCTTGCGCCAGAGCTGTTGCGACCTCGCCTTGTTCGATTCAGAAAAACTCAGCGCCCTCCCCATCCCACGCCGATCCGCCAAATTGGAGCGTTTACTCGAAATCGCAGAAGCATCCATCGCCGCTGGCAGCCGTATTCTGGTTTTCTCCCAGTTCCAAAAACAACTCGTCGAGATCGGCAAGGCCCTCGATGAAATCGGCATCGCTTCAATCCGACTCGATGGCCAGACCCGCAACCGCCAATCCTTGGTCGATCATTTCCAATCGCCCGATGGCCCACCGGTTTTCCTGATCTCCCTCAAAGCCGGTGGCTATGGCCTGAACCTAACAGCCGCAGACATCGTCATTCACTTCGATCCATGGTGGAACCCCGCAGCCGAAGACCAAGCCACCGACCGCGCCCACCGCATCGGCCAAACCAAGCCCGTCACAGTATTCCGGCTCCTGACCCGCAACACCGTCGAAGAAAAAGTTGTCCACCTCCAAACCACCAAAAAAGCCCTGGCCGATTCCCTCAACGAATCCCTAACCCCAACCGACGCCCCAGCCTGGACCGCAGCAGAAATCGAGAAACTCATCCGCGAGTGAAACTTTAAAATTTAAACTCTAAACTTCAAATTCATGCTGCGAGCTTAAATTTTATATACACCACACATTACATAACTCTGCGACCCTCTGTGACCTCTGCGCCTCTGCGGTGAAAAAATCCAACTAAGCAAACCTGCTAGCTTTGAGCATTTTTCTTCCCATCCCTCACATAACCCCGCTAATTTCCAAGCATGTTCAAAGAATTCAAAGAGTTTATCCTCAAAGGCAACGCTATTGCACTTGCCGTCGGCGTAATCATCGGAGCTGCATTCGGAAAGGTCGTAACGGCATTTACCACCGGAATCGTCGATCCTCTATTAAAATCTATAGGAGGAAATTCCGACATCGCCTTGAAGATCTGGATTTTCGACATCGGCATCATTCTCAGTTCTCTGATCTCGTTAGTTATCACCGGTGCGATCCTATTCTTCGTTTTTATCCGCCCCATGAACAAACTCATGCACAAAGAAGAACCGCCCGCCCCCGCCCCGGAACCCTCCGCCGAGGAAAAGCTCCTGACAGAAATCCGCGACCTCCTCGCCAAAAAATCCTGAGATCATTCTTCTCCATCACTTATAACTTCTAACTTTTTTCAATGACTCTCCTCAACATCCTCCGTCGCAAAGCCCGCGCATCGCTCAAAGAACTCGCCGATCTCACCGCATCCAGCGAGTCCGATGTCGCCAGTAAAATTTCCGCATGGGAAAAAGACCGCACCATCCTTGGTTACCACGCCGTCACCAACGAAGAAGCCATGGGCAATACCTCTGTCTCAGCTTTCATCGAAGTCCGCCTTACCCCAGAACGTGGGGGTGGTTTTGACCGACTCGCCATGAGAATCGCACGCTTCGATCAGGTTGTTTCCTGCTACCTCGCATCCGGTGGCTATGATCTGTTAGTCGTCGTCGAAGGAAACGATCTCCGCGAAGTCGCCCGCTTCGTTTCCGAAAAACTTTCTTCCTTAGACGGAGTGCTTTCCACCGCTACGCATTTCCGCCTGAAAACCTACAAAGAAAACGGCTTCCTCTTCGACCAAGAACCCGAAACCGAACGCCTCCCAGTTTCACCATGACTCGGCTGCGTATAAAGAGGAACCGCGGATAGACACGGATTAACACGGATCATTCAAAATAATTATACCATTTAATTCACTGATAGAGTTAGGATTAAATGAATTTTAGATCAAAAATCTGCGTTCATCTGTGTCCATCCGTGGTTCGATTTTTCCAATCCCCTAATCCAAAATCCTCACCTCATCCGCCTGCACCAAGGCTTCGAGTTTACCATCTGTCTCCACCATCAATTCCCCACCGGAGCCAATTCCCCGCACCATTCCCTCACGGCGTTGATCCGCGATGAGATAGGAAACCAAATGTCCCGTAAGAGCGCAGCGCTCGCGTATTGATTTCAACGCATCCGCGTATCCCTGATTGATCTGATCTGCATAACGACTCATCCGCGCAACAACCTCCTGCAACACTTCCGCTCTTGAATACATGCGTCCTGTCAGTTCATGCAACGATGTCGCAGCGAGTTCATCGGGAAAATTCGTGGAGTTGATATTGATCCCTATCCCGATGATCACGAAATCCTTACCCGCCTCAACGAGAATCCCAGCGATCTTTTTTCCGCCGACCTTTATATCATTCGGCCATTTGATTTCTGCGAGCGGCACATAGTTTTCCAACGCCTCAGCCACCGCCAAACCCGTCACCAACGACAACCGATGCCACAACACTTTTGGTGCCATCGGTTTGAGTAAAATAGAAAACGCAAGGTTCTCACCTTTCGGAGAAACCCACACAGCACCACGCCGACCTCTCCCCGCTATTTGTTCATCCGCCACCAACACCAAACCCTCAGCCATACCTTGCTCGGCGAGCTTGCGTAGCTCGTCATTGGTAGATCCCACACTCTCTCGCCATAACAGGCGAAAGGGGTCGGGTAGCTGAGCTGCGATGTGTTGAAAATCGTTCATTAGGGAGAAGTGACAATCTTACAGGGCAATTTCGGAAATGCTTTAGCAAGACTCGATTGAATATCAAATGCATACTGGAGAAATGTTTCGTCCCGAATAATTTCATGCTCAGGTTTTATTTCCACTTCGTATATTTGGTCATCTTTACTATGGAAAGTAATCCGAGTAAGATTAAGATGCGCAAAATCCGAACTATGCACGAAGAACACACGTTTTTTCATTCTTCGATTGTCGCGAAAAGTATAATACCAATCGATTAGTTTCTCTATAGCGGCGGGATAGACTCGCCTTGAACTAAAAGCACCAAACCCACACATGATAGGTTTAAATTCCCAAACTCTTCCGTGTTTAGCTATTTCGGCCTTAACTAAATCAATCGGGTAATGACTTTTCCGCGTTAGACTTATCACTCCACATAACAACCCCAAGAACACCACTGCCGCAATAATGACCCATTTCTTATGCATAAGTCATTCCACAGGAACAAAATCCAAACCAATATCCAACGCCGGCGCAGAATGAGTCAGCGCGCCCACCGAAATAAAATCCACTCCTGTCTCTGCAATATCTCGCACGGTATCAAGATTCACCCCACCGCTTGCCTCAAGGAAAACCTTGGAACCTTCATCCCGCATCGCCACGGCTTTCCGCATATCTTTGAGCGACATGTTATCTAACAAAATATAATCCACCCCTTCGAGTTTCAGAAACTCCGCAACCTGATCCAGTCGATCCGCCTCAAGCTCCACCTGCACATCGGGCTTTTCCGCTTTCAGCAAATGGATCGCCGCTTGCAGCGCCTCCAATCCTCCCTCCACCGCGAGGTGATTATCTTTCACCATTGCTCTATCATACAAACCCATGCGGTGATTTGTCCCCCCACCATCGAGCACCGCCTGCTTTTCCAAAATCCGATAGCCAGGTGTGGTTTTACGTGTATCCAAAATCTGCGCTCGGGTGTGCTTCACTTCTTCAACATAACGCGCAGTTAAAGTCGCCACGCCCGACAAACGTTGCATGAAATTCAAAGCCGTCCGCTCCGCTGTGAGAATCGATCGCGCTCTCCCCTCCACTTTCATCAGCATCGCGCCCTCGCCGACCTTGCTCCCGTCCTCCACCATAACCTGCACATCCAAAGTCGGATCCACTTCCACAAAAACCTGTTTGGCAATCGCCACCCCCGAAACCACCCCATCGCGACGGACCGTCAAAAACGCCCGCGCCATCCTTTCCTCAGGAATAAAATAAGCCGACGTGACATCGCCCTCACCGATATCCTCCTGCAACGCCATCCTGATCAACTCTCGCGACATGAAAGGTTGTTAACCCGTTTTTGAAAAAGATGGAATGGAAAGTTTGTCCTTACTCCCCCATCACCGTCACGGCAATACTCCGGTGATGCGGTTGCCTGCGGTGCTCGAAAATGAAAATCCCCTGCCAGGTTCCTAAAGTCATGCGACCTCGGTGAACGGGAATGACTTCAGAGGAACGTGTGAGCACCATGCGGATATGGCTTGGCATGTCGTCTGGGCCTTCGAGGGTGTGAACGAAATCAGGATCGTCCTCGCGCACCAAGCGATCAAACCATCTTTCCAAATCCCGCCGCGCGCTGGAGTCGGCGTTTTCCATGAGGATCAGGCTCGCACTGGTGTGCCGTAGCAGGATGGTAACCTGACCCGAAATGATTCCTGAATCCGCGACGATGCGAGCGATTTCATCGGAAATTTCATACGTGCCTTTGCCACGGGTGGTGACGGTGAATTCGGCGGTGTGCACTTTCATCGACTATTTCTTTAAAAGTTCTGATAGAGTATCAGCCGATGCGGTATTGAGAAAACGCACGCGCTTTTCTGAAACCCTTTTCACCCCGAAAAATCGATCACGGTTGATTTCTTTCATCGCGAGTGATCGTTGATTTGCTTCAGCTGTGAATTGCTCTGCCGCGGTTTCATTTTGAAATTCCACATCCCAAATCAGTCCCGAAGATGTCTCCCCATCCGCGAACAAAGCATATCCATCACGCGACCATTCCCGCGCGATTTCTTCGGCGATTCCAACATCGCCCATCTCCTCTAACCACAAGCGTAAGCCCAAGTAACCTGCGCTTTCGTTGAGAAAGATTTCATCATCGATTTTTGGCAAATCCATCTTTTCACCGCGACCTGACTCAGCAGGAAACGCGAGTTGATAGGTTGATTGTGGAGGATTTCTCATCGCCTCGGAAAATATTTTTTCACCTTTCACATAAAGCGTTTCAGACAATGCCCTTCCGGAAACCACGGGAAACATCGTGAGTCCCTGAATGAAAGCTGGAAGCGAGAGCATCAAGCGCTCGGCTGCACCGTTGTCATTCATCGGCATGAATCCAATGCTGCGTGCGCTATCGGCAAAGAATCTCGATTCCGCACCAGTCGCCGTACCCGCATGCAAGGCCTCGCGAGCTCTCGCCGCATCATCGCCGGGATAACTCACTGGCGCGGGAAAATGTTGATTGAGAAGAATGCGAACTAACAACCGCAGCATCGCTGCTTGGTCTGGAACATTTTTCAAATCGAACCGATCCGTCACCCAGCCCTCACCCACTTGTTCGTCAAACCATGCCAGCGCCCCCACTGACCGAACCGCGACGAGTTGGTCGAGTAATTTATCATCCGCTCTTAACCATCCGATCCGTTGATATGCCTCTTGGCGGTCGTCCATGCCTTGGGGACCGAGTCGGCTTTCCATCGCTGCTTCGATCCGATAACCCAACTCCTCACCAGCCACACGGTGCACCACGGGATTTGATAGAAATTTTAGTCCGTAATCTTTTTCAACTTTTGAAATCATTTCCTGCGGCACAGAAACTTCCCCACCACCCTGCGCTAGGGAGCGAAGCGATGCGTTTTCCTGGCTCAGCATTTCAATTTCTTCCTGAGCTATACGAAGTTGATTCTCCAAACCCTCCATCGATAAAGAACCGCTTCTCGGAGATTTTTCCGCACGTATCATCCAACCACCCACACCAAGCGCGGCTCCAATCAGTAAGGTGAGTAACTGTTTTTCAGAAATCATTGACTGTGAATGATAGCCCTAATTGTCACCGAATGGATTCTTATCCAATGCCGATGGAGTTCCGAAAAAATTATCGGGAATAACTCCAGGAATCAGAGTGATGGCAATGGGTGCGCTGCGATTTCCGAGTGCATCATAAGAATATAGGAAACGACGCACCGGTAGTTCATTACCTGTTTTGGGATCGATCCGCTTTACCCTTGAGTCAAACATCCGCTCCTCAGCCAGTTTACCATCGGATTTCCGATAACCATAACTGAACTTGTATAACTCGTTCTTATCACCATCAAAAATCTTACAGCCTGTCGGGTTGCCATGCTCATCCATCCGATAAACGGTCAACATTTTCACGATGCCTTTGTCACTGAATGTCCGTTTGGTAAGCGTCCGGCTATCTGGACTGCGGACAAAAATAGTGCGCGAGCCATCATCATGCCGTAAGACCCGCACGTTCGGTCCATCGACCGAATCGAAATTCCCCTGTTCAGCATGTCCTGAAATCGCTCCTAAGGCGGAGATCATCAAGATTCGTATCATTTTCATACCCGAATTAAAAACCGAGATAACGATTACGGCAAGAATCGTTTCACGGCCTCGCGTTTGAGGCGTAACTCCCGCCATTCATTTACTAAACGACTCGCCTCGATAATCCCACAACCCGCTGGTAATGAAATACTATTTCCCTGCCACCATAAGCCACGTATCGCCACCACTGCCTCAAAAGAACCTCCATCCCACACTCCAAATGGCGAGCCAAACTCAGCTGGGCAACCCAACCGCTGACGCCACTCACCCAGCATGGCCATGGTTTGATCGGTCCGTGGCAACGGTCCTAAAGCCGGTGTTGGATGTAATCTACGTAATAATCGACGCGGTTCTTGTAGCGTTTCCAATTCCACTGAAATTCCAGTTAGAAAATGAACGATTGATGCCAAGCGCATTACCTCGCGGTCCTTTCGCCGGAGCTGACCAAGATCAAGCAACTTTGCAACCAAGGTCTGAGCCACATATTCATGCTCACGGATTTCCTTTTCATCGACACTAAACACGGCCTCATCATCTTCCCTTGCAGTCCCTGCAAGCGCCATCGTTTCCAAATGCAAACCTCGCATGGAAAGCAACAGTTCCGGTGTTGCGCCTGCGAAACCCGAATCTCCATTTACCCAACCATAGGTTTGTAGCGGCGCTCGTTGAGCAGACATCGCGGCGATGATTCTTGCGGTAGGCGATTCACTACCTAGAACCATCCCCCGCTCTGTAATGACAGGAACGGTTTTCTCAATCAGGCCCTGACCGATACAACTCATGATTTCTTGGAAAACAACAGAAAAGGGCATCGCATCCGGTGTCTCCCAATCGATCTCTAATTTCGCTGATCTGAAGGAAAACTTTTCCTGAAACTGCTGGAGACTGAGTTGCTCAAAACGTTGCGGAATATGCCATGGTATTTCGTCCATTTCACAAAAGCTGCGTTTAAAAAATGCCACACCGGATTCCGGTGGAGTCTCAACTTTATGAAACGGCCCATATCCGACCACCACACTGCCATCTCTTCGGGCAAGCCATGCAATTTCTTCGTTCATCAATTTGATTCAGGCGCTACTGCCATCTGCAGTGGATTTCAAAATTTTAGGCGGCTCTGGCTTTGTAACAGGAATAATTTTTTTCACATGCTCCACAGGCACCCAACCACGTGTCTTACTGGCGAAACCGACATAGGCCCAGCCACCGGATTCATAGAGCACCTCAGCTAAAGAACCGGGCGGAGCATCAATGACTTCAGGTGAGGTTCGTGACGCATCCGTATGCAACACAACCTTATCACCAACAATCACTGCTTGCTTCGCAAGCGGAGCAAATTGCGCATCATCTGGATAATAAACACAACCCAATGCAGCGATGGACATAAGCAAAGGAGCAACAATCAAACCGACAACTCCACAAACGCGCAGATGATTGCCTGGTCTAGTCGCAAAAAATACCAGGATGCTCAAAACAAAAATCCATCCACCTAACCACAATCCGCCGCGCCAAACATCCAAGGAAAGCCGAGCTAAAACGTATTGATAAGTCGGACGCTTCACAGTGATAGATCCGAATTTTCTCTCGATAAATCGCAGGTTCTGCCTCGCCTCCACATGACTCGAATCTCTTACAAGAGCTCGCCTGTAATAAAGCGCAGCATCACCAGGAGAGCCCATCTTATAAGCAGCATTTCCAATATTATAAAGCGTGTCCGTTGAAAGTTGTGAATACGGTCCAGCCTCTAACCAGAGCTTGGCCGCTTCTTCAAACTTGGCTTTATCATATGCCTCGGAGGCTCTAGCCATTACATCTTCCCCCCTCACTTGCGGCAAAACAAAAGCCATCAATAACATTCCAAAAGCGACACGACGCAAGGCACGCAACATCTGCTGACGACGCTTCGCTGGCAACTCAGCCTCTGTTTTATCTTTTTGGAAACACAAACGGTCACGCTCTTGAATAATCTCAGCAATTTCCCCATCATCTTGACTAGAAACCCACTTTTCAACAAAACCACCTGCGGATCTCAGGAAGTCCAAACTGCCACGCCCCTCGGCATTCAAAACGTTTTGAAAATCCTTCTTCATCAATTGCTTGGTCTTATCTGTCTCCAACAAATGCGAGTTACGCATCCAGAGAGCTTTGACGATGAGTATAAATGCAAGCAATCCGCAAATCATCTGAACCATCTGAAACGAAAAATTACTTCTATCCTGTGTCAACACGCTCCCTGAATTCAGCAATCCAAGAATATCTGTCATACGTTCAAGAGGCATTGGCAAAATTTGCTGCGAACCAGATGATTGCAAACTCGGCATTGCAGCAGGAGTCACTGTGATAGGGATCGCTTCAGTCATAACCGTTTGGTATTTCTCCAGCTCTGGATCAAAAAACACCAAGCGAAACGGCGGAACCATTATCTTCAATTCCAATGGTCGGATGAACTGACTGAAAATAACCGAACCACTTTCCTCGCGTCTCTCCTCACCCCTTTGGCTGGCAGTCGCTTCGTAAACTTTCCAACCCTTTGTATCTAACATTTTTGGTGACCTTAAAGTATCAAGATTTCCACTTCCTGAAACAATGACATCCAAGGCCAACGGTTCACCTTCGGTAACATTGGTCTGTTTGATAGCAGATCCGATTTTAAACTGACCCACTGCTTGATCAAAGCCCTCTGGCGCACCTTCCGGAAGTTGGGCTACCTGAAATTCATATTGAGGAATTTCAAGACTCGCCTCCAATTGCAAGCGCTGAGTAAATCGATCAAAAATCATTTTAAAATAAGTAACTCGTACCGTAGCAGGTCCTAATGTTACAGCCCCAGCACGCAACGGACTCATTGTCGTCCAATAAGACATAGCAACATAAGATTGGCCCAATAGATTAACCTCTCCCCTTGCATCACTGGCTTCGAATCTCCATACCGCAAGCCCCTCTCTATCAAACTCGGGCACTCCCCAATCCACGATCGAATCCAACATGTTTTCAGGAACATAGATCTTGATTTCCGTTCGAACTGTCTGGTTCTGATATATTTTCTTGTTCGGAGCCTTAATGATACTCGCATATCTTACCTTCTCCTGAGATGCCAATGGTTTGGATGATACTTCATTCCACTTAAGATCGTCTGGGTTAAAAATCTCTATAGAAATGGGAGCAGTTTTATATGTCACTCCAGAGAAAACGACTTCCGCGGGAGGAATCGTGTGCATACCTACCGCATAGCTGGAAACCACAAACTGATAGCGAAACACAACATTCTCACCAGGTCGTGGATTGGATGGACCATAACCAATCAACTTGATATCGATATCTTTCACTTTTGGAAACACCGGAATATTATCGGGATCGATCCCATCGAATTTCACTTCTAACAATACTTTTTCACCTCTTGCTAAAAAGGCCGAATAAATTTTCGATTCAATCGACGCACCCGACAGCGGGGTAAACGTTAACAGAAGTAAAATTAATGTTTTTTTAATCCATGCATTCATAGTTACCAATCTTTCTTGGGTAGTCTAAATCCTCTGCGTCCGGGAGAAAGCGGACCTTTTTCAACATCTGAATTTTCCTTCAATTTTCTGCGCGCTTCATCTTCAGGTGATTCATTGGGATTTTTGCCAGAATCATCTGAATTCTCTGCTTTGTCATTTTCCTCCGGCTTATCTCCTTCTTCACCCTTACCTTCTTTCGGCTCTTTGCCATCTTTACCTTCTTTCGAATCAGGTGATTTTTCCTTATCTCCCGCACCACCTTTATCTCCCGGCTTTTTCTCTCCGCTGCCATCACCTTCTTTTGGCTCTCCATTCGGATCCGGCTCTCCATCACCTTGTTGTTGCTGTTGTTGAGCCATTTCTTCAGCAGTTTGCTTCTTCTCTTCGTCCAGCAATTCAGCCAATCGCTTCAAATATGCCATGGTCATATCCTCATTTCTGAGTGGCTTATCATCCTTCGGATTCTTTGCGGTCGCGGAGCGATAATGCCGCACCGCATCTGACCAATTCAACATGATGGCCTCGAAGCGGATATAGCCATTCGTTTCGCCGATTACCGGAACGGTTCCTTCGCCCATCTTTTGCAATTGCTCACGAACTAGCTCATCGAATTTCTCCATATCAGGAACCGCATTTCCCTTGGGATAACGACTACCAGAGACACCTATCCAACCCAACTGAAACAATGTATTAGCCAAGCCCTCATGAGCATCACTGGCCACTTTATCTTCAGTTGAAAGCAAGGCTTCACTGTATGCAGAGCGCGCACCACGCAAATCCCTTGCTTCGTAGGCAGAAAGTCCCTCTGCCAAACGTAGTTTCGCAGCAGCATCCCCAGCCTTCTCTTTTGCTAAGAGGCGATACATATCTCGGGCTTCATCGTAGCGCCCTTCATAAAACGCATTCTTCGCCTCGCTTAATTCGCTTGCTTGCAAATCACCTGAAAACAAAAACAACGAAGCACCGCTTACCGCCAAGGTTATTGATCTCCAACGCGTCCCTGCAACGATAGCCACCATCAGAAAAGCAATTCCAGGCAGCACGGCCCATTGAAAAAACTCTATTAAAACCCTCGTCTCTCCAGCTTCCACTTCAAACATGTCCATTCCTTGAATCGCTACTTCAATCATAGCTGGAATATCCCCGCCCGAACCAGCGACCACATATTGACCTCCTGTCGATGTCGCAAGCTTTCTCAATACCTCCGCCTGCAACCGACTCAGCACTTTATTTCCAGATTCATCTAACACAAAACCTCCAGGAAAATCCTGATGAGGAACAAAATCACCATCTTCTGTCCCAACTCCTATCGAAAAAATTCTCGCTCCAGCTCTCTCAGCCTCAGCTACAATTGGATCCAAATCACCTTCATTCTCATCGCCATCGCTAACTAATATTAGCAGATTGTTTTTCTGACCGGTATCTTTGAGGGTAGCCGTGGCCAACTTAATCGCCCCTGCAATATCAGAACCACCTATAGGCACCCATTGCTCGTCGATCTGTTCAATGGTTTCTGTCAGTGCACCATGATCAACTGTCAACGGAGCGAACAAATACGGCGTCCCAGCAAAGCCAACCAAGCCGACACGGTCACTTTTCAGAGTCTCTAATATTTCATAAATTAAAATTTTCGCTTGGCCTAGGCGATCCGGGTTCACATCGGTGACTCGCATGCTGCGCGATAGATCTAACGCAATGATGACATTGCGTCCCTTAGCTGTTTCGGTCTTCACTCCTGCATCGCCTTGCGGCCTGGCGAGTGCAACTGCAAACGCAGCCATTGCTGCTAACAAGAAACCCATCGCCATCCAGCGCGGCAAGGAATGATCTTTCCGGATCAGCCTCCCGCGTAAGCGTTCTGCAGTGAGCTGCTCCCAAGGCTGTCCTTTAAAACGCTCCAGCAAAACCGCAATGATCGCTAGGATCGGCAATGCGATCCAAATGATAAGCCATTCTGGATTTGCTAAATTCATATTTCAAACACTCGTCCGATACAAAGACATATAAACCGCTAACCCGGCCGCTGCCAGCAACGATAGCCCAATAAACCACATATATAACTCCCGATCTTCCGTCACCGTCAGGCTGCGTGACTCGGTTTTCTCCAATTGATCTATGGTTTGGAAATTTTTCTCCAAATCCTCAAGGTTTTGCGCCCAGAAATGCTCGCCACCTGTATCACTGGCGATTTTCTTCAGGGTCGGAAGATCAAATTCCTGACGCGGAAATGCTTGGATACTTCCAGAAACCCGACCCTCCTTGGTACCGATCGCCACCGTGTAAGTCTTGATCCCAAGTGTTTTGATGTGCTTCGCCGCATCTAAAGGCGAAATTTTTCCTGAGTTACTCGCCCCATCTGTGATCAAGACAATGATTTTGCTTTTTGAATCACGATTGTCCAAACGCGTACCAGCGGTTGATAAGGCTGAACCAATCGCCGTGCCCTGCTCTTTTACCGTCCCCATTCCGTTCCGATTCAGTTGCAGACGATTCAAGCCACTTCTCAACCAATCATGATCCATCGTTATCGGACTTACAGAAACAGGCCGACCCGCAAACGCCACCAAGCCTATCCTGTCATCCGGTCTTCTGCCAATAAATGCATCCACGACCTTTTTAGCAGCATCGATCCGCTTCATCGGTCTGCCCTCATACCTAAAATCATCGATATCCATTGAGAGAGAAACATCGAAGGCGATTAAAATATCGATCCCGCTTGCGATACGACTTTGGTATTCGTTCCTCCAGACAGGACGTGCCATGCCTAGGATCGCAAAAAACAAAGAAATGAAAACCAGAGGCAGTCCGATGTTCCATGCCATCCGATTTACCCGTTTTCCTAAGCTGTAAAGCACACCTAAGTTAGGGAAGACTACAGCACCTGTCGTTCCTCTTCCTCTACGAAGAATATAAAACAACAAAGACGGAATAAGTAACAACAACCATTGCGACTGAGCGAAACGGAAATGGCTAAAAAAAGATTCAATCAAGACGAATGGATCCTTTCTAACATATTTACTGCTCCACGTTTGAGCAACTCCACATCAGAGACAACGCCCTCATCGGGTCCGTATTTAAGCGCAGCCAGCTTTGAAAAATATTCTGAAATCGCTACTTTAAGCTCCTCGTTAAATCCCTTGATAGCATCATGCCTCCCAATGAATTCCTCATGCGTCTCATACAGCGCTGGTTCTTTCATAACCTTTGCGAGATATTTTCTCAACACCAAGGAAACCATGATCACATTTTCTTTTCCTAATGATTCATCCAATTTATCAAGCTCAGCCATTGCCCGCTGAAATGCCTCGCGCTTCAGATTGGAGGAATCGTAAACTTTCGCTTTTTTAAGGATCACGATCACCAACAAAACCAACACCGCTAGAAAAAATACAAGCAAAGCGATCCACCACCATTGGAGTTCCCATGTGGGAACTAAATCCATAGCTTCGTGGCTTTCCACCAGTTTAAATTTAGTTTCGCTATCGGCCATGCTTTCTATTTTCGCCGTTTTCCTCTTCGTTTCAAAAGCTGATGCAACGCAGGCAACATGTCACTATCGGTAGATAAATTAGCAGCGTCGATTCCGTGCTTCTTAAATATCGATGCCACACCCTCGGCTTGTCTCTGCATCAGTTTTTTATACGCCACGCCAAGAGTGCGGTTGTTGGTGTTCACCATAGTTTCCATTCCGCTTTCAGGATCAACCAGCACCACTTTTCCAACCCTTGGTAAATTTTGCTCCACCGGATCAAAAACACGCAACGCAACGGTTTCATGTTTCCTCGCCAATTTACCTAAAGGTTTATCGATTATATCGGCTTGGAAATCAGAAATCATGAATACCAGCGACTTACGCTTCAAGGATTTGATCAAAACATTGCAGACGTCTTCAATCGAAGTCCCGAGTTTGAGCGGACGCGCCATGAGAATCTCACGTATCATCCGCAACAAATGGCGTGTTCCTTTTGCCGGTGGAATGAACATCAAGCATTCTCCTGCAAAAATTAGCAGCCCTACCTTATCTCCATTTTGCAACGCACTAAAACCCAGAACCGCAGCTATCTCAGCAGATAACTCTCGTTTACTCAAATGATGACTCCCAAAATCCGCTGATCCAGATACATCCACCGCCATGATGACCGATAACTCACGCTCCTCACGGAATTTCCTAACAAACGGCTCGTTCATCCGCGCCGTAACATTCCAATCAATGAACCTAACCTCATCCCCGTGTTGATACTCACGGAAATCATCAAAATCCAATCCCTGCCCTCGAAACGATGATAGATACTCACCGGAAAACGATTCACGCACCAGCCTACGCGCCTTCAACTCAAGCTTCCGCACCCGAGCCATCATTTCATCAATGTGTTTTTCTTCAGTCATTGTTCAAACATCGACTAAGGCACCACGACTTTTGATAGAATTCGGGCAATGATCGCATCCGTAGTGATTCCCTCGGCTTCCGCTTCATACGTCAGCAAAATCCGGTGACGCAGTACATCCATCGCCATATCTTTCACGTCCTGTGGCGTCACAAACGCGCGTCCGTTCATGAAAGCACGCGCACGCGCTGCCAATGCCAGATTGATCGTGCCACGCGGCGATGCACCGGCACGAATCCAATTTTTCAAAGGGGCATCAACACGCGCAGGATTACGCGTCGCATCGATCAACTCCACGATGTATTTCCGGATCGAATCGTCGATGTAAACCAAGTTCACCAACTCACGCGATGCACTAACTTGCTCCGGCGTCGCTACATTCTGAGTTTCATAAACCGGTGCCGAAGTTGCCATCCTGTTCAAAATTTCCAACTCCTCTTCCTTACTCGGATAATCCACGTTCACCTTCAACAAGAACCGGTCAAGCTGCGCCTCAGGTAATTGATACGTGCCCTCTTGGTCGATAGGGTTCTGCGTTGCTAAAACTAGAAATGGTTTCGGGAGTGGGTAAGATCGATCCCCCAAAGTCACCTGCTTTTCCTGCATCGCTTCCAGCAAGGCAGATTGCACCTTGGCTGGAGCGCGGTTGATCTCGTCCGCCAAAATGAGATTGTTAAAAATCGGCCCGAGCTTGGGCTCAAATTTCATCTCCTGAGGATGGTAAATCATCGTTCCAACCAAATCCGCAGGTAGTAAATCCGGTGTGAACTGGAACCTCGCAAACGAAGCCGAAAGCGATCCTGAAAGGGCTTTCACCGCCAAGGTCTTTGCCAAGCCCGGGACTCCTTCAAGTAGGATATGGCCGTTGCACAATAGCCCAACCAGCAATCGATCCACCAATCCCTCCTGCCCTACAAGCACATTGCCCATCTCTTGTTTGACCGCATAAATCCATCCGCTGCTTTCCGAAATCCGTTCCTGAAGTTGTTCTGTTGTCATAGCTAACAGGCTCTAGTTTGCCATTCCAGCCGCACAGTGCAACCGACAATCCTAGAGAAAATGCAATTTTAGGACATTTCTTATCCACTTCGACCTCAGCGACTTTTCGATCTCGCCTTCATCGCGGTCTTTTCACCGCAATACGGACAGAGAAAATGACCTTCAATCAGGATGGATTTAGCGACTTTTAGTCGATGACTTCCCATTATCCGTTGCACATTCCGATGCTTGGAGCAGCGCTGATTCTGCAGGGGACAAACCAAGCACAACGGACAACGCAGCCTTGATGTAAGAAGCAAGTTGAATAATAAAAGCAGTGTGATGCCACCAAAGATACAGCCGCTATAGACGATCCATGGCACATCACGCTTCCATACCCCGTAACCCAAAACACCAACCGCAGGGATCAATGCAACGATCATAAGAACCAGTAGGCATGAAGCAAAGCGGTAGCGCCAGAGAATGGATTTGGACGGCAGCCGATGCATAAAGAATGTGATAGGATAAAATTTGGTTAAGACAATCCTATCTTACGAAATCCATCATAATTCTCTTATGGTTTGAATCGTTTATCCAAAATTTCTCTGCGGAATCCGAAAATCCTCTCAAGTTTCGGCCTGACAAGCAGCCCATGCCCAATTTCACCAAACGGCCAAAAAGGTAGCGCGTAATGCACAAGGTCTTTCATCAGCACTCCCCCTTCAACCTCTTCAAAATGATGCAGATGATGCCAGAATTTATAAGGCCCGAACCGTTGCTCATCGATGAAACTTTCTCGCTCCTTCACACACTTGATCTCCGTCACCCAAGGCACCCAAACGCCCGGAGCGATCATCACTTTGTATTCAATGATCTGCCCCTCATACATCTTCTCCCCCGGCTGATACACGATCTTGAAACCCAACTCTTTTGGCGTGATCTCATCCAGATTTCCCGGACTGGAGAAAAAATCCCAAGCCTCTTTCAGACTGATGGGCAAAAACTGTTCTTGGGCGAGTGTGTGAATCATGATTGAGAATATTGCTGGATTCCTTTTCCTAGCACTGTATGGACACGATGCAACTAGCAGTTGAGAAAACTATGCATTTCCGGCAATCATTTTCAGAAAATCTTTTGATTCGAACGTTCAAAATTCAACCCCAGTGAAAACCCCGTAAATTTCCTATCCATCAAAACTCGCAATTACTGTAAAATCTGAAATCAAATGGAACTCTTCATACACATAGGCTCGGATAAATGCGGCAGCACCGCAATACAATCCAGTTTATTTCAAAACAGAAAAATACTGGCTGAAGATTTCAGCACTTACGTGCCAATTTGCGGACTCGTAGAAAATGAAGGGCATCTACTCTGCTTCAATAATAAAAGAGACGAATATTTCAGTTTGCTAATAGATGAACTTAAAATTATTGAGTCAAAGTACGAAAAAGCGGTCATTAGCTGGGAGGGAATTCATTTTATTCCTTATCATGAACTTATTGAAAAATTCAGCGAATTAATTCAATTCAAACCAAAAGTTATATACTACATCAGAGATCAAGCTGAAATTATTCAAAGCCTGATTCTACAACAATGGAAATATGAAGAATGTGGTTCGCTTTTTGAAAAATTTCTACCAGCCAAGAGAGATTATCACGAAACAGCTCAACATTGGTCCGAATTCACAGGAAATAAGACGGATGTGATAGTTTTTGATCGTAAAAGATTTCAGGGAGGTGATGTTGTATTAGATTTTTATTCAAGAATTTGTCCAGATTGCCTGGATCACATAAAACTTTCAGAGGAAAATATAAACGAAAGCCTGACATATGAAGCTGGATATATAATGGCTCTTTTATACAAAAATTTTGGATTTAAACCGAAGGAACGAGATATTTTCTTGAAAACTATTCTATATTGTCAACGTTCACACAAGCTTTCCAAATATTTTTTAACCGAAAATGAAGTAAGAGAAATCAGAGAGCACTACAAAAAATCAAACCTTGAATTAAGGAATAAATATGGAGCCGATCTTTTAACGAATGTAACTCCATGCTGGCGGAGTATTAATCGAAATGATTCAATTCATTCAGATTTACTCACTGATACACTTTATCTTTTCGATATACCGACTCTCAAATTTAACAATAGTTATTCCATACTCGGAAAGGCGTTGAAATCAGGTTGGCATAATCTGGAAAACTGGGGAGCATGGGCCAATGGAACCGAATCCATCATCAAATTTAGATTTTCAGATCAATATTTTTCAAACAAATCAGATCATTCAGATAAAATATCGGTCCGTATTACAGGAGTATTTTACCATTCAGTGAATGTATCTTCAGATATAACAGTCAATGGTTTTACATATCATAATGTTGACCTGAGATCATTTGAATTTCCAATCAATATTAGCGAATTACCTAAAGGCGGAATTGTGGAAATATCGATTTTGAATAATGTTACCACATCTTCATATTCAATCGAAAAAACTTTAGAAACTCGTGAACTTGGATTTGGAATCAAAAGTATTGTGTTAATAAATGACAAAATTCCAATCGATGATCTTAATCCTGAAAATCTACCAATACTCGTTTCAGGGGATCATTCTGAAATTTCACGTGAAGCGCTTATCACTGGTTGGTATCCATCCGAGTCATGGGGAGCATGGGCAAAAGGCGACGAATCAATCCTCTGCTTCAAAGTGGATCACTTATCAAGAACGCGACTTCAGATCTTTTCTGAAAGCCTTCATATGAACCTTACAGGTCGGTATTTTGAAGCTGTTTCAACAAAATCTGATATTGAAGTGAATGGAATTCATTACAGAAACACTGATCTCAGAAATTTCGATTTTTCGATTCATGCCAAGGACATCCCTGATAATGGATTGGTGTTGATCCGAATACGGAATCAACAATCATGTTCCCCGTTTACATTGAAAATAAGTGATGACAAGCGTGAATTAAGCTATGGAATCCACACCTTGCGTCAAATCGATATCCAATCCAAGGGATCTAGCTATTTCACAAAATCCTGATTTCGTTCCGGCCTGTAAATGATGACTCACAACCGGATGAATTTTTCCCTTGGAAGATGGGGAAATTTCGATTCGTATTCTGCCACCTATGAAATCGAAATTTTTTATCGCTGCCTGCGCAGCATCCATGTTGTTCGTCATTCCAGCTTCTGCAGATGACACCCCGCTAGCCAAACAAATGGAAATCATGAACGACGCTTACAAAGCTATGCGTAAAGATGATATAGATCCAGCCAAAGGTGCCACCCTAGCCCGTGAAGCCCAAGACGCTATGGTAAAAGCCATTGCAGAAATTCCTGAATTGGTAAAAGCCATGCCAGACGGTCCCGACAAAGCCAAAGCTTCAGCTGAATACCGTAAAATGATGGGAACTCTGATCTCAACGCTTGCCGACATGGAACTCGCATTCCTTAACAAAGATCTAGCAAAAGTGAAAACCATCGTGGATCAAATGAAAGAATCTAAAAAACAAGGTCACGATAAATTCATGAAGGAAGACGAATAATCCCTCCTTACTCATCTCTCTCATAAAAAAAGCCCGTAGGTATATGCCTACGGGCTTTTTAATTGGGGGAAATTTCAGCGTTGAATCAATCAACCACGACTTTCGAGCCGACAGCTAATTTTGAGAAAACGACAGGCATCGTTTTCTGTGGTCCGCGGATACATGCGTGTGAGGCTGGATACCGTTTTACTGGGCCAATGTGATGTCCTATGCCATCCCCAGTAAGCCGCATCCAGTAGCGCATCGGCGCTCCAACAAATTTTCCGCCCTCTGGAACTGTATCTTTGGTCGTATCTGCATCACTGTTTACGACTTTTCCTTCCGCATCGTAAATTCGACCATATTTATTTGAACTCTTATCTACAATCTTCTCAAGAATCTTGTAGGTTCCCTCGGGCGTCGGATGAGTCGATCTCCCCGAACAGATTGGATAATCAATCACCACTTGGTCGCCGTTCATTAACTTTCCACGCTGAGTCTCTAGATTGATATTCAACCAGGAATTCGAAGCTTTAGTATTAGTCAATAGCTCTTGGTTCGTCCAAGAATCATGAGTCTTGGGATAAGATGTCTCCGCCACAAAAAACTCATAAGTCCCAGGCTGATGCGGATTCTTATATTCAGGATGCGTTTTGACCAACTTCGGATCATTCGGATTTTGTGCGCAACTCGCCAAGAATAAGGCAAAACCAGCAAGACTAAGAAGGAGTGAGTTTCTATGGGACATAATTGGAAAAGCCCGAAATAAAGTAATTTCCAAAATTTTGCAATCTTTGTAATATAGAGATTTAATCAGACTCCCAACACGTATACTCGATACGCCCGCTCTTTTCCTTGGCGATTGCCTCTACCCGTCGTATCAATGCCGCATGAGCAACTCCGCTGACCAAATTTCCGAGGATATCAAGACCGCCATGCGAGCCAAAGACTCCATTGCGCTCAATTCCCTGCGTGCCCTCAAAAGTGCCTTAACCAACGCCGCTATTGAAAAAGGCGGGCTCGGCACGCTGTTGGACGAACCCGAAATCCTTGCGGTTGTCCGCAAACAAATCAAACAACGCCAGGATTCCATCGAGCAGTTCGAAAAAGCCAACCGCCAAGAGCTCGCCGAAACCGAAAAGGCCGAGATCGCCATCCTTACCAAATACCTCCCCGCCGCCCTCAGCGAAGCGCAGATCACCGAATTCGTCGCACAAGCGATCCAAGAAACTGGTGCTACTTCCAAAGCCGATATGGGAAAAGTCATGAAACGCACCCAAGAATTGTGCGAAGGCCGTGCCGATGGCAAAACGCTTTCCGCCGCCGTGATGTCACGCCTCTCCTAACCCTTTTCTAAAAAATCGATGTTCGAAGTCAGACAGAAACCAGAAATGGTCGAGCGCGCCCTGCTCGTCCGGCTTTATTTCGATAAAAGCGAAGAAGAGGAATCCGCCTCGTTGTTAGAAGAACTCGGTGAACTCGTGTCCACCCTCGGCATCGAGATCGCCGAATCCGTCCTCGCGAAATCCCGCGAAATGCACAAAAAGTTTCTCTGCGGAACCGGCAAAGCCGCGGAAATGGTCGCGCTCGCCAAAGCCCACGAATGCGACTGCATCGTCATTGATAACAACCTCGCCCCTTCCCAACAACGTGAGTGGGAAAAACTCGCCGATCTCTGCGTCATCGACCGCGAAGAAGTGATTCTCGATATTTTCGGGAAACGAGCCCAAACCAAGGAGGCACGCTTGCAGGTCGAACTCGCGAAAATGCAATACGCCCTCCCCCGTCTCGCCCGCATGTGGGGACACCTTGACCGCGAAGGCGGTGGCGGTGGTTCCGGATCCGGTGGCGGCGGCGGTGCCGAACGCGGCATGGGTGAAAAACAAATCGAGATCGACCGACGTCTCGCCCACCTCAGCATCGATCGCTGCAAACGCGAACTCGAGGTCGTCCGCAAACAACGCAAAACCCAACGCAAGGAACGCGAAAAACTCGATACCCCACACGTCGCCATCGTCGGTTACACGAACTCCGGAAAATCCACGATGCTGAACAAAATTTCAGGATCGGATGTCATGGCAAAAGATATGCTCTTCGCCACCCTCGACACCACCACCCGTCGCATCGATTTACCGGATGGCCAACCGCTCCTCGTCACCGATACGGTCGGTTTCGTCCGCAACCTCCCCCACCGTCTCGTCGAGGCTTTCAAGGCTACTCTCGAAGAATCCGTTCTATCAGATTTCCTCATCCACGTGCTCGATGCCTCAGCTCCTGAAATCGAAATCTTTCAAGCCACCACGCTGCATGTGTTAGAAGAGCTCGGCGCGGTTGATAAACCCATCATCACGGTTCTGAACAAAATCGATAAAATCACCGATCCCTGGGAGCTCGTTTGTTTGGAAAAAAAGTTCCCCGATGCCATCCACGCATCCGCCCTCACCGGTCAAGGACTGGAAGACATTTACAAAGCCTGCTCTCAAGTCCTTGCGGATCGTGTCACCCATGAAAATTATCGCATCCCACAATTTCGTGGCGACATCCTCAACCTCCTACACAAAGACGCAAAAGTCCTCTCCACGGAATACGATGAAAATGACATCATCGTCACCGCCATCGTACCCGCAAACATCGCAGGAAAACTCAACGAGTTCATGATCCCACACTGATCGCAACCATGCGCCTTTTTCTAACATTTCTTCTTCTTACCCTCCCGCTCGCCGCGCAGGAATCTGAACCCAAGATTCTCAAAGCCCTACCTGTCGATGCCGATCCCATCACACCCGAGCCAAAACCTGCGCCCCTGCTAGACACGCCCCCACCCAAACCTATCGCCCCACCCGCAGTCACTCCAACACCGCCGAAAACCCCAGAAGAGACTCCGGAAAAAAAACCGGAAGAAGTTCCACCCATCAACCAAAAGCCCATTGGCGACGACGCCACGCGTTTACAAATCTTCCTCGATCAAGCCAACTTCGGACCCGGTGTGGTCGATGGAAAAATCGGTCTATTTTCCGAACTCGCCGTAAAATCATGGAATGAGGTCAATGGCCATCCGTTAGATGATTGGAGCGCAGTCAACACCGCAGCTCGTGAGGCCATCACCAACCCTTACGCTATCGCGTTAGTTCCTGAAATTGCCAGCGAATGGGTCAATTCCAAGCTTTCAACCAAACGCAGCGAACAAGCCAAAACCAAGCGCATGGCCTACCGCTCCATTGCTGAGTTCATGTCGGAACGCTACCATACCGACATCCCAACTTTGATTCGCCTGAACCCTGAAATAAAAATTTACGGCTTACAGCCAAAAGCCAGCATCAACGTTCCAAACGTGACACCTTTTCTCGTTGAAGAACTAACAGATCGTGCATGGAAAGAACTTGAGGATCTCTCGGAACGATACGTCGTGGTTGATACCAAGATGAACCAAGTCCGCATCTTCGCCGCCGCCCCGCGACCAGCTATCATCACCGATCCCGACGCCCCCGTCGTCCCTGTCGCCAACACTGCCCTGCTCGCCTCATTTCCCATCACCCCGGGAAAACCCCAGTTCATCAAGTTTGGTTCCTGGAAACTCCACAACATGGTCGCACTGCCATGGTGGAGATACGATCAACAACTTCTCGATACCGGAAAACGCTCTGAAATAGCCCTGATGATTCCCCCTGGACCAAACTCACCAGTTGGCATCATCTGGTGCGGAACCACCCGCGCCGGCATAGGCATGCACGGCACTTCCGATCCCGAAACCATCGGCCGCTCCCGCTCCGCAGGCTGCATCCGCCTCTGCAACTGGGACGCCGTCCGCTTACCCACCCTCATCCGCCCAGGTGCCACTATCGAAATCCGTTAGACCTTAGCATTCAGAATGAAGCTCTGCACCAAGCCCATCGTTCGCTTCACTATCTGCTTCGTCGTCATCGGATATTTGACTGCCGATCTATTCATCTTCAACGGCCCACTGAGTCACCAACTCAAAGCCTTTAACTTATTTACTATCGGCGACGCCAAAACGGAAAGCGTCGTCGCTAGCGTCTATGGACATAAAATCACCCGCAAACAACTCGATCGCGCAATTCATGATCGACTTTTCTTCGAGGGGAAATCCATCGCCGACCTCAGCCAAACCGAGAGAAATCTCATCGAATCCGCCGCGCTAGATGATCTCATCGATCACGAACTCATTCGGGTAAAAGTGAGCAACCTAGAGCTCAACGTCAGCGACCAAGAAATAGATGCCCGTCTCGAACTGTTTTCCAAAAAATTCAGCACCCGCGAGGAGTTAGAAAACGCCATCAAAACCCAAGGTTTCGGCAACTTGAAGGATTTCCGGAATCGCATCGCCGCCCGTATCCAACAGGAAAAATACGTCGCCATGCAGGTCGATCCATCGGTCGTCGTCTCTGAAAAGGAAATCACAGAATTTTACAAACAACATCTGGAAGGACTAAAAATCCCTGAGCGCATCCGTGCCCGCCACATTTTCATCTCAACCCTCGGCACTCCACCAGAAGAGGCGAAACAAAAATTACAATCCGCCCTCACCGAACTTCAAAACGGTTCCAAAAATTTCGCCGAACTAGCCCTCGCCGTAAGTGCCGATCAAGCCTCAAAGAATCTAGCAGGCGATCTTGGTTGGATGTCCCGCGACCGACTCCCCAAAGATTTTGCAGATCCTGTATTTCTACTAGAGAAGAATAAACCCACCCTCATCCAAACCAAACTAGGCTTTCACATCGTCGAGCTGACGGAACGCCTCCCCGCAGAAACTCCAACGCTTGAAGCGATCCGCGATAAAATCCATACCGCCATCGCCACCACCAAACGCCACCAAACGGTAAAAGACTTCCGCGCCGCGCTTCGCAAGCTTGAGAAACAAGAAATCAAAATCTTCCCCTGACCCCTGACCCCTGACCCCTGACCCCTGACCCCTGACCCCTGACC
>JANPEG010000006.1:0-3244 GCA_031431855.1 Akkermansiaceae bacterium | reverse complement strand
TCTCCGTGAGGATCTCACGGTGCTGATGAAGGTACGGCTGAATTTCTTCGTCTTGGTGACGACGTTTTTTGGATACTTGTTGGCGCGCAAAGGAGAGTCGATGGAGTGGGCGGTGTTGTTTCACACCTTGATCGGGACGGCGGCAGCTGCGTTTGGATCGGCGGCATTCAATCAACTCATGGAGATCGATTTGGATCGTTTGATGAAACGCACGGCGGATCGGCCCCTGCCGGCCCGGCGGATGAATCCGATCACGGCCTTTGGTGTGGGTTGGGTCTTATCCGCGTTAGGGATTATTCATTTGGCGGTGATGGTCGGGGCTGGAGCTGCGTATCTAACAGCTGCTACGGTTGCGATTTATGTGTTTGTTTACACACCGTTGAAGCGGATCAGTTCGCTTAACACTTTGGTCGGAGCAATCCCAGGGGCGATACCGCCGATGATTGGTTGGGTCGGAGGCGGCGGTGGAGTTTTTGATTCAGAGTCGTGGTTTTTGTTTGGAATTTTGTTTTTCTGGCAGCTGCCACATTTCGTGGCGATCAACTGGTTATGCCGTCAGGAGTATGAGGACGCTGGCTATAAGATGTGGTCGAACGGTGACATCAGCGGGAAGCGTAGCGGTATCTTGTGCGTGTTGTTTTCCCTAGTGCTCGCGGTGTTCTCCGTGTTGCCGGCGATCTGGGGTTTTGCGAATTTCATATGGTTGATCGGTGGGCCGACTTTTGCGTTGGTTATTCTGGCGTTATCCGCCCGGTTTATTCGCGACGGCGAGAGAACTTCCTGCAGGCAGTTGTTTTTCTCCACCTTGATCTATTTGCCCGTTGCATTATCTTTGCTTTGGATTGCATGGAAATGATAGCGAGCCAGTTGATCCGAGTCGGACGTGAGTTAGCGGATGAGTTGCGACCGCTGAAATTTTCCGAACCCGTGACGCATACCTATCTCACTGTGGATTACGCAAGGGCGGGTTATGAGGCGTATTTGGAAAAGTTCGCAAATTCGAAAAAGCGGGTGTTGATGCTCGGGATGAACCCGGGTCCTTACGGCATGGCTCAGACGGGTGTGCCGTTTGGCGAGATCGCTGCTGTTAGAGATTGGATGGGAATTTCGCCTGAAATCGGGAAACCGGAAAACGAGCATCCCAAACGTAAAATTAGCGGATTGGATTGCACGAAATCAGAGGTCAGTGGGCGGAGGCTTTGGGGTTTGTTTTCCGAAAAATTTCCGAATGCCGGGGATTTTTTCAAAGATCATCTGGTGATCAATTTTTGCCCGTTGATCTGGATGAAAGATAGCGGAGCCAATTTGACGCCCGATAAAATCCGTGCTGCGGAGATGGAGCTACCCGATGTTGCATGTCAGAAACATCTGCGACGCTTGATTGAAATCCTAGAGCCACAGTATTTGATCGGGGTGGGAGGCTATGCTGAAAACCAGATGCGCGCCGCACAGGAGCAGTTGGGGGGGTCGGCAGTGATAGCAAAAATCCTGCATCCCTCACCCGCATCTCCTGCCGCGAATCGTGGCTGGGCGGAAGTCGCGGAGCGGCAGCTAAGAGAGATTGGGGTTTGGTAAAGGTAGGGTCCCGACAGAGTCGGGGCTCGACCGTGATTCTCTAAGCATTCACCGGAACTTCGGATTTCTCGGGAACATTCCGTTGTTTTCCGTTGGAAAAATACCATGCGACGATCAGGGCGAGGAGAAGGACGAGAATCCACAGCCGTATGAGGGGATCCGGAGTGGTGTGGTTTTTGAGTGAAGCGGTATTCGTGAATACTTCCAACTCGTGAGGTGCGGTTTTGCTGAGATCTGCCTCACGTGTGTCTGCGAACTGCGCGGCGGCTTCTAACAATATGGTTTCGCCTTGTTTGATCGTGATGAAACCAGGGGCGGCGGGGGCGATGCCTGCTGCGGGTGGTTTCATGTTTTTTCCCAAATGATCGATCACGCTGACCTCAAGTGGAATATCCGCTGCACTGGTGATTTGGATAGGCTGGCTAGTTTCGAGATTTAATTTCTGCGGTGCGATTTTTTTATCACGCAATGTTTCAGCGAAGCGATGCAGCAGGACGATGAAGGCGGGTTGTTGGGTGGCGTTGGAGAGGCGTAGGTCGAAGTTGAAACAGAGAATGGATTTACCGGCTTCCTCGCGCAGGAAAATGAGCGGGCGTTTTTCCTGCCAGAGTAGAACCCGATCGGTGGGACTGCGTGGCAGTTGTAGGGTTTCGCGGACCAGCAAGGCCTGCCAGTTGATGCCGTCCATGAGTGGATGGGCTTCGGCCAAGATACCGCCGCTCAGATATTTTCCGGCTGAGCTGGGATCCTCGACAAACAAGATCGCATTGCTTTGCGGGACGATTGGATCGAGCGGATCGTAGGAGGTGATGACGAGGTCGGATGTTGCTGCATCGTTGCTTTCGCTGGTGGCGGCGAGCGAGCGGAGCAGTTTCTGCGAGAGATCGCGGAACGCGGGTGAGGTGGCGGCGAAGAGTTTGAGCTCTTTCGGCTGCGGCGCGACCATGGGCAGGACGTTGTCCAACTCGAATTCATCCGCGCTGAGCTCGAGTCGCACTTGTTGAGAATTTTCAGGAAACGCGGCTTGGATGGTGGTGAATGCGCTGGGTTTGATCTCGAACTCTTTCGGCTCCGACTTTCCATTTGCCGCAACCAATGACCACGAACGCGTGGCAGGTGAGCTACCGTAATTTCTAACAATCGCTCGGAACGTCAGGACTCCTTCTTTTTGCTCAAAGGAAACTCCGGTGAAACCCACGTTTTCAATAGGCCTGCCAACGGAAATCAAGCGTGATTCGTAGGGCATTTTTTCCAAAGGAGTATCGGTCAGGTAGATGACGATCCCTTCGTTGGATACAATCGAACGGGCGAGGCGGAGCGCATACGATGGATCGGTCACACCGGCGGTTGGGGTGAATTTTTCCAAAGCGGCGATCATCTCTTCGGTCGATTCACCGGAGTAGATCCGATCTGTTCCGGGTAGTGCGGAGAGTAAAGTGATTTCCATTTTCATGGCGCTGCCTTGCAGATCGGGGAGTTTGCTTTTCAGAGCTGCGATGGCGTCTTTTTTGAAAACCTGCATCGAGGCGGAGGCGTCCATGACGATGGCGATGCGTTGGACAGAGTTTTCTTTTTGGAAACGCGGCTCGGAAAGCAACCAGGCGATGAGCAGCACGGCGAGAATCTGCATCCACAGCGGGACGGAGGGGATGATGCGCTCGAAGCGGCG
>JANPEG010000005.1:0-21115 GCA_031431855.1 Akkermansiaceae bacterium | reverse complement strand
CACCGATTCACCCCATTGTTCCCCACGAACCCATAAAGATTCACTCCGCCTCTTTCTTGTATCGGATCTCTAGATGGCCATCTTCCTGTTTCCGGGTCGTAGAACCTGTAACCGTAATACATGACTACACCCTCAAAAGCCCGTGTTTTCCGGCTTTTGGGTAGATGCGCGGCGGCTGGATTTGCCACATGCACCCGTTTTGATGTCTCAACAATCATGGATTCCAAGCTTTCTAATCCCTCAAACCCATCACGGAAAGCTAAAAGCTCAGCGAAACTAGCTGGAATTAGTCGCACGGGAACCAGGCACCTCGAAAGCTTGGAAACCAGCCCAACGCTCGCGTCTTTGCTGCGCGTAGCTGATGCACTGGGCGTGGACTTAGCTAAACTGATTAAGAGTGCTGAGAAGTAACCAACGCTATTGGTTGGCGCGTGGGTTCATTTTTCATTTTGGTAATCCCGTACGATGAGAATTTGGAAATTAACAATTAACACCAAATATCAATTCCTATATCTTTTTTACAAATAATCTTAGCCGTGAAGTTAGCCGGATCAACGAAGATCGCAGAATATGAAAATTCGTCAGTAAAAAATATGATCTTCCATCCAAATACATGATTTGAATCTGGCCCCCAAAATACACCTTGGTATGAATTTTTACATTGATCCATCACTATGCTTTTGGCAGCACAAATAGCTTTTTTGATATTTATTTTTTCGACTTTATCTATTTTTTCGATTCCTTGATCTTCAAGTAATCGTTCGGGATAACAAACGACTCTTCCAGATGACGATTTTTTACCGTCATAATTTATCCAAATAAATGGCTCTTCCATTCCATACTTGAGGCTTTCAGAGCTTGTCTCGCAAATCAGTACGACGTAGCCGGTTGCAGATTTTTCATCCCACCATACCATATCCCCTAATGATATTTTTATTCCAGAAGGATAATACATATTAAGGTCTAATTTTACCACCTCCGAGAGTTGGCCCTTTAAAATGAGGAGGTGGATTATGAGAACCGGCTGGGCTTGGATGAAAATGTGGACCCGATTTGGGTACTAACGTATTATCATCCGCGCCGTGAAATGACAAAAAGCATTTACAGGCACTTGGGTTCACTTCGGAATAAGGAACCTGATTCATTCTCCAGTATTTAACTTGATCGATCCCATTTGGATTTTTGCTTGTCGGGGCGTGACGCCCATTTGATCGATCAGTTCCTATAGCAATTTGATAAACGAAGTGTTGATCTGGTGGGGTGCAGGGTTTGCAACCATTAGGCTCATCGCAGTCATCAGCAGGCGGCACAGGAGTCGTTGGTCCTGTAGTCTTTGGATCTGGTTTTGGGTCTGGTTTTGGGTCTGGTTTTGGTTTGCGCTTTGGAGGTGTGACAGGTTTGCGTTCTGGCTGGGGCTGAATATCTGGAATATTGATGTCCGGTAGTGAGGGAGGATCCTGAACGAGCGGGAGCGTAGCTGTTCCCCCACCTACTACCCCCAATATTAGCAGCTCTTGAGCGGTCAAACCGTTGAGCGATGAAGGATAAGCAACCAGACCAGAAACGTCACAGTAATTAACCGGAGCATTAAGAACGAACCCATACAGATTAATTCCTCCTCTTTCCTCAATCGGATCTCTAGATGGCCATCTACCTGTTTCTGGGTCGTAGAAGCGGTAACCGTAATACATGACTATCTCCTCAAAAGCCTTTGTTTTCGGGCTTTTGGGTAACTGCGCGGTGGCTGGATTTGCCACATGCGCACGTTTTGACGTCAGAACAATCATGGAATCATCGCTTTCTAATCACTCCAACCCATCACGGAAAGACAAAAGCGCACACAGGGCGCGACAGTAGCAACCAGCCCTAGCTTGTGGAAGCGGTCGTAAGTTCAAGAAGTGCTGCGGGTAGGTATTTAAGTTCAAACTACTGCCGTAACTGTCCCGATTACCCCCCCTCATCCTCAAGGGGGTTCTTGTGTGTGGTGATTTTGTCCGTCCCCTTGTGATTTAAAGCAAAAATAAGTTACAAACATGATTATACCTCCTATCAAAAATACAAAGAAACAGCTTAGTTGTAATCTACTTAAAAAATAAAGTTTATCTTTTGTTTTCTCTTCTAACGCACCAGCACCTGAAGCCCATCCATAAAACATCGATAAATACAAAAAAACAAATGATAAGAGAATTATAATGATACTTAATGCTAGCGTATACCGAGAGCTAAAAAATACATTTCTTAATTTTTTCATATAGATGTATCAAACATGAATATTATAAACCCCATGGCCCGTGAAACTTACCATACCATTCAAGATTTTCAATCAACTGCTGAGCCTCTTTATTTTGCGAATAATACTCTTTAAATGCCTTATCGTAATCTCCACCGCAAGAATCCACCGCATCTTTAATAACAGTGTTACAGTCATTTACTAACGGAATCCATACTCCTTTATAGTTACCAATTTTAGCTTTTTTATAAAAACAGCACTTATTTACCGTTACAGTGACATTTATAACTCCTTGCTTTTCAGATTCTCCCTTATGATCAACCATTTCGGTGTTTAGCGTAGCCGCACAACCATTAGCACCTTGTCCAGGAACTCCAGCTCCAAGCTTACCCTGCCCCGACTCACCCCATGATGCACGGACGGAACAGTGACGTTTACCCAGACTGTTTGCTACATCTCCAAAAGGTATAGATGCAATCCTGAAACTGAGAGTGACAGTTTCCTTTTCATTTGAACTATATATAGAACCATTTATACAGCATTGATTAGAAGCATCATAAGTTATCTCGTTACAACATGGTTTCTTGTTTTTTTCAGTTTCATCTTGCGCAGCTTTTCTTTTTGACTCAATATCACTAAGCTTTTGATAATCTACGAATGAACCTGGCACTAATCCAGACTCTGGTCTGTGAGGATTTAGTGGGCTTGGCCATCCACCGATAACATCTATCCATCCGTAAGTATTATTATAAACCATTCCATAAAGATTCACTCCACCTCTTTCAGCAATTGGATCTCTAGATGGCCATCTGCCTGTTTCAGGGTCGTAGAAACGGTAACCGTAATACATGACTACACCCTCAAAAGCCTTTGTTTTCGGGCTTCTTGGTAGCTGCGCAGCGGCTGGATTCGTGCCATGCGCTCGGTTAGACGTCTCAACAATCATGGATTACTAGCTTTCTAGCCCGTTCAATCCATCACGGAAAGCTAAAAGCTCAGCCATCCACGCCATCCATCAGTCGCGTAACCAACCCTGCCCTTGGAAAGCGGTCGCAAGTGCATGAAGTCTTGCGAAAGAATCGGGACAACACCTTTTTAATGATTTGGAGTTTTCACTGATTACTTCGAAAGGCGAAACCAATATTCTGAATTTTCTTCGAAAATAATAATATCTCCATTTGCGGTGGCTGGCGCAGAACTGTATTTCTGAGGAGGATTTAATACACTACCTTTATCATTTCCGACTGAATAAAGAAATCCATTGAACAGTAGACCGGAATTTTTCTGACTCCAAGTCCCTGTTGTATCAAATTCTTGACCTGTTGAACCAAAATAAATTTTTTCACTAAAACTCCCATCTATATTAATTAATAACTCACATTTTTGCTCTGGGGTTATATACACGTATTTTCCTGTGATCACTTTCTTGTTTTCACATGAAAAAATACAAAGGAATAAAGCACTAATGGCTATATACTTAAAAATTATAATCTTCGGTCCATTCATATGTTTGAGTTATTGTATTTCCTGCACCTCCAACACCATTAGGATTATTGCCCAAAAAAGAACTAAAAGGTTCAATCACAATCATTGGCATTGATATTAAGCCGCCACCAGTAATCTGAATTTCCATCGGTCCTAGTCCTTCATACCCTCCTAAAGATTTTGGCAGTCGTGTCGCAGACTCGGTTGAGGAATAATTGATTGCATATACAGAGACTGACGCAGTGCATGAGCGACAATCAATGGCGTTAAAGGTAGCTGTACCACCAGAAAAGCTGCCTGTAAAAGAACTCATTGGATTATCTACAAGATCTCTGAAGAAGTTTCTCACAAAATCCGCATCTCCAAGTCTATCGACTTCTCCACCTAATTTTATTGGATAAGGTAAAGTTGCAGATTTACTTTTACAATACTCTCTCGCTGCCAACATTATTCTGAGTCTAAGATCGCCTGCCTGCCAACTTCTTCGAATCGCATCTGTCATAGGAGAATTAGCATCATAATTTCGATTAGGATTATCCGTACCTGTTATCCAATCGGAAAATAAGCCCATAGCATCAAAATACCAGCACGTGGACTCTGTCCATTTACATTTGCACCATGTGAACTAAGTGGCGAACCAGAATCCACTGAATTACCGGTGAGGCAGCTAATTGCTGGTTCTCTACCGAGAATATCAATCCAATTGTATGGTGAGTTAAACACGAACCCATAAAGATTCACTCCACCCTCTTCCTCAATAGGATCTCTAGATGGCCAACGACCAGTTACCGGATCGTAGAAACGGTAACCGTAATACATGACTACACCCTCAAAAGCCTGTGTTTTCGGGCTTTTTGGTAGCTGCGCGGCGGCTGGATTTGCCAGATGCGCACGTTTTGGCGTCTCAACAATCATGGATTTCAAGCGTTCTAGCCTCACCAGCCTCTCACGGAAAGCTAAAAGCGCACACAGGTCGGAGCGAAGAATGATTTCTACCGGTTTGAAAAGCGAACATGTGCCACTGTCACCGATGATCGTCGATTGGGTCACGCTTACGTCTGGATTAACCCTCAGAACCGCAAAACCTGACCCAACTTTCCCCCCGTTATCATCCCTGCTAACTCCAGAGGAGATCCGTCCTTTCACCACTCCAAATCCCTTTACTTATCTCCATTCGGCGTGATCGCGCTCAAGACACCAATGCCCAAAATCTTAGCTCAAAACTGAATGTATGCCTGGCAGATTATTCGGAATGCGTATGGCGAAAAACTTCCGGGCGGAATGGCCCTTTGTGGAGAATGGTGCCATCCGCGTGAGCCGTGGCGGGAAGTGGAACTTCGCCGGCTGCATCTGCCGCTCCGCAGTCCGCGGCTTGAGCTATGATAAGGACACATGTTCTAGTATTCTCAGCTTTGACACTTTCCTCATGCGGAAACAAGTTTACACTCTCCAGTCCACGCCCTCCGGTCCGACACAATGGTTCTTTCAGGGCCCTCCCGCAGAAATCAAACTCCTAGCACTTATAAAAATATAATGACAAACAATTCAACCAAAAGAAAATGGAATATTATCACTATAGTGGGGTGTGTTTTAGGGGAGATATTATTACTTTCTGGAGTAATCGCAGCCTATATGTATTTAGACATTGATCTCGATTATGATTTTTTATCTCCATTCTCTTGGTTAATCATTATCGGTTATATTCTTGCCCACGGCCTTACTTATAGATTGCTGGTCAAAAATAACATTATTACCACTCAAGATAGCAGCATCCTCCGGAAAATAGGTAATATTTTTGGCTATGCCATAAAGTTCATGTTTTTTGCTAGCATGTCTTTTCTGTTTGTTATGGGTAAAGTGGAGTCACTAATACTTGCTGGTGTGATTGCTGTTATTATGGGTATATTATGCATACCCATATGGAGAAAAATCTCTAAAATGTTAGGCCTTTATATTTAAGCACATACATATTTGGCTACTAAATTTATTGTTAATTCCTTTTCCCTTCTCAGGCCGGCTCTTCAGTGTGTTCTCCGCGCTCCAGTCCCAAATAACAGACATTTGCCATCTTCCATGAACCCGTGTAGCGCTCCACCCGGCTGTTCGGGTTCCGCAGTTCGGATTCCTGCGAGGATCACTTTCATCCTTTGATTTCAGAGGCCAGCTTCTTCTCAAGTGCATTCAATCGCGCGTTGAGATTCCGGTCCTCCCGGAATCTGCGGACCGCCCGCGTCACGCCGACTTCATGGCCCATTCCTACCCCATGTCCTAGAAGCCAGTTCAGTTTAAAAAAGGGTCAAGCCGGAAGCATGTGTCTTTCGCTGGTATGGGGAAAAGCTGTAAAATTAACATACATTTAACCTGAAATAATTTGTTAACGCGCCGAAACTTCGCCTGATATACATAAAGAATTCCGTGCTGGGACATTCGGCGTGACGCAGTGAATATCTAATCCTCAGCTTTCATTAATGAGAACAATCCCTAACATGATCGCCCAAACTAACAAAATACTAAGAGAAATTACACTATGAAAAAAAACCCGAATCTATTGTCCATCTTAATGGCGCTGCTGTCTGTTTGCATTCCCGCCCACGCCGACCAAGGTCCTCCGTATCCGATCGCGAGTTCCTTTGCTCAAGCCACAGCGATTGTCGACGCCACCGTGAAAGAACTCACCCCAGAGGGCGCTGCCAAGATCGAAATTCATCGGGTGTTAAAGGGTCCCAAGGATGTGCCCACGATGATTTTGGGCAGTCGGGACGACACGGATCAGTTGATCGCTGCCAGCCGTGATGTAAAAACAGGCGAGCGCTATATTTTGTTTCTGACAGAAAATCGGCTTACCAACTACGGCGACCACGGGCTGCACGCATTTAAAATACGCAAGAACGATAAAGGAAAGCTGGAGTGTTTCTACAAACGCTATGAACCCGATGCAAACGGCAGCTACTCGTTTTCCAGCCCTTATGTTGAATCCTGGGAACCGCTCGAAGATTTCGAAGCGAGGATCAAAAAGGCCCTCGAAAAGTAGGGGGTGCCGGGAGCCACTGGCTCCGTCGATTCTTCAGTGTAATCTTCACATTAAATCAAAAAGCAAATTTCTAACATTAAGATTCATCCCGTGAAATTAAAACAGGTCATTCCGTTACTTACTTTATTCATTGGCGCAGGATCTGGCTATTTGGCTGGAATTTCCGGGCGTTCTGCCGCTCCTGCAGTGCCTGTGTCTTCCACTTCGGCTCACCAGCGTAACAGGGTCGATTCTGATCAAAAGCAAACGACCAAAAGAATTGATTCCGATGATAAGGTGAAGTCCCGCTACACTCGACTGGCATCTTCTGTAAGCGCCGAAGATGCTCTTTCGCAAGCCGCAAAGGATCCTCAGCGCAGTGATGCGCTGCGAGCACTCATCATTTCATGGATCAAGGGATCAACGATCGACGAAGAAACGAAATCTTGGCTCATTCGCCGAGCAGAGCAGGCAGCAGATCAAGCCAATCCACTGATGTCACTGGCATCCATTCTGGAACATCAAGGACTTGCGGCGTATCGCGAACCATTTATGAGAGCCTTCCACGACAGCCCTGTGCGCTCGAGTCTGTTTGCTGGCTTGGTTGGGACTGATTCAGATCCCGAAAAGCTCGCTGAAATCTGTCGAGACTGGCTGCCTTGGGAGCAGCGGGAGTTTATGGATCGATCTAAGATGAAATGGGCTGAAGCACATCCCCAGAAAGCGCTTGAGTGGGCTCGCCAGCACCCTGACGGCAATCATCAGATGATACAGCAAGCTGTGAGCAGACTAGCGAGAGTCGATCTTGAGTCTGTTGAGAGAATTCTCGGCACCAGTCATTCACCCGTAGAGCGAGAGGCGGCAATTCATGCCATGGCCACTGCGATGGCATATGCAGACACACGAAAGGCTGTAGAATGGGCCGATCGTCTTCCGGATGGCCCGGAAAAGGACGCTGCCCATGAGGCGATCTACGATGCGACACCTCGTGGAGTTGGTGCCACGTTGGTATCTTCCTCGGATGGACTGCCAACGGTTGTGCGATTAACTCCGGATGGACCTTTATCAAAAGCGGGCTTTCAAAACGGCGATATGCTGGCAGGAATCGAACCTGCCTCTGGAGGATGGCAGGGATTTTCCGGTGTGCCGTTTGACGAATTGATCCCCCAATTGCGTGGTGAACCGGGAAGCCAAGTGACGATCGTTGGCATGCGCCGGAACGAAACCACAGGTCAATGGGAGGAGATCCGTAGAACCATATCCCGGGAACAATTGATCGTGGAAAATACCAATAAGTAATAGACTCCATTTCATTCGCGATTGGATTTCCGACGATAAGCCTGACGTGATTTTATCTATCGTTCAGGTTGGGGGCGTACTTGAGTTTCCCAGGAAGGTTTGTTCCAGATAGCTCTGTAGGATTTTCAGTTTCGACTTTCGAATTCGAGCGGTTGGGATGGCGTCATAGAGCTTCACCTGAGCGAGCTTCATTCCCTTTTGGAAGTTGGTCTTTTTTGAGGCGGCATGGATGCTTTTGAGGAAGCGCATAATGTCGCGTTGCTCGCTTTTTGACTCGGGATCGCAATTAAGGACTAGTTTCTGGAGGTAGTTGTGAACGATAGGAATGAGGAGCTGCAGGTGTTTGATGTCGTTGCGTTTTTCTGTGGGTGAGTCCTGTTCAAGAGTCGCGCAGTTTTCGGCCTTCGCGATGAGAAGCGTGGTTGGGTTGATGACGAGGTATGGACTGTTGTCCAAATCGATGGCGTCTTCGAATACTCGGTCTTTTTCAGTGTGAATTCCATTGATGCTTCGCATGACATCGATACGGGTATCGGGCATGTCGTTAGGCATGATGGCGAACTGGATGGGTTGGCGGCAGTCCGCGAATGTTTTCAGTGAAAACCCTTGTGATTTGTTCGCCAGATTGACGATTTGCCGTTGGAGCGCCTTGGTGATCACGAGGTCCATGTCGGCAGACATTACGTTGCCCCTTCCAAGTAATTTTTCCAATTGACCTTCAGTGAGGAATACGGCCGCGAGCAAATTGACTGCCTGCCCTCCGCAGATGACTACCTCTCCTACGGCTTGCGGTAGTTTTTCGAGAACCGGAAAAAACTCGTGGGGTTCGTATTTTGGGCCGTCACTCATCTTGCGTCGGTTACTGCGTCGATCCATTTTTCCCTGCCATGCAGCCGCCATTTACGGATGGGGGCAGTTGTGACGACAAACGCATTGCGCTTGCGGATTTCCATGGGGGTGGCTTCTTTTCGTTTCACGGCCAGTTCATCCTGCAGCCGCGATATGGTTTTCTCCTTTTGGATTTTCTGGAAGGTCATGGGCTCCTCGCCTCGTGCCAGAGCCAGGAAAGGATCGAGCGTGTGTAGCTCGGTCGCGATCCGGAGAAAATTCTGGAGGCTGGTCCGGCCAGTTTGTTCGAAATATCGGATGGTTCCCAGAGGAATTCCGGCACGTTCGGCCAATTCCTTTTGGGTCAGATTCAAGCTGTTTTTGCGCAGGGCTTTGAACCAGCTCGCGAGCTCCTTTTCAGGTTCGGAAGGCTTGGCTTTGTGCGTCTGCGATTGTTGGCGTTTTTTCATCGGCTTTAAAACTAAGAACATTTTATTACTTTTTTTGAGGATGTCAAGTTGGAGACTGCCATCCTCTTGTGTTTTTTCTTTCATGGTTTTCTTGATCTCTTCCTCAGGTAGGCTTGGCGTTGGTACTCCTTGGAGCAGGGGTTACAGGCATAGTTCGGCCATGACTTGCCTTTGCTGTTGATCATGCGGAATTCGGCGAGGTTTTTGACTTCCTTGCAAATCCGGCAGCGTTTGGCACCATCTGGCACGCGGTCAATAGCCGCCAAATCCCTTATAGAATATGGCTTTTCTAGTTTCGTGAAATTGTCACCGAAAATGGAATCCACACCCGTGCGGATTTTATGGGGACTCGAAGCGCCAGTGCCGTTGTTCTGTGCGGCAAATCGAAAATTACCGCCAGCGCATCAGCGGCCCTTTGCTCGACCGAATTGACATTCACGTCGAGGTGCCACTCGTCGATTTCAAGGAACTCACATCTGAAAAACTAGCCGGCGAGTCTTCATCGGAAATCCGCGCTCGCGTATCTGCTGCCCGTGCAATTCAAGTAGCCCGCTACAAATCCGCCAAGCTCACCACGAACGCGGCGATGGGAGCCAAACAAGTACGAGAGTGTTGCCACCTCGATGCCGAGTCACGCGGCTATTTGGAACACGCAATGGAAGAAATGAATTTCTCCGCCCGCGCCCACGACCGCATTCTCAAAGTCGCCCGTACGCTTGCCGACCTCGGCGGCTCAGTGTCCATTCGCCCCAATGATATTCTGGAGGCGATTCAGTTCCGCTCTCTAGACCGCAAGTTGTTTTCGTAAGCTGAGTTAAAAACTGGACGGCGTTAAGGCATGATGGAAATAGAAGGCGAGGGGTTGAAAAAATCAGAACATTGTGGCCGCCGGCAATTTCGCTTTACCCAAACAAATCAATATTAGAATACTCAAAGTGGAAACCAAGTGATAAGTACAACCCATGACTCCTTCATTTCTCCGTAAATGGCACCGCTGGATTGGCTTTCCTGCTGGAATTTTCCTCATTCTCGTCTCGATCACAGGGGTGATGTTAGCCTTCACCGAATTCTTTGGAGAAGCCGAAGCGCAACGGGAAGCCACACGTGATCTTGTATCACCTGTGACCACAACTACGGCGGACGGTGAACTAGAGTTAGCTTTTGTCAAAGCCCGTGCCGCAGTCGCCGCCCAAGCTCCGAGCTTCCCAGTTGACAAGATCGAATGGCAGTTCAAAGGCGACGCTCCCAGCATCACTATCTTCACGGGCAAGCCGGGGGGAGGCGAAGATCGCAAGTTTGTCTTCAACACCAAGACCGGCGTCATTGATAAGGTCGAAGACTATGCAGACAAATCATTCCTTCTGCGTCTGCACAGTGGCGAAGCCTTCGGCGATGGCGGTCTCGTCATGGCCATGGTTTGGGGTCTTGCTCTACTGTTGCTCACCGTGTCCGGCCTTTGGATTTACTGGCAGATGCGCCGCCGCAACGCTACGGGTTTGAAGAAAATCTTCTGGCTTATCCCGTTATTCTTCGTGCCTCAAGCGCGTGCGGATTCGCCGTTCTACACCGATGACCCTGAGTTCTCTCCCGGCTGGGAAATCAAGCTCGGTCTCACCAGCGAACACAACACAGGGGGCACCAGCATGACCGAAGTGCTCGATTGGAACTACGCCATTATGCCGGACTTTCGCCTAAATCTAACTACTTACGGCAAGGACATCTGGCCAACGGGTGGCGGGCATGAATCTGGTTACGGAGACACGGAATTCAAAGTCAAGTGGCGATTCCAGGATGCGGAACCCAATTCGACTAAACCTTCGCTCGGCATTGCACCGAAAATCTACATTCCAACAGCGGACGTAGATCGTGGCTTGGGAGATGGTGTGTGGCGCTTCCAGCTTCCTCTCCAGTTCGGCAAGACGATCGGAAAGACCTACCACTTCGCAGAATTAGGCTACCAATGGGCCTTCGATCAAGATGTCGCCGACATGGTTTACGGCGGCTACGGCTTTCTCTACAACTTCACCGATCACTTGGCTTTAGGTACAGAGCTGTTCGGCTGGGTGCCCACGAAGAACACGCAAAGTTCACAGATCCTGACCACGCTTGGCCTCGTCTACACCCTCAACAAGAACGTAGCCATCAAAGCCAGCGTCAGCCATTCCCTGCGCGACGTGAGCTACGGCGGCGCAAATCCATCCGGCGTGCTTTATCTTGTCCTCAATTTCTAATGTGGGCCGCCTTTCGAGCGTCAGCGCAAACTCATCGCCGCCGCGAATACCGAACTCGCCGCAGCCAGAACGCCCCACCATTTGCCAAAGAATACCCACCTCAAAAACAATGCCATGCAAAGTGGTGAAACCCAACAGCCGTCTGAGGACGGCACGGTTACAATAAGTCGCGCTGCCGGATCTCTAACATTTCCTGCGAACTTCATGTTGGTCGCTGCGATGAATCCGTGTCCGTGCGGATACCAATTTCGGTGCTACAAACAGGACGGATGCCTGGGATCAGAAGTTCGCATCCGACGATTGACTCGTTTTCAAAGGCAATCTTTGCGAAAAGCCCCCGAAGTGCGGCGTGCTGTTCGGCCTTGTTGGTAATACGCGAGAATCCGACACATGCTGTTACGAGCATGTGAAGGGAGTCGTCGGCCTGTTCTCGGATGCGGTTCCGTTCGATTTCGGATTGGATGAGTCGGCGGATTGTGACTTCCTCGGCTTCCAACTCTGCTTTTCGGGATTTATACACGGCCAGTTCATCGACCCCATCTTCGTAGGCTTCGCGTGTGCGTTTTTTCCTACGTTCGATGTCGGCGAGTTTTTTTTCCATGGCTGGCCGATTTGATTCGTTGGCGGGGGCGTGTAATTTTGAGGCGAGCTTGCCAATGATTTCTTCCGATGCGAGGTGTTCGGCTGCAAATTTGATGAGGGTTTCTTCGAGCATAGGTTTCGAAATGTTCGGCTGTTGGCACTTCATTCCTTTCCTGCGATTGAGGTAATCGTTTGCGGCGCAGTAGTAGTATCCGATGCGGCTGCCTTCCTTACGTTTTCCAGATGACGCATAGAGGCGTTGGCCGCAGTGCCCACATACGGCGATGCCAGTTCCAAGATTGACCTCGGTGGCGATGCGTTCACGCCGCCACTTTGTACCCTTTTTATCAAGGATTTTTTGGACTCGGTCGAACTGCTCCTGGCTGACGGCAGGTTTCTCGATCACCTTCACGCGGATGGGTTCGGCGCGGGCAACTTTTTTCCTGTCGGCCTGCTTACCGTCGGCTTTGTAGTATTTTACATCACCTCTTTTTTTGTCATATACCCGCCAGCCTGTGTAGATCGGATTTCGAAGTAGGTAGTGGAGGGTCCGGTTTTGGATTCCAACCATCTCGGCGATTGCTGAAATGTTTGTCATGCCCTTTTCATCAATCAATCGGAATGCCTCTTTTACGGTGCAGACATCATCGGTGTATGACCAGAGATTGGCATCGCGGTCGTAGGTGACCCCTTGGGGAAGAGTAATGAGCGATGATGGGCAGCCTCCTTTTTTCCTCACTTCTTCTTTCCCATCCTGCATTTGCTTTTTGATTTTCCGCAGGTTGTTCCCTCCCATCAGAGTTTGAATTTGGGAGAGAAAAATACCATCATCCGTAGCGTAGTCGTGGACGGATCCTTCACAGTAGATCTTTGCTTGTGCGGTTTGAAAAACACCTGTGATTGCGGCGGCGGTAGTGAGTTCAGTGGCGCGAACCAGACGATCAATGTCTGATACAACAACACCATCGACTGCCTTATTTCCAACGGCATCCAGCATAGAGATATATTCTGGGTTTAGCAGAACATTAGCCCCTGACACGTCGATAAGTGTGACTATGCGTATCACGTCGAGCTTGTGGGCGATGACGGTGCGGGCGATTGATTCCCGTTGACGGTCGAGCCCTGCGCGGTCGTCTGCGGCTTGCTCTTCTGTGGATACCCGCAGCAGGGCGATTACTCGGGGGCGTGTGGTTGAAAGAATTCGCCATGAACACGTCCGCAATTGCCCCGCTTGCCCAGGCCGCCTTGGCCTTTGCCGGAAGCGGGCCGTCAGCCGGTTGCACAGGAACGGACGATTTGGGTTTTTGCATTGCGGCACCAATCCGTAATGTTGTTTCTTGTTGCGTCAAGTTCGATCTTTCCTAGACTGCCGCGTATGACGAAATTCTGCTTCCTGATGTTCGCCGCCGTCAGCTTGTGGCCAATCATGGCAGCGAATGGTGAAGTGGCGGACGTCCCGGAACCGGCTGCGCCACCTTTGGAGGTGCGGGATGGACAATTCCGGCGCGGCGGAAATGCCATTCACGCGGTCGGCGTGAACTACTTTGATGGCTTCCGGCGTTTGTTGGAATTCCCGGCCAAACAGGCGGCGAATCCACCGGACTATGTTGCGGGCATGGACTTGCTTGCGAAGCACAGGATTCCTTTCGCACGATTTGCCGCGGGTGGATTTTACCCGGTGGAGTGGCACCTGTTCCGCGATGATCCCGAAAAACATTTCGAATTGCTGGATCGATTCGTAGAGGAAGCCGGACGTCGTGGCATCGGGCTGATTCCCAGTTTGTTCTGGGCGCACTTCGCGGTGCCCGACCTTTGCGAAGAACCGATTTCCGCCTGGGGCGACAAGAATAGCAAAACCCGCGAGTTCATGCGGCGTTACACAGAGGCCGTGGTCCTGCGCTATCGCGGCTCCCAAACGATTTGGGCGTGGGAATTCGGCAATGAGTTCATGATGGAGGCCGATCTGCAATCCCAGGTCAGAGCCGACCATTGGGTGGTGCCGGCTCGCGGCACCGCGACCAAGCGCACGGCAGCGGACTTCCCGCGCAGCGTCGATCTGATCGACGCCTATCGCGAGTTTGCGGAAATCGTCCGCAAGCTGGATCCCAAACGGCCGGTGATGACCGGCGACGCCATGCCGCGTGCGAGCGCGTGGCATCTGGCGCGTGGCGAGGGCTGGAAACCCGATTCCCGCGAGCAATGGAGCGAGGCGATCCTGGCGGCTGCTCCGGGACAAGTCGATACGATCAGCCTGCACATCTATCATCCGCGGGCGGATGGATCCGGTTATCCGGGCTGCGGTTTGGCAGGCGCCACCCTGGCAGGGAACTTCGAGCTGGCAGCGGCGGTTGCCCGCGCCAGTGGCAAGCCGCTATGGCTTGGCGAGTTCGGCGCTGGAATCGGCGAAAACAGCATCCCACAGCGGAAGGAGCAGGTGGATGAAATGCTCACCTTGATCGAGCGCCACCGGATCGGGCTTGCCGCCTATTGGGTTTTCGACAGCATCAATCCTGACCTTGGGGTGTGGAACATTACCGCCACCAACGAGAATGCCTGGATCCTAGATCGAATCGCCGCAACCAACGCCAGATTGAAGGGAGAGGGAAACTAGACTGATTGCCAAAAATAATTGCCGAAACCTCCGATAAAACGCCGGTCGGTCCGCTTTGGGCACTCCATCATCGGCGATCTGCCGTCCGTCTCTAGGTGGAACGCGTCAACGCCATAGGCGTCGACGGCCTCATCTCCGAACCGCGCAAGTCGATGCCGTCGAGCAGGAGCTGCAGGGCTTCGGGCGTGAGCGACATGCCGGAGAGCTTCACTCAACGGTGACACTTTTTGCGAGGTTCCGCGGCTGGTCGATCTCGCAGCCACGCAGGCGGGCGACGTGATACGAAAAGATCTGCAGTGCGACGACCGCCGGGATGGTCGCCACCAGCGGATGTGTCGCCGGAATGGAGATGAAATCGTCCATGACCTGCTCGGCCTCATGGTCCCCTTCGGTGATGATGCCAAGTATTCTGGCTCCCCGCGCCCGGCATTCCTCGACGTTGCCGAGCGTCTTGTCCTTTGCAGGCCCTTCGCAGGCGACTGCGATGACGGGGGTGCCTTCCTGCAGGAGAGCGATGGGGCCGTGCTTCAGCTCGGCGGCGTGGTATCCCTCGGCGTGGATGTAGGAAATCTCTTTCAGTTTCAAAGCACCTTCCAAGGCAACGGGATACATCGGCCCGCGTCCGATGAAGAAGGCGTGCTCGTCCTTTAGGTAGCTTTTGGCGATTTCCGCGATCTGGTCGTTTTTCGCAATGACCCGCTGCACAAGCTCGGGTATCGCCTCGATCTGGCGGGCAAGTTTCAGCCCCTCGTCGCGGGAAAAACGGCGACCCCTGCCGAGCTTCAGAGCCATCATCAGCAACACACTTACCTGACAGGTGAACGCCTTGGTCGATGCCACGGAAATTTCCGGCCCGGCGTGGAGATAGACACCGCGTCCGGTTTCGCGGGCGATGGTGGAGCCGACGACGTTGACGAGGCTCATGACGAATGCGCCTTTCTGCTGGGCTTCACGGACTGCCGCGAGGGTGTCGGCGGTTTCGCCGGATTGGGAGATCGCGATGACGAAATCGCGGTTTCCAAGGATTGGATTGCGATAGCGGAATTCCGCCGCCTGCTGCACTTCCGCATGGATGTCCGCCAAGTCCTCGAATGCGTATTCGCCGACCATCGCGGCATGGAGCGATGTGCCGCAGCCGACCATCACCACACGGGAAAGTTCCGCAAGCTCGCGCTGCGAAGTCCCCATCCCGGCGAGCACCGAGGAACCCAGCAGATGGGTCAGCATCTGGGTAGCGCACCGAGATGTACTGAAAGAAAAACAACTGACTCAAAAGACCCAAGCGATGAGATTCAGTCACTGGCGAAGCAGCTCTACCCCTATCTACCCAACGGAAAGGGTGAGTTGAGAACGATCCGCACCAATGCCAAGCGGTATTTCAAGATGGCTTATAAGAGTCGTAAGCCAGCAGCTAGGGATGCCCTGAGGCCCTACGCATTGCAATTGGAGGCACTTGTTTTAGCTGCGGGGCAGAAACTGGCGGCGATTTTCTGTGAAGCAAACTGGCGGAACTGGGATCTACGGGCTTATCGGTTTTACCAAGAGCTTCAGTTGAACCTTGGCAAACTGAAACGGGTTCACTTTGTGACCCTCACGTTTGGTGGGAATCCGACTTACAGTCGTATTCGGGAACTCCTCAAGGATTTAACTGGTAACACGCTCTACCGTGAAGGCTTTGAGAGTGTGGAGATTGTAGCATTCCATCCCGACAAGAAAAACCCAGGTCGAATGCACGTGCATCTTTTGTTTTGGAGCAAGTGCCAAACAAGATCCAGACAAGCGGAAACAGCTGCAATTGAGCGGATTCAAGCCGCCATTTCGCGTCCTACAAGCAGATTTGGTTTTACCGAGTATCGCCCTGTATTGGGGGTTAAGGAAATTCTCAAGGTTTCAGCCTACATGGCCTTGAACTATAGCCGCACCCTCAAGGTGGCGAAAGGTGAGCATAACCCGATTCCTAAGGGTTCTCGTGTTGTAAGCCGCCCTCAGAATTGCCTTCCAGGGCAAGCATGGGTCAAAGTCGGGAAATCCACTCTCGTTACTCCTGCCAAAACTGCGTGGAGAAAGGCAGTTTCTTGCTATGCCGCAGCGCGTGGCCGTTCGACGACAGGGGATCGCCGTTGGATTTGGCGTGAACGCAGACTCATCCGCGAATTCTTGGAGCCTGAGGAATGGTGGGAGAGCAGTTTCACAGGCTTGGACGGTTATAGGGAATCAATGTGCCAGATGCTCCATTTTCAAGATGTATGTTATGCAGATCAAGTATGGTTGAGTTGCTCACAACATTCTGCATAATTGCAGCTCTTATATTCAGCAATGGTTCTACAGAGCTATCGACTCCATCTGGCTGAAATTTATTTGAAACCTCAATTGATACGGCTGGTATACCTCCTATCGTGGCTAATACATTGTTGACCCTTCCATAATCAGCGTCAGCGTTAGCAGTAACAACAAGACTCGCATCTTTAAAATAAACACTAGTAAGATTCACAGTATCTCTAGTTTCCACCCCGTCCTGTGTCACAACAATTTCAACACTAAGATCACCGAGCGCAGCACTTGGGCTCACAGCCTCAAGGTATAATTTCGCGGTGCGACCAGTAGCAATTGAACTCCAATCCAAATCCACTGCATCATTCACGTAGTCACCCTTATCACTGACATTTTTTTCATTGCGGAAATCTGCTGAAGTTGTTCCAGAAGCTGGAATTGTTGGGAAATCTTTTTTCCAGATCCTTAGATGCTTATCGCTCACGCCAAGGGTGTATTTAAAGGGATCTGAAGGAGTCCCGCCTCCTGCTGCTCTGGAAACAGACTTAGGATCTGCAGCAGAATAAATGAATTTAATCTTAGCCTTATTAATATCATACGGTTCTTTGAGTTCGATTTGAATTGGCGTGAATTTAGCATCGCGTGCAAAAGTGTTCTCATCGGCACCAATGACGTGGCAAGCGGCACGCTGGAAGAGAACTATGAAGCGGACTACCGCGCGATTCTCGACGCAAGCAGGAACTCGAAGCCCGAAATGAGACTTGTCCTGCTGGATCCCTTCGTCTTGCCAACGGGGAAATTGAAGGATGAGAAAGCGTGGACGGCCCGTCGCGCTACCACAGACAAACTGGGCGCGATTGTTGCCCGGCTGGCAAAAGACTATCATGCGGTACACATCAAGACCCAGGAAATTTTCGATTCCGCAGCGGCAGCCGTATCTCCTGAGCATTTGATGTGGGACGGGATACACCCGCTCCCACAAGGCCACGAGTTGATCGCTCGCAACTGGCTGCAAGCGGTCAGCGCCCGCTGGCCCAAGGCGTGACTGCGGAAGCCCGCATCCATTCGCATGGCGGCATGATGCGCTTGATCAGTTTTCCGTGTTAGACACCGGCGGGTTTAGGTTCACACCAAGAACGCGATTGGTGTGGCGACGAATAGCGAAATGTCACGGGGAGCGACAACTCCTCTCTCAGATAATCCGCAGATTTCTCATGGATGAAAACTTGGTGAAAATCGGATTAGTTATCAATCGTAAAAAATTGTGCGTGCGGCAATGGGTTTCAGCCATCAATGTATGCTCGCAGAAGATGCGGAATATGCATAGTGAGTTTCGCTCATCAGATTTTGTCTAATGCTAACAAAATGAAAACCCTTCGTAATACATCTCTCATCCTGATTTTATCTACGGTCGTATCGCAGGGCGAGATCACCACGCCTTGGAAAAAGCACATCATATTGGCGACCAACAATGGCGCGGATGGGCAGGCGTGCAGAGTTAACACGGCTGTAGCAGATGATTTTGACAAAGATGGGAAGATGGATGTGATCGCATCCTATGATGCCAAGGTTGTTTTGTTTCGTGGGCCGGATTGGAAGCCTCATGTGATTGTCGAGGAAATGCCAATCAATCCTAGCACACTGGGTGAAAGGCGTGGCTGTATCCATAGTACGATCATGGATGTGGATGGAGATGGCGATATGGATTTCATTGGATCAAACCGGATGCTTTTTTGGCTGGAGTGCCCAGCTAAGCCGTTCTCGGAAAAATGGAATCTTCGCATGATGAATTATGATGTGAATGGTGCGCATTGTGTGATCACAGGCGATGTTGACCGCGACGGTAAACTCGAAATCATCGCCAATTCCGAGCGTGACGAGAAGACCAGTAAAATTCCCTTTTCAATCACTTTTTTCAGAGTGCCGAAAGATCCGCACGTTGACCAGTTATGGAAGCCGATTGTCTTCGCAGACAAGGACGCTCCGGGGCGGAACCATTACATGGGATTTGGTGATGTGAATAAGGATGGGCGTCCTGATATTTCTTGCGCGGGTGTTGGCGTGCAAGGCGCTGCCGACGGTTGGTTCGCTTGGTGGGAACAACCGGAAAATCCGGATCAAGCATGGAAAAAACATCTGCTTTCAGATAAGGAAGAAGGAGCGTCTAACATTTTGAATTGCGATATCAACAACGATGGACATATGGACTTTGTTGGAAGCCGTGGTCACGGAAAAGGGGTTGTTGTTTTTAAGGGTCCGGAATTCGGCAGCACGGAAATCGATGCGACTCTTGTATCGCCACATAGTTTGGCCGTGGCAGATTTGAACGGTGATGGAGCCTTAGATATTGTCTCTTGCGGATCGAATCCTGACGGAATTGCCGTGATCTACCTCAATGATGGAAAAGGGAATTTCACCCGCCAAATCATTGGCGAAAACCAAGGCTCATACGATACCCGAATCGTTGACATGGATGGGGATGGCGATCTTGATGTATTGATTGGAGGAGCTGGCACTCGGAACATCGTCTGGTATGAGAATCCGTTGCGATAGGATGGATTCGATGCTTTGAAGAGTGAGCCGCTCCGTAAATTATATTTCTAATCCGCCACCGTGAAAATCGCTGGCACTATTGTCTCATATTTTATGATGATTCGTTTATCAACGAAGACATGGAACTGATCAGGTCAAACGATGTCCTGAATGTCATCCAGTTTCTTTCTTAGGGTCGGCGGTGGTCTGTATAGATCACCGCTTGATGCTGCGCAATTCAGGTTGTGTGGTCGCTGTTTCGATGGCGCGGATGGTATCTTCGATAGCGCCCACTCTAACAAGATTCAACGAAGGAGGAAATTCCCTCCGTTCGGTATCGCGGTTGAAGTTTTCGATGACTTTCCTGAGTGCGGGGATCTGCGGTTTGCCGGCCATGCCGTAGCTTGCGATGATTTTCATGATCTCACCGGTGCGGCTTTCGCTGCCGTGGCCACCTTGGGTGAACGCGAGATCGGCGGCGGCGGGTAAGCATTCCTGGAAGTGGTATTTGGCGAGCGCCTTCAATCCTCCCATACGGATTTCGTTGTTGAACATGGTGTCAGCTGGGCTGGGGCTTTCGACAGCAGCGATGATAGCTGGGGCAAGGGCGACCACGTCCGCTTCGCTGAGTTGGTTTTCGAAGAAATTCCGTAGCGTCGCGCGCGCCATGCCATCGGGATTTGTCGTGATCGAGCGGATGGCTGCGTAGCGCAGATGGGCGTCCATCTTATTGACTTCATCTTTGAGTGGACCACCGAAAACCGCTCCGGCGAGCTCACCATGGGCAAACTGCACGGGATCCTCCCAACGGATCGGCCAGTTCGGTTCTGAAGTGGAAGCAAGCGCCTTGAGAATACTTTCCAAGGCAGGCTTGGCGTTGCCGCCCATGTTGCGGATGGCTTGCGCGGCCTTGTAGCGCACCCAGCGATCTGAGGGGTGAGAAAGTTGTTTTACCAATACAGGCAAGGCATCTGGGGTGTTGAGTTTCCCCAGTGCTTCGCAGGCTGCCTGAATTTGAAAAGGGTCAGTGCCATCGGCAAGTTTGATCAGTTCTGGGATCATGGTTTTGCCTTCCGGCCGTTTCGCCAGTTCCTCTGCCGCCCAACTGCGGACGATAGGCGACCAGTCGCCGAACGCTGCCACCAGCTCCGCCGGGGACATCGCGCGACGGTCCAAATCAAAGCGACCCGACGCGACGGTGGCGGCAGCCTGTTTCTTATCGAGCCAATCCGATTCAGAGGCATCGCGGCCGGTGATGACCAGCTTCCGCAATGGCAGCGAATAGGCGAGAACGTAGGTGGCGGCCGGGCTGAGATTATAGTACCCACTGTTACCATAGTAGGTATCATCATCGGTTTTCCCCGGACCATACTGTTCGCCGCCATCATACGTGAACGAGCCGTCCGATCGGCGCACCAGATCGTAGTGCCACGAAGTCTTGCGGAAAAATGCTGCCGCAGCCTCCGGGCCGCCGACGCTCGCCCCAAGGGCGCTCCACAGGTAGCTGAATCCCTGCCCTGTGTGACCATACTCGCGATTGGCGTATCCCGCGGTTGCCGAACGAGC
>JANPEG010000004.1:0-1606 GCA_031431855.1 Akkermansiaceae bacterium | reverse complement strand
GTCCGAGGAATTCGGTGATTCCTGTCTCAAGGGTATCTTATTTTTAGTTAATAGTGGAGCCAAGAACAACGGCGCTCTCTCTGCCGCCATAACAGGACAAAATGGCCCTTACGAGCATGGCATTGCCACCTATGCGCTTGGAGAGGCCGCGACGTTTTGTAAGCAAATTAATTACGAAATTCCGTCGCTTATGGAAGTGACCGAAAAAGCCGGGCAGTATATCATCGATAACCAGCATGCGGACGGCGGTTGGTCTTATGGATATGCTAAGACGGCAGGCCATACCGACACCTCAGTCGTCGGTTGGCAGCTTCAAGCCCTCAAGGCTTGCAGTCACACGGATATCAAGTACAAAGGTATGGATGCTTCCGTCAAGAAAGGTCTCAAGTATCTGGCGGCTTGTCAGGGGCCAAACGGTAGCTTTGGTTATAAAGGACCGGGCGGACACGCCCTCACTGGGGTAGGAGTGCTTTGTCACCAAATGTGGGGCGAGGCAACTTCCAAAGAGGCCCGCGAAGGTGTGAAATACATCAAGGATAGCTTTAAGTTAGATTGGATGACTAAAGACTCGGATCTTTACAGTCATTATTATGCATCTCAGGCCATGATGCAGGCGGGTGGCAGCGCATGGAAATCCTACAACAAAGATTTCCGCGATCAGCTCCTCAATAACCAAAACTCCGATGGCTCATGGAAAGCACCGGCGTTCTCGGGCCACGGCCAAACTGCGACCACTACAGTTTACAACACGACACTCTGCGTTCTGATGCTGGAAGTCTATTATCGCTTCCTCAACAGTAGCGGTGGCGGCGGCGCAAGCCGATCATCGAGACCTGAAATCTGATCAGAGTTTCAACGATTGGCAGATTGACTTTAGATGATTTACTGATAGTTTTTAAAACCATGACTTGCTTGTCTTATCGGACAAGCAGGCATGGCTTTACAACTTCAAATCAGTAAATCTCATGAAACTTAAAGACCGTCGCAGCAAACCGAGTGCAGAAGTTAATTTGGGTTTCCAAATCGCACCGATGATTGATGTGGTCTTCGTGATCTTACTTTTCTTTATCGTGCAAGCCAGTGACATTCAGGTGGAGACCGCTCATGTCACCAAATTGCCCGGCATTGTGCCAGCCGGTCCTGGTATCAACACGCCGGATGAAATCTCTGTCCGCATTGAGGATGATGGCCAAGTTTACTTAAACGACGATCTTCTGGACACACCGGAGGCTAAAAACCTCCCCGAATTAGCCAGTAGCTTGGATCAGCTCCGAGAAAGCAGTGACGCCTCGAAAGCGCAAGTTCTCGTCACTATTTACGCAAACGAATTTGCAAAATACGAAAGAGTGGTTGATGTTCTAGATGCACTAAGTCGTGCTCGAATATCGAATGTCAGTTTTCAAGCCGGTAGCAATGAATGATACCGGTTTTCTATGAATCAGTTATAAAAATCTAAATCATACTGTTATGGAACTCTACGATGAAGAAGGAAATGTAGTCCGCGTTGAAGAAAAAAAAGCAGGCTGGTGGGAAAAATTCGGTGGAACGTCATTCATTATAGCGACGCTTTTCCACGTTATATTGCTGATCATCGGGGCTTTCATAA
>JANPEG010000003.1:0-5548 GCA_031431855.1 Akkermansiaceae bacterium | reverse complement strand
CTATTCGACGAAGCAGCACGCCAGGCACTCCTGCGCGGTGTTGAAAAACTCGCACGCGCCGTCAAGGCAACTCTCGGCCCAGCCGGACGTAACGTCATCCTCGATAAAAAATTCGGTTCCCCAACCATCACCAAAGACGGTGTGTCGGTTGCCAAGGAAATCGAACTCGATTGCCCTTACGAAAACATGGGCGCTCAACTTATCCGTGAGGTTTCCTCCAAAACTTCCGACATCGCAGGTGACGGAACCACCACCGCTACCGTCCTCGCAGAAGCCATCTACAAAGAAGGCCTCCGCAACGTCACAGCCGGTGCCAACCCGATCTCGCTTCAACGCGGTATCATGAAAGCCACCGAAGCCATCGTTGCTCAACTCAAAATCATTTCCAAACCTGTCTCAGACACCAAGGAAATCGCCCAAGTCGCAACGGTCTCCGCTAACTGGGACACCGAAATCGGCGGCATCATCGCCGAGGCCATGGACAAAGTCGGCAAAGACGGAACCATCACTGTTGAAGAAGCCAAAGGAATCGAAACCACCCTCGACGTCGTCGAAGGCATGCAGTTCGACAAAGGCTACCTCAGCCCTTACTTCGTCACCGATCCAGAATCTATGGAAGCCAGTTTCGAAAGCGCACTGATCCTCATCCACGAGAAAAAAATCAGCTCGCTTAAAGACATGCTTCCTCTTCTTGAGAAAGTCGCCAAGTCCGGCAAACCGCTCATCATCATCGCAGAAGACGTCGAAGGCGAAGCCCTCGCGACTCTCGTGGTCAACAAGCTCCGCGGCATCCTCAACATCGCTGCTGTCAAAGCTCCTGGTTTCGGCGATCGCCGCAAAGCCATGCTCGAAGACATCGCCATCCTCACTGGTGGCCGCGTGATCACCGAAGACCTTGGCATCAAACTGGAATCCGTTGAACTCAGCGACCTCGGCCAAGCCAAACGCATCACGATCAGCAAAGATTCCACAGTCATCGTTGAAGGTGGCGGCACTTCCGAAGCCATCACCGGCCGCGTGAACCAAATCCGTCGTCAAATCGAAGAAACCACCAGCGATTACGATTCCGAGAAACTCCAAGAGCGTCTCGCCAAACTCGCAGGTGGTGTTGCCGTCATCAATGTAGGCGCAGCTACCGAAACCGAGATGAAAGAGAAAAAAATGCGCGTCGAAGACGCCCTTCACGCCACTCGCGCAGCAGTGGAAGAAGGCATCGTCCCAGGCGGTGGCACAGCTCTCATCCGCGCTCAAGCAGCTCTCGGCGATCTCGGCCTCACAGGTGACGAACTCACCGGCGCAGGCATCGTCGCTCGTGCCGTCGAAGCTCCGCTTCGCCAGCTCGTCGCTAACGCCGGCCGCGAAGGCGCACTCGTTGTCGAAAAAGTCAAAAACGGCAAAGGTGGCGAAGGCTACAACGTCGCAACCGACAAATTCGAAGACCTCATCAAATCCGGTGTAGTTGACCCAACCAAAGTCACCCGCTCCGCTCTTCAAAACGCAGCTTCCATCGCTGGCCTCCTGCTCACCACCGAAGCCCTTATCACCGACCTTCCAGAAAAGGAAGCAGCCGGTGCCGGCGGCCACGGTCATGACCACGGCGGCATGGGCGGCATGATGTAACCGTAGCGGCGATCTTCGGTCGCCGATCCTATCCATAGCCGGGCACCCCGATCCATCGGGGCTGCCCGGCTTTTTCTTTGTCAAAAAACTTCGACCTTTCCCCTCTAACGTTCAAACTCCCCCACATGAAACTCTTCGATCAAGTTCGCCAGATCACTCTCATCGAGCAAATCAGCTCCATCCTCTCATGGGATCAGGAAACGTATCTCCCTTCAAATTCCGCCGAATACCGCGCCAAACAACTATCCTATCTCGCCGCCCACGCCCACGAACTTTCCACTTCCAAATCCTATCTCGCCGCCCTCGCACAAGCCGAAGCCGAGAACCCAGAAAAAGATCCAACCTACTGCGCAAACCTCCGCGAGCTTCGCCGTAAATCCGATCGCGCCGAAAAAATTCCCACTGAACTCGTCGCCCGCGAATCCTCAATCGAATCCGCCGCCCACCACGCATGGATCGATGCACGCAAGCAATCCGACTTCTCAATTTTCGCACCTCACCTCCAAAACCTCGTCGATGTCGCCCTTCAAAAAGCCGATCTCTGGGGCTACTCCGACGAACCTTACAGCGCTCTGTTAGAAGGTTATGAGCGAAAAGCTTCCACCCAAAACATCGCCGGTCTTTTTGATAATTTACGCGATAAACTCGCACCTATCTCTGCCGCTGCTGTCGAGAAATCCAAATCTCTCAACCCTTCCTTACCTCCCGGAATGTATCCGATGCGAGCCCAACAAGATTTCAACGCACTCGTCGCTGCTGAAATCGGTTTCGATTTCCACGCCGGCCGCATTGACACAACCACCCACCCATTCTGCACAAACCTCGGCCCGCAGGACATCCGCATCACCACCCGCTACGACCTCAACGATTTTACCTCATCCCTCTTCGGCATCATGCACGAAGTCGGTCACGGCCTCTATGAACAAGGACTCCCTCACGATGACTTCGGCCTGCCCTCCGGCTCCGCCGTCTCACTCGGCATCCATGAATCCCAATCTCGCCTCTGGGAAAATCAGGTCGGCCGTTCAGCCGCGTTCTGGAAAAAATTCTATCCCTTCGCCAAACAATACTTCCCTCAACTCGAAGATTTTCCGTTAGAAAATTTCCTCCATTACATCAATCGCGCGGAACTTTCCGAAATCCGAGTCGAGGCCGATGAAGCAACCTATGATCTACACATCATCCTGCGTTTCCAAATCGAACGCATGCTCCTCAAAAAAGAAATTACCATCGCAGATGTCCCTGCAACATGGAACTCCTTGTTTGAAAAATCCTTCGGTTTCCTTCCCAAAGACGACGCCCACGGCTGCCTCCAAGACATCCATTGGTCAATGGGTGGAATCGGATACTTCCCAACATACACACTCGGCAACATCAACGCCGCACAGCTTTTCAAAGTCGCTATTTCCGATCCAAAAATCAAAGCCGAAACCGAAGAAGCCAATTACACTCTCTTGCTCAAATGGCTGCGTGAAAACATTCATCAACACGGCGCAACCCACGACCCCACCGATCTAATAAAAATCGCCACCGGCAAGCCTCCCTCCACAGAAGACTATCTATCCCACCTCTCCGCCAGATATCTCTAATATTCCTGAAATCTGAACACTGAAAACACCAATCCGAAGGATTTGAGACGAACACTTTATTTCGACTCTTGAGTCAAAAAACTAGCAAACTAAAACCATGTTCATCGTTATCGAAGGCATCGACGGCACAGGGAAATCCACCCAATCCAAACGCCTCGCCGAACATTTCAAAGCCAAAGGTAAAACCGTAACCTTGTCCCGCGAGCCCACCGACGGACCATGGGGAACCTTGCTACGCAAATCCGCGGAAACCGGTCGACTCTCGCCCGATGAAGAACTCCAAGCTTTTTATAACGACCGCAAACAACACGTCGAAGAACTCATCCAACCCTCCCTCGCCGCAGGAAACGTCGTCATCTTGGATCGCTACTATTTCTCCACCATGGCCTACCAAGGCGCGCGCGGTTTCGATCCCATTCAAATCCGCAAAGACAACGAAGCCTTCGCCCCGGTCCCCGATCTCTTGCTCATCCTCGACCTAGATGTCGATACCGCGCTCAGCCGCATCGGCTCACGCGGCGATACCGCTAACGAATTCGAACAACGCTCCAACCTCAGCCGTTGCCGCGAAATTTTCCTCTCCCTGAAAGACGAACCCTTCGCTAAACTCATCAATGCCAACGGCAGCACCGATGAAGTCACCCAAAGCATTCTCCAAGCAGTTTCCTAACAACTAGCGATTCGCACTCACTTACCTCATGATTCCTCGTCGTTACGCCAGCATCGTTTGCTCCTCGATCGTTGGATTTGCGGCTTGTTGGTTAATCCCGGGAAGCAGCGTCGAGCGTTACGCCTTCCTCTTCACAACCATCCCCTTCACCGGCTCCCAATCCGTCATCGATGGCGATGGCTCACTCGAAAATCCATACGCACACAAAACATCCAAGTCGGTCGACTTTAAAAAAATTAGCCAACCCATCGATATCACAATCACCGATGATCCGAAACAGATCTTCCAATCCTCTCCCCCATCACCCGTTGATTTTGCGATCATCCTCAAAAATCTAACCAGACTCCACCAAGACTCTATCGCCATCGGCACTCCGCTAACATGGGCTGATCCCGAAGCCATTCCCCTCGCCGCATTGGATCAGCAACTCGATGCTATCCCACACCTCATCACCTCAGCCCCATTATCCAGAGGCTCGACCCCATCACCCATCCCTCCAGCATTTCGCCGCGCTTCGATTAGCCTTTCCCAACTCCACGGAAACACCGCTCTCATTCCAGTCGTTAATCGGATACCCATCCCTGGAGTTCTGTTAGGAAATGGAAAATCACTCGCTGGCTTCACCGCACTCGAATCGGAGCCCGATCAGAACTCCCTTCCACTTATCGCCATCTGGGATGACCGCGTAGTTCTTTCTTTCCACCTCCTCACCGTAATCAACCACCTGCAAGTTCCTCTCGATGCCATTGAAATCCACGTAGGTCGTCACATCTATCTTGGAAAAAAATCTTCCTACATCCCCATCGATTATTACGGCCGACTCAGCTTTTTTCCAGAAACATTCAAAACCATCAGAACTCAACCGCTCCCTGCGGAAGAATTACTCGATGCCACAGAGCAACCCTTTCCCGAAAATAACTTCAAGCCTATCATCATCCGCAACACCCATTCCGCGCAGGATCTTCCCTCTATCGAATTTTCTAACTCTCTCATCCAATCCATCACTCTGCTTTCCAATCCATCCGACGGTTTTTCTATCAAATATTACGCCAACCTCACCAAAGACGTCGAACTACTCTTCATGGCCGCCCTGCTCTGCCTGATTTTCGGCATCCAAAACTTCTGCTACGGTCGCGACGCCCGCGGACCCCTTATCGCACTGACGGCCGCCATCATCATCATTCATTTCCTCATCGTCCATCTCACTGCAACATGGATCCCCACCCTCCCAGCACTCCTAACACTCTCTGTCGCTATCTTCTTCACCAAACGCAAATCCAACCAATACCGCCGCGGACGCTTCCAGTTACCCTGGTAAAGCATTCTAGTCTTGCTTCGGTCCTGAGCTTGTCGAAGGGTGTCTTGCTTCAGTCCTGAGCTTGTCGAAGGATGTCTCATAGTCTTCTGTCTCTGAATATGAATCCCGCCGAAAAAGCTAACGCCCTGATCGAAGCCCTGCCCTACCTCCAGGCCTTCCGCTCGAAAACCATTCTCATCAAAATGGGCGGCTCCGCCATGGAAGATCCCAAGCTCGTCGCCAGCGTCATGCGCGACATCACATTTCTTGAAGTCGCCGGCATCAACCCCGTCGTCGTTCACGGCGGAGGAAAAGCGATTTCCGCGGCCATGGAACAATCCGGCATCGAAGCAAAATTCATCAACGGCCTCC
>JANPEG010000002.1:0-10520 GCA_031431855.1 Akkermansiaceae bacterium | reverse complement strand
GGAGATTCTGACCCAATCTGGGAGTTTGTAGCCGGACATGGCTCGGATGATGACGCCTTTTTGGAGCATTTTCTTGAAGACTTGGTCGCCTTCTCCGACTCGGACGAGGATGAAGTTGGCGACGGATGGGACGAATTCGAGACCGCGTTGTTTGAAAGCAGCTTCGTAAAACGCGAGGCCTTGGCGGTTGATTGCGCGAGTTTTTTCGATGTGATCCACATCGTCCAGTGCGGCGAGAGCGGCGGCTTGAGCGATGGCGTTGGTGTTGAAAGGTTGGCGGGCTTTTTGGAGCAACTCGGCGAGGGGTTTGGGCGCGATGCCGTAACCGATACGCAAGGCGGCGAGGCCGTGGATTTTCGAACAAGTGCGCAAGACGATGACGTTTTTACCTGCACGGACATGTTTGAGAACATCCGGTGGGGTATCGAGAAACTCGAAGTAGGCCTCATCGAACACAGCGATGGCGTGAGCGGGAAGTTTTTCGACAAAGCGATCGATGGCTTCCTGGGTGACAACCGTGCCAGTGGGATTGTTAGGGTTGGCGATAAACACGAGACGTGTTTGGTCCGTGATCGCGGCAGCCATCGCATCGAGATCGTGGGTGAAATTCGGATCATCGACCTCGACGTATTTCGCGCCGAAGAGAGTTGCCATCAATTTGTAAACGACGAAGGCGTGTTTGGCTGCGATCAATTCCGCATCGCGGTTGAGGAAGGTGTGGCAGAGAAGCTCGATGATTTCGTTCGAGCCGTTGCCGAGGATGATGTTGGAAATATCGAAGCCGAGTTTATTGGCGATGGCAGTGCGGAGTTTGAAGCCGCCGCCGTCTGGGTAGATGTGGGCTTGGGAAATCGCATCGCGCATGGCTTGTTGCGCAAGTGGAGATGGGCCGAGCGGATTTTCGTTCGAAGCAACTTTAATGATGGATTTCGGATCGAGTCCGAGTTCACGCGCGGTTTCTTCGATGGGTTTTCCGGGTTCGTAAGCGACGAGGTCACAGACGAAGGAGTTGGCGGAGTCGGAAATGGGCATGGGCGAAATAAAATTTGAATCTGGTGCAATGTCGAGCGGAAGGACGCTCAAGCAAGTGACTTTGTCCAAATTTCTGCATGGAACCCGACGAGGATTTGAGATTTTGAAATCAGGAAAGGGCGTTTGATCAGGTTGCCGTTGTTGGCGAGGAGATCGAGAGCTTGCGCTGTGGAAAGGGTGGGGAGTTTGTCTTTCAAGTTTAAGGAACGGTAATCTTGGCCGGAAGTGTTGAAGAGCTTACGGATATCTCCATCGAGATGGGAGAGGGCGCGTTTTAAATCGGCGAGGCTGGGCGGCTGCTCGCGGATGGCGATTTCTTTGAAAGGCAGGTTATGTTCCGTAAGCCATTTGGTGGCTTTGCGGCAGGAGTCACAGGTTTTGAGGGTGTGGATGTGAAGCATGGAAGAAGACGCTAGACTTGGAGACACCCTTCGACAAGCTCAGGACTGGAGCAAGACACAAGAGGAGAGAAAGGAACCGTGAATCGAAGCGCAGCGGAGATGGCCGACCTTTTTTCTCCAGTTTGTCGGCAATTTTAATCGCGACCTCGTTAGCGAAATATCATGGGTTGACGCGGCGGTTGTAGTCGCGATTAAAAATCGCGGTTCCTTTCATCATTTAAAAATGGAAAATCACTCCGGTGGTGAAGCCTTGGCTGAAATCATTTGGGGATGTGAGTGGAACGAAGTAGCCAGCGCGGATGTCGAGGTCTTCGATGATGCCATAGCTGATTCCGAAGAGTGCTTCGAGGTTGATGTCACCTTCGTCTGGGCCGTTGACTGGGGTGGATCCGGTGATTTCCAGATGGAGATTCAGCGTGCTAGCGTGGGATACGTGGCTGTGTCCATGGTCGTGATCGTGGCATGCATCTTTGATCTTGCTGGCTTGATTTCCACCGAAGGATTTCACCAAACCCAGGCCGTAGGCGAGCTCGGTTTCATCGGCATCGAAGCCGTGTTCGAGACCGACATGTGAATTCAAAGTGTAGTTATTTCCGAGGTCGTTCCACATGGCGATGCCTGGTGCGATGGCTGTGTCGCCGCCGAAGCTGCTGCTGCCGGTTGGGAGGACGACTTCGAGTTGGGCGGTGAGGAGGAAACGATCTTGTTCGATAAGGAGTGCGCGTGGGACAATGGCGAGGTCGCCGAAGCCTTTGGATGTTTGCACACCTTCTTCATCTTCGTAGATGTAAGGAACTTCAACGATGACTCCCAGTCGCTTGGTAAACGCCCATTCGAGTTCGACTTCGGTTTCGTGCTCAGTGAAGCCGTCGCCATTGATGTAGGTGTGGTCGATGAAAAGATCGCGACCGGTGAAAGCGGGTTCGATGCCGAAGGAGTGGACGTAGGGAGTTCCGTTTTGGCTGGAGTGAAGGTGGATGAAGGGAGCGAGGAAATCAGAGCCGTTGTTAGAAATGGGTTTTTGAAAGTCTCCTGCGAAACCAAGGGATGAGAGAGCGGCGGAAATGACGACGTATGGGGCGAGTTGTTTCATGACTAGGTGAGAAATAAATGAGCACATGAAGGTTCGTCAAATTAATAATGCGATATTTTCGCGTTAGCGAATTTGTTGTGGGAGGAGTGGGAAAGATTCTCGGCGAGACGCCGAGAACACGGCCTACTGCCCCGACATATCGGGGTGAACGAGACGCGGCAGCTACAGTTTTTCCAAGAGTGAGGCGTGGAATCCATCGAAACCGGTTTCGGAGGGGAGGAGGTTGTGTTGGGAAATGAGGCGGTATTGATCGGGGCGATTTTTCATGAACTTGGCGACTTGGTCTTGGTTTTCCGAGGGGAGGATGGAGCAGGTTGCGTAGAGAAGTTTTCCGCCGGGTTTGAGCATGCGTGGGTAGGTTGCGAGTAGTTCAGCTTGGATGGAACGGACGCGATCGAGGGCGGCGGGTTTGAGTCGCCATTTGAGATCGGGTTGACGTTTCAGCGTGCCTAGACCGGAGCAGGGTGAGTCGATCAATAAAGAATCGGCGATGTTTTCGAAATCGGCTGGGGTAGTTTCGTTGATCGCTTTTGGAGAAATTTCTTTTGCGCGGGCGTGTTTGGCGCGGGTTTGGAGCGAGGCGAGTTTTTTGGGATCGACGTCCATCGCGAAGATTCGAGCTTCGTTGTTAGAGAGTGCGCAGAGGTGGAGAGCTTTGCCGCCGGCGCCGGAACAGGCATCGATGATGCGCTCGCCGGGTTTGGGATCTAACAGAGGAGAGATGAATTGGGATGACGGATCCTGGATTTCGATGCGACCGTCGAGGCGCATGGATTTGGGTAACATTTTCCCTGGAGGCAGGGCGAGGGCGTCGGGGTGATTGGGCAATGTCGTGGTTTCGACGTTATTTTCTGCGAGCCATGCTTGGGCTTTTTCGCGAGTAGTGATCAGGGTGTTGACGCGGAGAAATACCGAGGGTTTCTGATTCAGGGCGGTGAGCTGGGGTTCCCAGAGATCGCCGAGTTCGGTGTGGCCGAGTTGGTCGATCCAATCGGGAATGGATTGGCGGACGGCACGGGGTTGATCGGCGAGGAGGGGTTGGTGGGCGAGAATTTCATCGGCGGGTCGACCGTTGTATGTGTGCCATTCAGGAAGCTCGTAGCCCATGAGTAACCATTGGGCGGTAAGGAGGGAGTTGGTTTCCTCGGAATCGACGAGGAAAGAAAGCGCACGGCGCCAGCGGGTGGTTTCAAACAAAGACTCGGCGACGAAGGAGCGATCGCGTTTGCCCCATTTTGGGTTTTGTTCAAAAGCGGCGGCGAGCTCGTGGTCGAGGACGCGGTGATTGACTAAGACCGATTTGGCGATGTCGAGGGTGGAGGCGCAGAGGTGGCGATGCAGTTTCATAAACTATAAACTTTAAACTTTAAATCCCAATGGAAGAAGTTGTTTTGCGAGAGTTGAGAGAAGGAAGTGAGCTTAAGGAAGAGATATTTTTGAGATTTAGAGTTTAAGGTTTAAAGTTTTAGACCTGAGGAGTTCATGGAGGAGAGGAGGGAAATGGTGAGGATTTTTACAACACTTGCGGAAGGGCGTGTGATGGATAAGATGGCAGTGGAAAGATTATCTGGGGTGAAAGCGATATTTTTAGATAAAATGATTCTTGTGGGAGGGTGCTGTCTCGCATTCGGTGCGGCGTTTGCGAACATCAGTGTGGTTTTGAGAACGGGGATTTCGGTGAGTCACCTGACGGGTGATGTCTCAAGATTATCGATGGATTTATCACACGTCTCGCCTGAGGTGATGGTTGAGGCGTGTCGAATCGGTGCAGCGGCGTTGGCATTTTTTCTAGGAGCTTTTTTATCGGGATTTCTGATTCATCATCCGACTCTAGATTTCGCACGTCCTTATGGGCGGACGGTTACCGGGATTGGTTTGATTTTTATATGCTCTGCGTTGTTGATCGATAGGTATCCCTTGTCTGGTATCGCGCTTGCGGCATTTGGATGTGGGATACAAAACGCATTGGCATCGAAATACAAAGGCATCATTTTAAGGACGACGCACCTGACGGGATTGATGACAGATTTTGGAGTCGCAATGGGGATGAAAATCAGAGGTTATGATGTGCCGAATAGAAATTACGTGGTTCCGGCGTTGATGATCGTGTCGTTTTTCTTGGGAGGAGTGATTTCCGGTATCGTGTATTTCTTTGGAAAGATGGATACGATCCTCCTTGTGGGATGTGGCTATTTCATCGCCGGGGTTGTCTGGAGTATAGTCAAACATGTATGGTTTCCAGAGATCATTCGCGAGATGAAGGATGAAAATTGAAATTTGAGATTTGAAATTTGAGATTTAAAGCAAGGATGCGTCGTGCCTAAGGTTCATTTAAAATATCAAACGTTTCATCCTTCGATCTGGCCGAAGATGGTGGGGGAGGTTTCTCGGGATGCGAAACCCGGGGATTTGGTGGAGGTTTTTGGAAAGCTGGGAACGCGGTTTGGATGGGGGCTTTGGAATCCCAAAGCACGGATGCCGCTGCGGATCGTCAGTCACTCGATGGAGGATTTGGATGAAAGCTTTTTTGAAAACGCGATTGTGCGGGCGGGCAAGCTGCGGCGGGAGGTTTTGAAACTGGATGCGGAGACGGAATGTTATCGCTGCGTGCACGGGGATGCCGATTTCTTACCGGGGATCGTGGCGGATAAATTTGGTGATGTGCTTTCGGTGGAGATCACGGCTTTTGCGGCGTGGATGCGTTTGGAAAAATGGCTGCCGCTGATGCATGAGACGTTTGGAACCAAGCGTGTGGTGGTGCAGGTGGACAGTGATTTAGCCAAGATCGAAGGCATTCCGCGTTCCGGTGGGGTGCAGAGCGACGAGGTGAGATCGGTTAAAATTACCGAGCACGGCGTGCGGTATGAGATCGATTTTTCCCAAGGTCACAAAACCGGATTTTTCTGCGATCAGCGCGACAACCGGAAAAAATTTCGCGGCTTATGTGAGGGGAAAACGGTGCTGGATCTTTGCTGTTACTCAGGCGGATTTTCCGTCTCGGCTGCCTTGGGTGGCGCGAGTGAAGTGACTGCCGTGGATCTCGATGAAGCGGCGGTGGCGATGGCGAAACGCAATGCGAATTTGAATAGCGCCAAGGTGAAGCTCACCCATGCGGATGCGTTCACTTGGGTGCGGACGATGATCGAAAACGGTCGCAAGTGGGATGTGGTGATGGTCGATCCTCCTAAATTTATGTTCGGGAAAGAGGATGAGATCGGATACGCGAAGTATCATGATTTGAACAAACTCGCTTCACAACTCGTCGATAAAGACGGGGTGATCGTGACTTGCTCGTGCTCGGGTCAGCTTGGCGTCGAGGCGTTTGAAAACATCGTGACCGGAGTCATTCATCGCCAGGACAAGCGCCTGCAGGTGTTTGATCGGACGGGAGCGGGTGGGGATCACCCGACGCTTTCGAATTATCCAGAGTCGCGGTATTTGAAGGCGATTTGGGGGAGGATAGTTTAGAAAGACGTAAGACTGGGATGCGCGACTGGAGTCACGCGGTCCAGGTCCGTGGGTAAAGTTTGCTTGCGGGATCGGTTTTTAAACCGTTAGCGTGGCGGTCGAGTTTTTTAGACCATGGATTTTCCAATTACAAAAATCAAAGGCGGGGTGAGTGCCGCTAAAGGTTTTCTAACAAGTGCGGTGAGTTGTGGGATTAAAAATCCGGCTAGTGATCGGTTGGATCTTGCGTTGATTTACTCGGAGCGTCCGTGTCGCTCTGCGGGGACTTTTACGACGAACAAAGTTAAAGCTGCACCGGTGAAGGTAACGCAGAATCATTTGAAGAAAGGATCGCTGCGGGCGGTGGTGGTGAATTCTGGAAACGCGAATGCGTGCACGGGTTTGCAAGGGCTGCATGATGCGACGTCGATGTGCGATTGGGTGGCGAAGGAACTGGGTTTGAAAAAAACGCAGGTCGGGGTTTGCTCAACGGGTGTGATTGGGTTGCCGATGCCGATGATGCGGGTCGAGCCGAAGATTGAAGATTTGGTGACGCGACTTGCAACGAAGCAGGGTAATCACGTCGCGCGAGCGATCATCACTAGCGACACGCACGAGAAGGAGGTTGCGATCTCATTTGATATGGGCGATCACCGCGTGAGGATTGGCGGCTGCGTGAAAGGCGCGGGAATGATTTCCCCGAGCATGGCGACCATGCTGTGTTTCATCACTACGGATGCGAATTTATCGCAGGATTGTTTGCAGCGAGCGGTGCAGGAATTGGTGGAGGAAAGTTTCAACCGGATCACGATCGACGGCGACATGAGCACGAATGACTCGGTGATTGTTTTGTCGAACGGTGCATCAGGGATGCCGCTGGCGAGAAGAGGTGGCAGTGCGTGCAAGCAGTTTCGTCAGGCGTTAGGCTGGGTCATGCTGGAGTTGGCGAAAGCTGTGGTCCGTGATGGCGAGCGGGTGACAAAATTCGTCACCGTGAACGTCAAAGGCGCACGCACCCATCTCGATGCGAAAAAAGTCGCGGAAGCGGTTTGCAAAAGTGCCTTGGTGAAATCGTCATGGAACGGAGGCGATCCGAACTGGGGTAGGATCATTCATGCGGTCGGTTACTCAAGAGCACGGATTCGGGAAGAGTTGATCGATATTTACATCGGCGGAAAAGCGGCGTGCCTCGGTGGCTTACAAGCAGAGACACCGATGGATGATTTGCGTGAAGCGGTTTCACATCCGGAGTTTGAAATCGATATCGATCTCAACCAAGGCAACGCAACCTACACGATGTATTCCAGCGATCTCTCGCCGGAGTATGTGGATTTCAACCGCTCTGAGTATGCGTACTGGAAACAGGCGCGGAAGGATGGGCTGGTTTGAAAACTTTAAACTTCAAGGAAGAGGGATTTCTTGAGTGACGCGATAAAAAATTGGCTGCCGATTACGAAGCGGAATCGCGTGGCGTTGGGATTTGCTGTGTTGGCGTTGGTGATGTTTGTGACGTGGAATCTTTTGCCGTATTATCAACCTGGGCCTGAGTCTTTCAAGGGGGTATATATGACTAGAATTTGGGTTATTTTCGTTGATCTAGATTTTTACCCTATGATCTTCACTTCGCCAGTTTTCTTTGCTGCGTATATGGTGCTTTTGCTGAACGGATTAGTAGCTCTCGCGATCGTGCCATTTTGGAAAATTCTTCATTTCTCAAATTATTTAAGAATACCGCTCGCGGTGGTAAATTTTGCGGGAGGGTCTATCTTTTTATCGATTATATTTGAAGAGGGAGTTGATTTGAACGGGCCTTATAGATTTACGGCCTTTCTATTGGTCACGCTTACGATGTTCGCCTTATCCGCAGCACTATTCATTTTCAAAAACGAGCTCGGTCTTCGGCATGAGCTTGAGGTAAAGAAGAGGATGTCGGGTGGGTTTTTGCGGTGAAGTTTCAAATTCCAATTTTTAATTATCAAAGGAGAGTAATGTAATGATTGACGCGATAAGAGACTGGCTGCCGATTACGAAGCGGAATCGCGTGGCGTTGGGATTTGCGTTTGCGGCGTTGGTTATCTTCGTAACGTGGAATTTTTTGCCGGATCCACATGGAAGCGAGGACATTGTTGCGACGGAGTTATGGCCTGAATTAGTCTCATTGGATAATTACATCAATGCTTATAAATCACCAGATATCGACGAATTCCGCTCAACAGTAGCGTCTATGTCTGTTATTCTAAACGGGCTGTTGATTCTGGCTATTGTTCCTTTCTGGAGAATTTTACACGCATCGAATTACATTAGAGTCCCTCTTGCGGTTTTGAATTTGATTGGCGGTTTGATGGTTCTTTGGTATGTCGTCGAATCATTAATCGAGAGCGATGATCTGTATGAGTTGTTCATCCTTTTGCTTATTGCTCTGAGCATGTTAGCCTTGTCTTTAGCTCTCTTCATTTTTAAAAACGAGCTCGGCTTACGGCATGAGTTGGAGGTGAAGAAGACGATGGTCGGTGGTGAATAAGCGATGAAGTTTCAAATTCCAATTTTCAACCATCAAAGAAGAGTGATGCAATGAGTTACGCTGATCGATTAGATGAATAACAAATTCATCATAAGTCTGTGAAAATTAACGTTTATCTGCGTCCATTTGACGAAGAGATTTAATTTTTATGTTCGTCTATGTCCGCTTCACTCTCATTGCGGTTCATTTTACCATCTAGGATCACTCCGATAACCGTCTATACTTTGTCTTAAAAATTGGTTCGGAATGAGCTATTTAACTCAAAATTTGAGTTGGAACCCTAGGACTTCGTCTAGGTGGAGAGGTAAGGTTGTCACTACTATCTTTATGGATTTGAATCGGCTATGATTAACTAAAATTTTGTGACAGCTTCGTCAGATCGTTTTCCTTTGTGGATCAAGGAGTTGCGGCGAATTGATCTGATAGATAGCTGAGTTGTTTCACAAAAGCTAAAGAAAATTTGAGTCAAGTTTTAAAAATTTATTTTCGTGGAACGCTTGTGGAATACGGGAAACAAGTTTCATCTGTTAGAGGACATTCTTAAAAATTTTTCACATGAGAAATACGTGTTCATTGTCCGTCTCGACCGTTGCGTTGGAGCAGCCCATAGGGGGTGCTGAGAAATGCAGCAAATGACAGCCATGAATAGAAATCCCTCAGAGAACAAAATGCCGAAGCCTTTAATGGAGGAGATGAATCACGCAGAAAATAGTTCGAGTGATGATGGTGCGGGAGAGTGGCAGAGTATTTCGAACTTATTGAGAAAGTCGATTGGGGGTGATGCATTCCAACGTTGGTTTGGAACGGCGACTTGGCAGAGCATGACGAGTGGTGAAGGAATTGTTACCGTGCCGGGTGAGATTCATCAGGTGTGGATTGAGACGAATTATTTCCCTGAGTTGATGTTGGCAGCGGGTGAAGTGCATGAGGGAATGCATCATGTGAAAATCATGGTGGCGGAGAGCGCGGAGGACAGCGCATTGGAAGATATTACATCAGAGAACGCGCACCCGGAAATCAGAATCGAGCTCCCTAGCGACATGCTTGAGAAGCGCGCTAAAGCAGCGGGCTTGAATCCGGATTACACTTTCAATAAATTTGTCGTCGGCAGCAACAGCCAGTTCGCGCATGCAGCTTGTGAAGCCGTTGCGACGAAAACTTGCGTGGGTTACAATCCGCTTTTCATCCACGGTGGTTCGGGCTTGGGTAAAACTCACCTGATGCACGCCATCGGTCAGGAAATTTTGCGCCGCCGTCCTGATGCGCGGGTCATTTATCTGACCTGTGAACGCTTTACCAACGAGTTTATCGAGGCGATTCGTAAGGGAGACATCGAGAAGTTCCGTCGCCGTTATCGGAGTTCGGATGTGTTGCTAATCGACGATGTGCAGTTTTTGGCAGGCAAGGAGCGTTCTCAGGAAGAGTTTTTCCATACCTTCAATACCTTGCTTGATGGTCGTAACCAAGTGGTGCTGACCAGTGATCGTCCTGCATGCGAGATCAAGAGCATTGAGCCACGTTTGATTTCTCGTTTCGAATGCGGATTGACTGTCGAGCTACAACCGCCGCAGCTTGAGACTCGGATGGCGATCTTGAAGAAGAAGTCTCTGGAATGGAAAGTTTCCGTGGATGAAACCGTGCTGAATTTCCTCGCTGAGAAAATCCGTTCGAACGTGCGTCGTTTGGAAGGTGCTTTGGTTCGGGTTGCGACGTTTGCGTCTCTGGCCGGTGAGAGCGTCTCGGTGGAAAAAGTCGAGTATCTGCTCCGGGATTTCATCCAAGAAGAAGCCAGCCGTCAGGTCAGCATCGACGGCATTCAGCGGGCGGTCGCGGAAATTTTCGACGTGCGGATGGCGGACATGATTTCACGGCGCAGGCCAGCGAGTATCGCGTTTCCACGACAGGTGGCGATGTATCTGAGTCGCTCCCTGACCCACAGTTCGCTCATGGAAATCGGCGAGTCCTTTGGCGGTCGAGACCACGGAACTGTGATTCACGCATGCAAAAAGGTGGCCAGTGAGCTCAG
>JANPEG010000001.1:0-9736 GCA_031431855.1 Akkermansiaceae bacterium | reverse complement strand
CGGAACGGATGACGATGTGGTTCCGATAGAGGACAGTCGCCAAGCATTTGAAGCGGCGCGCTGTGAGAAAAAACTCTTCGAGATTCCGGGAGCGGGTCACTCGTTTGATGCGGACTCTTATGGCGCCATTGTGGATAGAATTGATCTGTGGCTGAAGAACAGTTTTGGTAAGTAAAACGAAGTTTCAAGGCTTACTCAACTCCAGCACCACCGGCGCGTGATCTGAAACTTTCAGCGAAACATTTGGGATGAGCGTGGCTTGGTTTTTGGTGAAGCCGGAAGTGAAAATGTAATCGAAAGTGGTGGATCTGAAATCCTCGAAGCGTGGGTTGTTGCGCCAGGTGAGGCGGTCTTTTTGTGGGGTTTTATCCCATGTGTTATAGAAACCGGCTTTGACCATATCTTGGATAGCGGTGCAGAGGGGGAATTGGCGGTCGTGATTGGAATTGAAATCGCCACCGATGACCCAGCCGATGATTTTCTGGTCGGCGTATTTTTTGGCGGTTTCATTTTTGTGAGCGATGATTTGTTTGACGGCCTCGGCGCGGGTGGTGGCGATGATCTTTTCCATGTTCGGTTCTTCGCTGCCACGATTGCTGCGGAGGTGAACGCAGTAGGTCATGATCAGTCCGCCGTCGGGATGTTTGAGTGCGGCGAAGGCGAAACCGCGATTGAGGCTGGGAAGGTTTTTGATGAATTTGAAGGGAACTTCAGATGCGCTGTGGGCTTCGAGTTTGGATGCGATGGCGCATTGCTGCAGGAATGGTTTTTTGTCCTCGAAATTCAAAAATTTGGTCATCACATGGATTTTCAAATCTGGGTTATTTTTGATGAGTGCTTTGAAAGCAGTCTCGTCGCGGATTTCCTGAGCGAGGAAGATATCGGGATCTGCGGCAGCGACGATTTTTTGTGCGGCGTTGATGTGCTCGCTCTGTTCGGCCTTCGTGGCTTCGGCGTATCCACCGGGAAACCATTTGATGTTCCAAGTCATTGTTTTGATAGGTTCTGCGGAAGCTGCGCAACAGAGAAGTAGTCCGTATAAAGGAGCGAAGAGGAGGGATTTGAGTGAGGGCATGGCTTGGTTGTAATGAATAAATGCGCGGGTGTGAATCAAATTGGCATTGTGGCTTGCGAGTTGGTAGGCGAGTTTCTATTTAATGACGATGATTAAAGCGACCGAGGTGATCGCAAGTAAATGGTGTAATAAGCATGGCAAGAGAATATAAAATTCAGCGCAAGGCATCGTCTTCCGTTTCTGGAATTGATTATGAGCGTGCTCTGAATGAGGAACAGTATCGTGCGGTCAGTTCACCGCCGGGTAAGGTGTTGGTGATTGCTGGTGCGGGATCGGGAAAAACCCGGACGCTGACGTATCGGGTTTCATGGTTGTTAGATCGAGGCGAGCAAGCGCGGAATATTTTGCTGCTGACCTTCACCAATAAAGCCGCTCGTGAAATGGTGGAGCGGGTAAAAAGTCTGGTTGCGGGTGATGTGGCGGATTTATGGGCGGGGACGTTCCACTCGATTTGTAATCGGATTTTACGCAGGCATGCTGAGGAGATTGGATTTACGAAATCGTTTTCGATCTTGGATCGAGATGATCAGAAATCACTGATGAAGGGCGTGGTGGCGGGATGTGATATCGATACGAAGCAACGTCGATTCCCAAAACCGGATGTGTTGATTTCGTTATACAGTTTGATCGCGAACACCGGAGCGACTCTGGAACAGGTGTTGGTCGCGAGGTATCCGTATTTTCTCGAATGGATGGACGAGCTCGAAAAAGTTCATTTCGCGTATGTGAAGAAGAAGCGCACGACGAACTCGGTGGATTTCGACGATATGTTGCAACTCACCGTGGAGCTTTTAAAAAACCATCCTAAGGTGTTGGAGATTTATCGGAAACGTTTCCGAAATATTTTGGTCGATGAGTATCAGGATACCAATGCGGTGCAGAGCGAGTTGATCGATCTGCTGGCCGGCGATTCTAACAGCCTGATGGCGGTGGGTGATGATTCTCAGTCCATCTATTCCTGGCGCGGTGCAGAGGTGGATCACATTTTGAATTTCCAGAAGCGTTATCCGGAATCTGTCATCCACACGATAGAGACCAATTACCGCAGCGTGCCTGAGATTTTGGATTTATCGAACGCGGCCATCGCGGCGAACAAGATGCGGTTTGAGAAAAACCTGAAATCGTCGCGCACGGAAGTGGGGGCGCGACCCGCGTTGGTGCCGGTGGAGGATCCGACGAGCCAAGCGGCGTTTGTCGCGCAGCGGATGCTGGAGTTGAGAGAGGAAGAGGGGATAGAGCTAACAGAAATGGCAGTTCTTTACCGGGCGCATTTCCAAAGTTTGGAAATTCAGATGGAACTCACCCGACGCGGGATCCCGTTTTCGATCACCAGTGGACTGAGATTTTTCGAACAGGCACATATTAAAGATGTGGCGGCGTTTTTGCGATTTGTGACCAACCACAAAGATGAAGTGAGTTTTAAAAGAATGGTGGAGCTGCTTCCGGGTTGCGGGCCGGGTGCGGCGGAAAAGCTGTGGCAGAAATGGTTGCGTGATCCGTTGTCGGGTAATCCCGAGCCGCCAGAGAAGTGGTCGGATGTTTTTTCAGGATACCCCGTGCCCAAAAAGGCGGCGAAGCATTGGCAGCAGTTTTACTACACGCTCGACGAATTGACGCCTAACGGGGCTTTCGCAAGTCCGTCGGAAATGATTTTCAGCGTGCTCGAAGGGGTTTACGACGAGTATTTGAAGGAAAGCTTCGAGAATTACGAGGGTCGGCGCGGCGATATCGAGCAGCTTATTCAATACAGCGGGACTTTTGAGGATATCTTGGAATTTTTAGCTCAGCTTTCCCTCATGAGCACCACGGATGGCGAGCCGACGGGTGAAAAGGCCGAAAATGACGACGACAAAGTCACGCTATCATCCATCCATCAGGCCAAAGGACTAGAGTGGAAAGTGGTGTTTTTGATCTGGTTAGTGGACGGGCAGTTTCCGAATGGCAGGATTCTGGAGGCGGATGATGATGCCGCTTTTGAAGAAGAAAGACGCCTATTTTACGTGGCTCTGACAAGGGCTAAAGATCAACTTTACTTAACCTATCCGATGATGAATCCAAAAAGTTATACAGGTGACATCCTCTGTCGACCCTCGCGCTTCCTAGACGATTTTCCGAAACATCTCGTCGAGGTCTGGAATGTCGGAAATGAGTGGGTGGATGACGATCCTTTTTGATTAGAGAGGCTTAAAATTTTGGGCACGGACCAATTTTCGATCATTTAACTCGAATCTTGGTATTATTACGCCTTCGTTGATTGACTTAAATCCCGTAAAATAAAGGCTTTGAGAGAATTTTGCAAAACAACCACATTTTTTTTGACAGAGTGCAACTCTTTGATAGTCTCCGCCCGCTCTTCCCCACAGCAGCAGGGGTCCCGCGCCCAGTCTCACTCAACATGTGACAGGACGCGGTTCTTTTGTCGTTAGAAAGGATGAGCTCACAACAATCCAAATTGCTCGTGTAGCTCAGGGGTAGAGCGCATCCTTGGTAAGGATGAGGTCGGGGGTTCAATTCCCCCCACGAGCTCCATGATACATTAGCAAAAACTTCTCAGAAACTTCTCAGCGAAACCAATAAGAAAATGGCCAAAGAACAATTCCAACGCAATAAGCCGCACGTTAACATCGGCACCATCGGTCACGTCGACCACGGCAAAACCACCCTCACCGCAGCTATCACAAATACGCTTGCTGAAAAAGGTCTAGCCAAGAAGCAATCCTATGCGGACATCGATGCTGCTCCCGAAGAACGTGAGCGCGGTATCACGATCAACACTGCACACGTTGAATACGAAACCTTAGAGCGTCACTATGCACACGTTGACTGCCCAGGACACGCCGACTACGTGAAAAACATGATCACCGGTGCGGCTCAAATGGACGGCGCCATCCTCGTGGTTTCCGCTGCTGACGGCCCAATGCCTCAAACACGTGAGCACATCCTTCTTGCTCGCCAAGTGGGTGTTCCTGCTCTCGTTGTTTTCATGAACAAGGTTGACCTTGTTGACGATGCAGAACTCATCGAGCTCGTCGAAATGGAGATCCGCGATCTTCTTTCCTCATACGATTATCCAGGTGATGACATTCCAATCGTTGCTGGTTCCGCTGTGAAAGCCCTCGAAGGCGATCCAGTGCACATGGCCAATGTCATGAAACTCATGGACGCAGTGGATTCCTACATCCCTCTGCCAGAGCGTCCAATCGACAAAACTTTCCTCATGCCAATCGAAGACGTGTTCTCCATTGAAGGTCGCGGCACTGTCTGCACCGGTCGTGTTGAGCGTGGTATCGTCAAGAAAATGGAAGAAGTAGAAATCGTTGGTATCCGTGACACACAGAAAACCACCGTTACCGACATCGAAATGTTCCGTAAACTTCTCGACGAAGGTCGTGCAGGTGACAACGTCGGACTTCTCGTCCGTGGTCTCAAGAAAACCGATGTAGAGCGTGGTCAAGTTATGGCTAAGCCAGGCACCGTGAAAGGTCACACGATCTTCAAATCCGAGATCTACGTTCTTTCCAAAGAAGAAGGTGGCCGCCACACCCCGTTCTTCTCGAACTATCGTCCACAGTTCTACTTCCGCACGACAGACGTAACCGGCAGCATCAAACTCCCAGAAGGAGTCGAAATGGTGATGCCTGGTGACAACATCAACTTGGAAGTTGAACTCATCAACCCAATCGCCATGGAACCAACCATGCGTTTCGCTATCCGCGAAGGTGGCCGTACCGTCGGTGCAGGTCGCGTTGGTGAAATCATCAAGTAATACAAATCAACGGTGCATCGGTTAGTGCAAGCTAACAGATGAGCCAAGCACTTGGGGCACCCCGCTAAACCGGGGTGCCCTAAAGTCGCCTCAAAACCTAACATTTTCTCAATCAAACGCGTCAGTAGTTCAATTGGTAGAGCGTCGGTCTCCAAAACCGAATGTTGGGGGTTCGAGTCCCTCCTGGCGTGCCACTTTCCGTTATACCTTCACAGCGAATGAAATTTCTCGAATACATTAAGATCAGCGATAGTTGGATCGCCACCGGAATCGTTTACGCGATCGTGTTGGTTCTGCTCATCCTGCTGATCCGCAATCTGGCTAAAGTCTCGAACTTCATCGGTGAGGTCAAAGGAGAACTTCGTAAAGCCAGTTGGCCATGGGATTCTGATCCTAAAGCACGCGGCCTTAAAAAGTATAAAGAACTCGTAGACTCTACGATCGTCGTTCTTATCGCCGTCATTCTGCTTGCAGGTTTCGTACAGTTTTGGGACTTCGTGCAAGTTTACGTGGTTGGCTTTCTAACCAAAATTTCCCTCTAATTTTTCTGCTTAACTCCTTATCTCCAATGCCAAATTCCAAAGAATATAAAGACCAATGGTATGTTGTCCAAGTGCTTTCGGGCATGGAAGGCAAGGTGCGTGAGCGCATCGCCCGCCAGGTTGAAGCTGAGGAAATGCAAGACTACATCCGCGAGGTGCTAGTCCCGACAGAGATCGTTTCTGAAATCAAACGCGGCAAAAAAACTGAGACTAAGAAGAAATTCTTCCCAGGTTACATCATCGTAAATATGTATCTCGCGACTGAAGATAACCAGCTGGTTGAGAAAACCTGGTTCTTCATCAAAGAAATTGAAGGCGTGATCGGCTTCGCCGGCACTAAAGACCGTCCAGCTCCGATGCGTCCGCGCGAAGTTGAGGCCATGCTTTCCCAAATCCAAGAGCGCGAAGAAACCGTTCGTCCTGCGATTTCTTTCGAAGTCGGAGACACGGTCAAAGTCGCCGATGGTCCATTCCAATCACAAAACGGCGTGGTCGAGGAAATCGACCCAGAGCGCGGTAAACTCCGTGTGGCCGTCGATATCTTCGGACGCACCACCCCAGTCGAACTCGAATACTGGCAGGTCGAGCGCGAATGATACCGTTGAATTTCAAATTACCACTTAAGACAATCTGCTACCCAATTTTTAAATACTAATACCATGGCCAAGGAAGTTATCAAAATCATCAAACTCCAGATCCCTGCTGGAGCAGCCAACCCATCACCACCAGTCGGACCAGCTCTCGGTCAAGCAGGCGTAAACATCATGGGATTCTGCAAAGAGTTCAATGCGTCAACTCAATCTCAGTCAGGTGACATCCTTCCAGTCGTTATTTCTGTCTACAAAGATAAATCCTTCACCTTCATCACCAAGCGTCCACCCGCAGGTAACTTGCTGAAAAAAATAGCAGGACTTGCTTCCGGCTCCAGCGAACCTAACAAGAAAAAAGTCGGCAAGATTTCCAAAGCTCAGCTCATGGAAGTTGTGAAAATCAAAATGCCTGACCTTAACACCAAAGATCCAGAAGCAGCAGCCCGCATCCTTGCTGGCACCGCTCGCCAGATGGGCCTCGAAGTCGAAGGAATGTAATACTCTCAGTCCGTTAGCCGTTTCAAAACGGTCTTCGGACACCGCAAGAGGGTGAGTCACCCGACTCATCCGTTATCACTGCAAACCAAACAAACACATGTCAATTAAACGCAGCAAACGCTACAGAAAAGCCGCCGAACAGGTTGGCTCCGATAAATCCTATTCTCTCAAGGATGCGATCAGCACCATGAAGAATCTACCAGCACCGAAGTTCATTCCTACTGTGACACTTTCGTTCAAGCTTGGTGTCGACCCACGGAAAAGCGACCAAATGGTTCGTGGCTCCGTCGCCCTTCCTCACGGAACAGGTAAAAACGTCCGCGTCGTCGTATTCGCACAAGGTGCTGCCGCTGAGGCCGCCGTTGCTGCTGGTGCAGAACACGTTGGTTACGAAGATCTCATCAAGAAAATTCAAGAAGGTTTCGTTGACTTCGATTCCGCAATCGCCACTCCAGATGCGATGGCCGAAGTCCGTAAAATCGCTCGTGTCCTCGGACCTCGCGGTTTGATGCCGAACCCGAAAACCGGAACAGTTACTGACGACGTTGCGAAAGCCGTCAAAGAAGTCAAAGCCGGTCGTATCGATTACAAACTCGACAAAAACGGCAACATCTCCGGAGCCATCGGCAAAGCCAGCTTCGACGACAAACAACTCGAAGAAAACGCTCGTGCGTTCCTCGACAGCGTGGTTCGTTCCAAACCACCATCCGCAAAAGGAAACTTCGTCCAGGCCGTGACTCTCGCCGCCTCGATGCTTCCAGGTCTGCCACTTGAGGCAGCATCCTACACCGCAAAAGCAACCGCATAACCCCAGCACCCAACGACCATGAATCCAGACAAACAAATCATCATCAATGGACTGCTGTCACGCGTCAACGACTCTCCTTATGTGATCGTCATCGATTACACTGGCCTCACCGTTCCTCAGTTCAGCGAGCTTCGCAACCGCTTGGGTGACAACGGAGCCAAGTGCACCGTTGCCAAGAACAGCTACATGCGCAAAGCCCTTTCCGAAGCTGGTCTTCCGGATGTCGGTGCCGATCTCGTCGGTCAAACCGCTTTCGTAACCGGAAATTCTGAAGTGTTCTCTGCCGCAAAAGTTCTCAAGAATTTCGAAAAGGAATTCAAGAAACCCGAAATGAAGGTCGGTATCCTCGGAACCGATATCCTCGATTCCGCCAAGCTCAAGATGCTTGCCGATATTCCTTCTCGCGAAGCGGTTCTCTCGCAACTTCTCGGCCTCATCAACGAACCGGCAACTCGCATCGCACGTATCTTGCTCGAGAAATTCGATCCAGAACGCGCGCATTTCAAATCGGAAGGATCGAAAGATTCTGCTGAAGATGCTAAAACCGAACCAACTGAAGAAGCAGCAGCTGCCGAATAATAAACAATCTGAATGGATGGTCTGTCGCGTCTCCACGCAATGACCTGATTAAAATGGTTCCTCGTCGGTTTCCCAGCAGGGAAATTGAAATCTCCGGAAGCTCCGGGGGCGACGATACCGCAAAGGAGAAAATAACATGTCAAATATTGCAAACCTCGTAGAAGAACTCGGCAAGCTTACCGTTCTGGAAGCTGTCGACCTCGTTAAACAACTCGAAGAAACCTGGGGCGTCTCCGCCGCAGCTGCTGTGGCCGCTGGCCCTGCCGCCGCCGGTCCGGTTGAAGCCGCAGAAGAAAAAACTGAGTTCAATGTCGTCATCACCGACTGTGGTGCTAACAAGATCGCTGTCATTAAGGCAGTTCGTGAAGTTGCTCCTGGTCTCGGCCTTGCTGACGCCAAGAAACTCGTCGAAAGCGCACCTGCTAACATCCTCGAAGGTGTTTCTAAGGACGCTGCCGAAACCGCCAAGAAAAAGCTTGAAGAAGCTGGCGCGAAAATCGAGCTCAAGTAATTCGTTACGGATTTTACCCGGAGCGGTTCTGCCGCTCCGGGCATTTTCCTCATTAAAATCATTCAATACTTTGCAAAACCGGAACCGACGCGTGACACCACTCAAAACCGCGGCATTACGCGTCGCTCTCGACTATTTGTATCCTTCTCACATCTCCTGATCCTAACTCCGCTCGAACCTTAACCGGCTCGGGCTCAAACTCGTAACACCCACCACCACCACACATCATGGCTGAACGTCTCTATTTTGGTAAATTTGAAGAGGTCATTGACCCACCTAACCTCATTGAAGTCCAGAGCAGGTCTTACGACGATTTCTTACAAAAAGATGTCGCTCCAGGAGATCGCTCCGACGGAGGTCTGCAAGCAGTCTTTCGCGAAGTATTCCCGATCAAATCGTATGACGAAGCAATCGAACTCGATTTCGTTTCGTACGATATCGAAGATCCAAAAATCACTTCGCTCGAATCTCTTCGCAATAGCGAGTCCTTCTCTGCTGCCCTCTATGTGACCTTCAAATTGAAGGATGAAACCGGCACCAAAAAAGAGCGCGTTTACATGGGCGAACTCCCCATGATGACCCGCCGTGGTACTTTCATTATCAACGGTGCAGAGCGCGTGATCGTTTCTCAGCTCCATCGTTCACCTGGTATCTGTTTCGAAACTTCCCAGCACCTTAACGGAAAAATGCTTCACAGCTTCCGTATCATTCCTGACCGTGGTTCATGGTTGGAAGTGCAGTTCGATACCAACGATCTTCTCTATGTTTACCTCGACCGCCGTCGCCGTCGTCGTAAATTCCTCGCTACCACTTTCCTTCGCGTTCTCGGTTACCCAACCGATCGCGATATCGTCAGCCACTTCTACTCCATCGAAAACCTTGCTCTCGGCAGCAAGATCGACGAAGCAGAACTCGGTCACAAAGTTCCTTTCGAAGACATCCTCGATGGAGAATTGGTCATCGCCAAAGCCTACGAGCCGCTTACCGCTGGCATCGTGAAACAACTGGTCAGCCTCGGTCATAAAAAACTTGAGGTCATCGACGGACGCGAAGACGAGATCCTTCTCAAATCCCTCCGCAAAGATCCTGCTAAAGACGAGGAATCAGCCCTCAAAGACATCTATCGCAAACTTCGCCCAGGTGATCCACCGACAGCTTCCAATGCTCGCGCCTTGCTCAAGCGTCTCTTCTTCGATGCGAAGAAATATGACCTTACTCGCGTCGGCCGTTACAAAATCAACCAGAAGCTCGGCATCAGCGTTGATTCCGATCAACGCATCATGGTTCCTGAGGATTTCCTCGCAGCCGTTCGTTATATCCTCAAACTGAAAAAAGGTGAGGGTGTCATCGACGATATCGATCACCTT